>NZ_CP053439.1:1922727-2243181 GCF_000769405.2 Rhizobium brockwellii
GTCGATGGTGATACGCTCCATGATAATCTTCCTTATTCTCATGCGTCTCCGCGGGGCGACATTTCGGCCGGCAGCGGTTCGGTTGCTTCCTATTGCGCGCTCGCGTCCCACCATACCGGCAGCTGGTAGCCGTAGAGCGGCACGGTGTCGGGATGGCCGATGCGCTTGCTGCGCGCCACCCATTGCTGGTCCATATGATAGAGCGGCAGCACGTAATGGCCGGAAAGCAGCAGCCGGTCGTAGGAGCGCACCGCCGCGGTGAAATCCTCGGCCGAGCGCGCCCGGAGCAGATGATCGATCAAGGCATCGAGATCGGGGTCGGCAGCGCCCGCGAAGCTGTCGCTGCCCTCACGGGTCTTCGCGGCTGAAGACCAGCGGCCGAGCTGTTCGTTTCCAGGCGATAGCGAGGACGTGTAGGACTTCATGATCATGTCGTAGTCGAAGCTGTTCGTCCGGCTCTGATACTGCGAATCGTCGACCGTGCGGATCGAAACTGCGATGCCGATCGTCTGCAGCGAACGCTGATAAGCGACGGCAAGCTTCTCCTGGTCGGCATTCTGCGTCATGATCTCAAAGGCGAGCTGGCGGCCGGAGCCATCGAGCATCTTGCCGCCCTGGATCGTATAGCCGCCCTGTTTCAGTTGCTCGACGGCCTGTTTCAGCACATTGCGGTCGCGGCCGGAGCCGTCGGTGACCGGCAGCTTGTAGGTGCCGTCGAGAATCTCCGGCGCGATCTTGTCCTTGATCGGCCCGAGCAGGGCAAGCTCGGCCGCATTGGCAGGAACCCCGAAACTCGACAGCTCGGAATTCTGCCAGAAGCTCTGCGTGCGTTTGTAGGCGCCGGAATAAAGGTTCTTGTTCGCCCATTCGAAATCGAACACCAGCGACAGGCCTTCGCGCACCTTGGGATCGGCAAAGATCGGCCGGCGCGTGTTGAACACGAAGCCGAGCATGCCGCTTGGTAGTTTCGGTGTGAACACGTCCTTGACCACAGCCCCCGAGGTGACGGCGGGGAAATTATAGGCATTGGCCCAATGACCGGGATTGCCGTCGGGATAGATATCGACATCGCCCTTCTTGAAGGCCTCAAACAGCGTCGTATCCTGCAGGAAATACTGGACGGTGATCTGGTCGTAATTGTCCGTGCCGACCTTGGCGGGAATGTCCTTGCCCCAGTAGTTCGGATCGCGCTCATAGGTGATGCTCTCGCCGGGCTTCACCGTCTTCACCTTGTAGGGACCGGAGCCGACCGGCGGCGTCAGCGACGAACGGTCGAAGGTTGCCGGATCGATCGCATGTTTCGGCAGCACCGGGAACAGACCGAAGATCAGCGGCGTCTCCCGGTCGGCCTTGTCGTTGAAGGTGAAGCGCACGCTGTGTTCGCCGACCTTTTCCATCTTGGCGACGACGTTGAGGCGGTTGGCGAAGGGCACGCGGCCCTTGTCGCGCATCAGCTCGAAGGTGAACATCACGTCTTCGGGCGTCACCGGCTGGCCATCGGCCCATTTCGCCTTCGGATTGAGATTAAACTGGATGAATCTCCGGTCGTCGTCCCATTCGACCGTCTCGGCCAGAAGGCCGTAGAGTGTGAAGGGCTCGTCCCTGGAACGCTGCATCAGCGATTCGTAGACGAGATTGCCATAATCCGGATCCCACATACCGCGCGCCGTCGTGCGCATGCTCTTCAGGATGAACGGGTTGAGGTTGTCGAAGGTGCCGACCACGCCATAGGTGATCTTGCCGCCCTTTTTCACGTCGGGATTGACGTAAGGGAAGTGTTTGTAGTCGGCCGGCAAGGCCGGCTCGCCGTGCATCGCGATGCCGTGCAGCGCGATGCCGTGCAGCGGCTCGGCGGCAACAGTGCCGCACAGCAGCGAGAGGACGAGGGGGACGACGATCCGGAGCATTCGGCAATCCTTGATCCGTGAAAACGGGCATGATTCACCGCGGAGATTATCATGGGGTCGACCAATTCCAACACGGAGCGGCGATTTCTTTGGCATCGCGACGAAATGCACCTCAAATTGCCAAAGAAATGCTGGATATCTTGAACGCTGCGATGTAACAGGTGAACCCGAAGTTTCGGGGTCATGCATTTGCCTTATTTTTTTAAGAGGTGGAGTGCCGAACGACCCGATGGTTGGGGCGGCAAGACGCTGCCCCGAACGGATATCAGGAGACGGAATTCGTTATGATGTTCAAGTCTGAAATGAAAATGCGGGCAGCACTGTCCGTTCTGGCGGTGGTGTTCGGCGCTTCGGCTCCGGTCTCCTCCTTCGCACAGGATGCGGCAGCGCAGGCTCCGGCCGATGCCCCGGCACAGGCCGCAGGAGCGCCGAAGCTCGGCTGGTACAAGACCTGCAGCAAGCAGGAAGACAACGACATCTGTGTTGTCCAGAACCTGATCCTCGCCAATGGCGGCCAGCTCGTTACGGCGGTCGGCCTGATCTCGGTTTCCGGCAAGATCAACCGCAAGCTCCTGCAGGTCTCGGTTCCCACGGCACGCCTTGTTCCTCCCGGGGTCATCATGCAGATCGACGGCGGCAAGGGCCAGAAGCTCGATTACGCTGTCTGCCTGCCGGACAAGTGCACCGCCGAAATTCCGCTGACCGACGCGATGATCGCCAGCCTCAAGAAGGGCAGCGACGTGATCTTCACCTCGATCAACTTCCGCCGCGCCCCGAACCCGATCAAGATTTCGCTTGAAGGCTTCACCGGTGCTTATGACGGCGAACCGGTTTCCGAATCCAAGCTTGCTGAAAGCCAGCGCAGCCTGCAGGACAGCATGCAGAAGAAGGCCGAGGAGGCCCGCAAGAAGCTGGAAGACGCCCAGAAGGCAGCCAAGGCGCAGTAATCCTGCCATCATTTCTAGACAGAAACCCGGCCTTGCGCCGGGTTTTTTGTTGCGCAAAGAAAAGGCCTCGCCGGGATTGCGAGGCCTTGTTGATACGGTCGGGCATTCGGTCTAGTGGGCGAAGCTCATCTTGGGTTTGAACTGCCCTGACGGGGCCTGATCGAAGATCTGGTAGATCTGTGGGTTGCGAAGCGGCGTGCCGCTTTCGTCGTTCATCAGGTTCTGCTCGGAGACGTAGGCGACATATTCGCTTTCGTCATTTTCAGCGAGCAGGTGATAGAAGGGCTGGTCCCTGCTAGGGCGCACCTCGGCCGGAATGGAATTCCACCACTCCTCCGTATTCGCGAACTCAGGATCAACGTCGAAGATGACGCCGCGAAACGGAAATACCTTGTGCCGAACCACTTCGCCGATACTGAACTTTGCTACTCTTTCTTTCATGGTACGACTTCCTTTCATCACCAAATTTGGTGATTGGTGCCGCGCAAATCAAGATTTTGCACGCCGTTCGTCACATGAACGTCATATCCTCGCCATTTGCCGTTCATGACCTGGGAGGCGAAAGCCCCGGCGGGCCGGGACTTTCTGTGTTCTGAGCCCGATCAGGCCGAATAGTACATGTCGTATTCGACCGGATGCGGCGTCATTTCGAAACGCATCACCTCAGCCATCTTCAGCTCGATGAAGGCATCGATCTGGTCGTCGTCGAAGACGCCGCCGGCCGTCAAGAACTTGCGGTCCTTGTCGAGGCTTTCGAGCGCTTCGCGCAAGCTGCCGCAGACGGTCGGGATCTTTTTCAATTCCTTCGGCGGCAGGTCGTAGAGATCCTTGTCCATGGCCTTGCCGGGATGGATCTTGTTCTTGATGCCGTCGAGGCCGGCCATCAGCATGGCGGCGAAGGCGAGATAGGGGTTCGCGGTCGGATCCGGGAAGCGGACTTCGACGCGCTTTGCCTTCGGGTTGGTGCCGAACGGAATGCGGCAGGAAGCCGAGCGGTTACGCGCGGAATAGGCCAGCAGTACCGGGGCTTCATAACCCGGGACGAGACGCTTGTAGGAGTTCGTCGACGGGTTGGTGAAAGCGTTGATTGCCTTGGCGTGCTTGATGATGCCGCCGATATAATAGAGGCAACTTTCCGAAAGACCTGCATATTCGTCACCGGCGAAGGTCGGCTTGCCGCCCTTCCAGATCGACTGGTGCACGTGCATGCCCGAGCCGTTGTCGCCGAAGATCGGCTTCGGCATGAAGGTCGCCGTTTTGCCATAGGCGTTGGCCACCTGGTGCACGACATACTTGTAGATCTGCATCTTGTCGGCGTTGCGAACGAGCGTGTCGAACTTGATGCCGAGTTCGTGCTGGGCAGCGGCCACTTCGTGGTGATGCTTTTCGACGACGACGCCCATTTCGGAGAGAACCGTCAGCATTTCAGAACGCATGTCCTGGGCGCTATCGACGGGGGGAACCGGGAAGTAGCCGCCCTTGACACGCGGACGGTGCCCGAGGTTGCCGGTCTCGTAGTCGGTGTCGTCGTTCGACGGCAATTCGGTGGAATCGAGCTTGAAGCCGGTGTTATAAGGATCGGCCTTGTACTTGACGTCGTCGAAGACGAAGAATTCGGCTTCCGGGCCGACGAAGATGGTGTCGCCGATGCCGGAGGCCTTCAGATAGGCTTCGGCCTTCTTGGCGGTGCCGCGCGGATCGCGGTTATAGGCCTCGCCGGAGACCGGATCGAGGATGTCGCAGACGATGACCATGGTCGACTGGGCGAAGAACGGGTCCATATGCACCGTTTCGGTGTCGGGCATCAGCACCATGTCGGACTCGTTGATGGCCTTCCAGCCGCCGATCGAGGAGCCGTCGAACATCACGCCGTCAGCGAACATGTCTTCGTCGACGCAGACAACGTCCATCGTCACATGCTGCAGCTTGCCCTTCGGGTCGGTGAAACGCAGATCGACGAACTTTACGTCGTTCTCCTTGATCTGCTTCAGAATTTCGCTTGCGGTCGCCATTAATGAGTTTCCTCCGATTTGCGATGACGGTGTAGGTCGGCGATGACGGTAACGGACTTTGCGCGATTGGCAAAGTGGTCAGATGGCATCGATGCCGGTCTCGCCGGTGCGGATGCGGATAACCTCTTCGACGTTGGAGACGAAGATCTTTCCGTCGCCGATGCGGCCGGTCTGCGCCGCCTTGCGGATCGCATCGATGACAGCCTCCGCGTTCTCGTCGGCCAGTACGACCTCGACTTTGACCTTCGGCAGGAAATCGACGACGTATTCGGCTCCGCGGTAGAGTTCCGTGTGACCCTTCTGACGGCCGAAACCCTTGGCTTCCGTGACCGTGATACCCTGCAGGCCAACTTCCTGAAGGGCTTCCTTCACTTCGTCCAGCTTGAAAGGCTTAATGATCGCTTCGATCTTTTTCATGAGAAAATGTCTCTCCGCTTCTCTTGTTATGGCAGGAATTTTCCCGCTCGCGGGATATGATGCAGATATCGTGCCAGTTTGAAATCCATCTTATCGAAAAAAGACATCGATTCTGTCAAAACCGGCGCGTTTGCGGGGAATTTCACGTGGTTTTGGTAGCGGAACTGGTGGAAAAACATTGTCTCCGATCAAAATTACATCCGAAGCCGAAAAAGTCATGTATTTTCGCAATCGCGAATGCACATCTCGCGACGATCAAAATATAGGCAAATGCCTAAATTGCGTCCTTGTCTTTGGTATTTCAGGCGGTTGTTTTTTAGGCGTTTTTTGATTGAATAGGGTGATGATCAAACATTTGTCCGACCTTCTTCTCACGCCTGCCGAAATGGCTGCCGTCGATGCGGCCGCGGCCGCATCCGGCATCGACTCCTTTGGCCTGATGGAGAGGGCAGGTGCCGCGGTCGCGGCCGCTGCTCTGCGCCTTTATCCCGGAGCTTTGCGTTTCGTCGCACTCTGCGGACCCGGCAACAATGGCGGCGACGCCTATGTCGCGGCACGTCATCTGCGGCAGAGCGGGGCGGGGGTGGCGCTATTCCACCTCGGCGATCCCTCCCGGCTGAAGGGCGATGCCGCCCGTGCCCGAGCCGGTTGCGTGGTCCAGGGGCAAAACCTCGACCTCTATCGGCCGGAAACCGGCGACGTCGTCATCGATGGCCTGTTCGGGGCGGGGCTTGGCCGCGAGGTGCCGGCCAATGCGCGCGCGCTGATCGGCCGCGTCACCGAGGCCGCTATTCCGGTGCTCGCCATCGATCTGCCCTCCGGCCTCGATGGCCGCACCGGCAAAGTGCTGGGTGCCGCCTTCCGGGCTCGGAACACCATCACCTTCATGACCCGCAAGCCCGGCCATCTGCTGATGCCGGGTAGGGAGCTTTGCGGTGAACTGGAGGTCTTCGACATCGGTATTCCCGCCCGCATCATCCGCGCTGAGGCAGGCGGTGTCATCGCCGAGAACACGCCGGATGCCTGGAAGCGTGTGCTGCCGGCCGAGCAGCTGGACACCCACAAATACAAGCGCGGTCATCTGGTCGTCTTCTCAGGTGAAGCCGACAAGACGGGTGCCGCGCGCATGTCGGCGATCTCGGGCCTGAAGGCCGGCGCCGGCCTGGTGACGATCGCCGCCCCGCATGCGGCGATGGCCGCCAATGCTGCGCATCTCACCGCCGTCATGCTGCATGCCATCGACGACGAGGCCGACCTCGGCGACTGGCTCTCCGACAAGCGGCTGCAGACCTTCGTCCTCGGCCCTGGTTTCGGTATCGGCGCCAGGGCGCGCGGCTTCGTCTCGGCCCTTGCCGATCGCCATCTGGTGCTCGATGCCGACGGCATCTCCTCGTTCAAGGACGATCCGCAACAGCTGTTTGATCTTTTCCAGGGTGAGTCGCGTCTGGTGCTGACGCCGCACGAAGGCGAATTCGGCCGGCTCTTTCCCGATATCGCCGGCGACGATGCGCTCGGCAAGGTGGATAAGGCTGTGGCCGCCGCCCGCCGCGCCAATGCCGCGATCATTTACAAAGGCGCCGATACCGTCATCGCAGCACCCGACGGCCGTGCGCTCATCAATACCAACGCTCCCGTCTGGCTTGCCACCGCCGGTTCAGGCGACGTGCTGGCCGGCATCATCGGCGGCTTGCTCGCCCAGGGCCTGCCGGCCTTCGAGACCGCGGCCGCGGGCGTCTGGCTGCACGGCGAGGCCGGCCAACGCGCCGGCAAGGGGCTGACGGCGGAGGAGCTTGCAGCCGAGGTGTTGCCGCTTTAGCGCCTCCGCATGGGCCAGCACTACGGCAGGTCCGTCTTTCGCTGGACGAGGGCGGGTTGAGCCCGATGCCGGCTGAATAACGGCCATTGTCGTCGCGATCCTTGCGTGGCATCTTCCCGGCGGAGGATTCCACCTCTCGTTGACGGGCTTTCCGTTTTTTACTGCGTAAGACTGTCTTCTCGACGGAGGCTCGAATGAGTATTGGCCTGATCGCCCTTCTTGATGATATCGCGGCATTGGCCAAGGTGGCTGCGGCGTCGCTCGACGATATTGCCGGCCAGGCTGCCAAGGCAGGCGCGAAAGCGGCTGGCGTCGTCATTGATGATGCGGCCGTCACACCCCGCTACGTCACCGGATTTTCGGCAGCACGCGAATTGCCGATCATCGGCAAGATCACGCTCGGCTCGCTGAAGAACAAGCTTCTGATCCTGCTTCCCGCAGCACTGATCCTGAGCCTTGTCGCACCGCAGGCGATCACGCCGCTGCTGATGATCGGCGGGCTTTATCTCTGCTACGAGGGTGTGGAAAAAGTCTACGGGCTGGTGCTGCCGCATGCGGCCCACGCCCATGAATCGGCACTCGAGGCGACGAGCCTCGATGCCAAATCGCTAGAAGACGAGAAGGTTGCCGGCGCAATCAAGACGGATTTCATCCTGTCGGCCGAGATCATGGCGATTACCCTCGCCGCGGTGCCGTCAGGCAGCATGTTCACGCAGGCCGTCATCCTTGCCGTCGTTGGGCTGGGCATCACGGTCTTGGTCTATGGCGGTGTGGCGCTTATCGTGAAGGCCGATGATCTGGGTCTGATGCTGGCGCGTGTGCAGGCGGCATCTCCGATGGGCGCCTTCCTGCGTTCGATCGGAAAGGGGCTTGTCACGGGCATGCCTTATTTTCTGAAAGTGCTCGGCATTGTCGGAACGGCCGCCATGATCTGGGTCGGCGGCGGCATAATCGTTCATGGCCTCGAAGCCTACGGGATCGGCGGCCTTGCGCATCTGATCCATGATGCCGGCGAGGCGACGGCGCATGCCATTCCCGTTCTGGCATCGGTACTGCGCTGGATCGTCGAGGCCACAGGAGCGGGCATCGTCGGTATCGTCGCCGGCTTGATCGCAATTCCGGTCGCAGGCTACGCCGTTTCGCCGCTATGGCGGTACCTCAAATCGCTCCTGCCGCGCCGGAAAGAGGCGCTGGCGAACGAGAAGAAATGAAGCCTGCCGTTATCGGCGGGCGAGCTTTGCCTATTTCGCCAACGTCTGCTGCAGGGCGATTGCCCCATGCGGCGCATTGACCTTGCCCTCATGGATCATGAAGGCGAAGACGTCGCGCGGCTCGGTCTTCACCTTGCGATCTTCATCGATCAGCGGCAGATCATCAGGAACCTTGCCCTCGGCCCAGGTCTCCAGCCGGTCTGCCCAGGCCTTCAGGTCCTTTTCCGAATAGCAGGTCGGGATATCGTCCGAGCCCTTCTGCAGCCGCGCATAGACGAAATCGGCCGTCACGTCGGCGATCATCGGATATTCGAAATGTTCGGCGCAAACAGGCGCCACGCCATATTTCGCCAGCAGCGCCACGAACTCCGGCACCTTGAAGGAATCGTGCCGTACCTCGACCACGTGACGCAGCGTCAGCCCGTCTTGCTTTGCCGGCAGCAGCTTCAGGAAGGCTTCGAAATCGTTTGCATCGAACTTCTTCGTCGGCGCGAACTGCCAGAGCAGCGGCCCGAGATGATCGCCGAGTTCGCTGATGCCCGATGACAGGAACCGCTCCATCGATTCACCGGCTTCGGCAAGCACCCGCCGATTGGTGACGAAACGCGTCGCCTTCAGCGAAAAGATGAAACCGTCGGGCACGTCGGCCGCCCATTTGGCGAAGACCGCAGGCTTCTGCGTGCTGTAATAGGTGCCGTTGACCTCGATGACCTTCAACTGGCGGCTGGCGTAATTCAGCTCGTCCTTCTGCTTCAGGCTCTCGGGAAAGAAATGCCCGCGCCAGGGCTCGAAGGTCCAGCCGCCGATGCCGGTGCGGATAGTGCCGGATTTCGTCATGTTGTCCTCCCCATTCGCAGCCGCTCAGGCCGCATCGATCTCTTTCGTCATGTCGACGAGCGTCCATCCTGGCCGATAAGGGTTCGGCCGGCGACCCGTTTCCTGAAACCCGAAGGCGCTGTAGAGCGCGATGTTCCGCTCCATCCGCGCATTGGTGTAGAGCCGGATCTCCGGCACGGCCCATTCCCGCGCCTTGCCTTCCAGCCAGCTCAGCATCGCCAGTCCATGTCCGGCCCCCTGAAAGGCTGGCGAGACCGCGATGCTGAACAGCATGAGGTGATCGGAATGTTGCTCGACGACCACCAGGCCGGCCGTTTGCCCGCCGATCTCGCGCAGCCAGACCTCGCCGCGTTCGATCCGCGGCGCGTAATCCTCCGTCACCGGCATCGGCGGAGCGCCGAACAGCTCGCTATAGGGCCGATAGGCGGCTGCTGTCAGCGTCGCGATCGTTTTCAGATCATCGGGCGACGCCGTCCTCATCGTCATTCCGCCGCAACCGCCTTCTTCGCTGGCCGCCGCTCCAGCAATTCCTTCAGGAAGTGCCCGGTATAGGACCGCTTTTCCTTGACGATCGCTTCCGGCGTGCCGGTCGCGACGATCTCGCCGCCGCCGTCGCCGCCTTCGGGGCCGAAATCGAGCACCCAGTCGGCCGTCTTGATGACTTCGAGATTGTGCTCGATCACCACCACCGAATTGCCCTGGTTGACCAGTTCGTGCAGCATTTCGAGCAACTTGGCGACGTCGTGAAAATGCAGGCCGGTCGTCGGTTCATCGAGAATGTAGAGCGTGCGCCCCGTCGAGCGTTTCGACAGTTCCTTGGCAAGCTTGACGCGCTGCGCCTCGCCACCCGAGAGCGTATTCGCCTGTTGGCCGACCTTGATATAACCGAGACCGACATCCTTCAGCGATTGCAGCTTGTCGCGCACCGCAGGCACCGCCGCGAAGAAATCGACGCCTTCCTCCACCGTCATGTCGAGCACCTCGGCGATCGACTTCTGCTTGAAGGTGACATCGAGCGTCTCTCTGTTATAGCGCTTGCCGTGGCAGACGTCGCAGGTGACGTAGACATCGGGCAGGAAGTGCATCTCGATCTTGATGACGCCGTCGCCCTGGCAGGCCTCGCAGCGTCCGCCTTTGACGTTGAAGGAGAAGCGGCCCGGCTGGTAGCCGCGTGCCTTCGCCTCCGGCAGGCCGGCGAACCAGTCGCGGATCGGCGTAAAAGCGCCGGTATAGGTCGCCGGGTTCGAGCGCGGCGTACGGCCAATCGGCGACTGGTCGATGTCGATCACCTTGTCGATATGCTCGAAGCCGTCGATGCGATCGTGATCGGCCGGGTTTTCACGCGCGCCCATGACGCGGCGTGCCGCCGATTTATAAAGCGTCTCGATCAGGAAGGTGGATTTGCCGCCGCCGGAAACGCCGGTCACGGCGGTGAACACGCCGAGCGGGATCGACGCCGTGACATTCTTCAGATTGTTGCCGCGCGCCCCGACCACCTTGATCTCGCGACCTTTCTTCGGCTTACGGCGCTCGTCGGGAACGGGAACGCCAAGTTCGCCGGAGAGATATTTGCCGGTCAGCGAGTTCGGACTGTCCATGATGTCCTGCGGCGTACCATGGGCGATGACCTGACCGCCGTGAATGCCGGCCGCCGGGCCGATATCGACCACGTCGTCGGCCGTCATGATCGCATCCTCGTCATGTTCGACGACAATGACGGTGTTGCCTATGTCGCGCAGGTGCTTCAACGTGTCGAGCAGCCGGGCATTGTCACGCTGATGCAGGCCAATCGACGGCTCGTCGAGCACATAGAGCACGCCCGTCAGCCCGGAGCCGATCTGCGAGGCAAGCCGGATGCGCTGGCTTTCGCCGCCCGACAGCGTGCCGGAATTGCGCGACAGGCTGAGATATTCCAGGCCGACATCATTGAGGAAGCGCAGCCGGTCGCGGATTTCCTTGAGGATGCGCACGGCGATCTCGTTCTGCTTGGCATTGAAGCTCGCCGGCAGTGTTTCGAACCAGTCGCGGGCGACGCGGATCGACATACCAGTCACTTCGCCGATATGCAGCGTGTTGATCTTCACCGCTAAGGCCTCCGGCTTCAGGCGGAAACCGTTGCAGGAAGGGCAGGGGGCCGCCGACATGAAGCGCTCGATGTCTTCGCGCGCCCAGGCGGAATCAGTCTCTTTCCAGCGCCGCTCGAGATTGGTGATGATGCCCTCGAAATTCTTCTGGGTCGTATAGGAGCGGGCGCCGTCGGCGTAGTGGAACTCGATCTTGTCGTTGGTGCCGTTTAGGATGACGTCCTTGGCCTCGTCGGTGAGATCGTTCCAGCGGGTGCCGAGCTTGAAGCCGTAATGTTTGCCAAGCGCTTCCAGCGTCTGATTGTAATAGGGCGAGGTCGACTTGGCCCAGGGCGCGATCGCCCCATCGCGCAGCGTCCGCTCGGGCTCGGGCACGATCAGATCCGGATCGATCTTCTGCTGGGCGCCGAGGCCATCACAGGTCGGGCAGGCGCCGAACGGGTTGTTGAAGGAAAACAGCCGCGGCTCGATCTCGGGAATGGTAAAGCCGGAAACCGGGCAGGCGAACTTCTCCGAAAACAGCACGCGTTCATGCGTCTCGTTCAGCGACTTGTTGGCCGAGCCGCCGGCTGACGTCTCTTCCGGCGGCAGCGGCTTGTCGGCGAATTCGGCGACCGCCAGCCCGTCGGCGAGTTTCAGGCAGGTCTCCAGACTGTCGGCCAGCCGCGCCGAGACATCCGAGCGCACGACGATGCGGTCGACCACCACGTCGATGTCGTGCTTGTATTTCTTGTCGAGCACCGGTGCCTCGGCGATCTCGTAGAACTGGCCGTCGACCTTGACGCGCTGGAAGCCCTTCTTCATCAGCTCGGCCAGTTCTTTTTTGTATTCGCCTTTGCGCCCGCGCACGAGCGGCGCAAGAATATAAAGACGGGTGCCCTCGCCGAAATCGAGAATGCGGTCGACCATCTGGCTGACGGTCTGGCTCTCGATCGGTAGGCCGGTCGCCGGCGAATATGGAACGCCGACGCGGGCAAAGAGCAGGCGCATGTAGTCGTAGATCTCGGTGACGGTGCCGACCGTCGAGCGGGGATTGCGCGAGGTGGTCTTCTGCTCGATCGAGATCGCCGGCGACAGCCCGTCGATCTGGTCGACGTCGGGCTTCTGCATCATTTCGAGGAACTGCCGGGCATAGGCCGACAGGCTCTCGACATAACGCCGCTGGCCCTCGGCATAGATCGTGTCGAAGGCGAGCGAGGATTTGCCGGAACCCGAAAGCCCGGTCATGACGATCAGCTTGTTACGCGGCAGATCGAGATCGATGCTCTTCAGATTATGCTCGCGCGCGCCGCGGATGGAGATCGTCTTCAGTTCGCTCATCGTCTCTGCTTTGGTTTTCTGGATGACAGCCCTTATTTAGTGATGCCAACGGGCGAGTCGAGGCTGAATGTCCACTACGGTCAAGGTTTTCGATTCTGTTGACAGGATCATACGGATAAACTAGAACAAAGAAAGAACAAAATTCCTGATGGATGCATGCGGCTTTCTGATGGATAAAGATGTGGATTAAATGCCGCCCATGCGCATTGGCGGTCCGTGATGGTTTAAGGTGCGCCGATCGATTAAACGCCGCCGGGCAGGGCGGCAGGCAGGGTGAGAAGCATGGCTGGTAGTGTGAATAAGGTAATTCTGATTGGAAACGTCGGTGCAGACCCCGAAATCCGCCGCACTCAGGATGGCCGGCCGATCGCCAATCTTCGTATCGCGACCTCGGAGACGTGGCGCGATCGCAATTCCGGCGAGCGCCGTGAGAAGACCGAATGGCACACTGTCGTCGTCTTCAACGAGGGCCTCTGCAAGGTCGTCGAGCAATATGTGAAAAAGGGCGCCAAGCTCTATATCGAAGGCCAGCTGCAGACCCGCAAGTGGCAGGACCAGCAGGGCCAGGATCGCTACAGCACGGAAGTGGTGCTGCAGGGTTTCGGTTCGACGCTGACGATGCTCGATGGCCGCGGTGAAGGCGGCGGCGCGAGCGGCGGCCGTGGCAGTGGCGCCGGCGGCAACGATTATGGCGACGACTACGGTGCCCCGGCTCCCTCCTCATCGCCGAGCCGCGGCGGTGGCGGCGCCGGCGGTAACTTCTCGCGGGATCTCGACGACGATATCCCGTTCTGATCGGTTGCCTTTTCTGGCTTGGTGAAAGACGTGAGAGAGCATGATGCCTTGAATGGCGTCATGCTCTTTTTCGTTGATCTCGCGGCAGACGCCGCCATTTCAGTGCGGCGTCGCGCTGATGAGGTTGAACGCCGACTTAGCGCCGTCGACGACGAATTGTGCGGCAAGGGCGGCGAGGATGACGCCGAGGAGCCGTGTCAGGATCGCCCGGCCGGTGACGCCGAGGAAACGGTCCAGTCTTTCGGCAATGAGCAGCATGACGAAGGTCAGCAGCAGGTTGGCGCCAATGACGCCGATCAGCTGCGCTTTCCCGATCGAGGTGGCCAATGTGCCGGCAAGCAGGATCGTCGCCGAGATCGCCCCCGGGCCGGCAATCAGCGGCAAGGCGAGCGGGAAGACGGCGATATTCTCGATATGATCCTTGGTGATCGCCGCCTCGGTCGCCTTCTCCTTGCGCTCCTGCCGCCTCTCGAACACCATCTCGAAGGCGATCCAGAACAGCAGCAGCCCGCCGGCGATGCGGAAGGCGCCGATCGAAATCCCGAGCACCCCGAGCACGCCGGCGCCGAACAGCGCAAAGACGGCGAGGATGATGAAGGCGATGACCGAGCCGCGCAGCGCCACCTGCTTGCGCTCGGTTCGGCTCATGCCTGTCGTCAGGCCCAGAAAGATCGGCGCAAGCCCCGGTGGATCGATGGTGACGAGCAGCGTCGTGAAGGCGTTGATCAGTTGGTCGGCGCTTGCCATCGGCTCTCCAGAACCCCATATAAGTGCGTGGTTTTTATGATTGTGAAGCGGGGATTTCGATTTGGCAAATATCCCGCGGCGGCCCGCGGCGGATTTGTCCGGTCCGGCCGCGCAACTTGCATGTTTTACCCTCTTTAAGCCGCAAAAGCCTGTTCAAAACGCGCTGTGAAATTGGCGCGGCAACAGGCTTTCCGCTATAAATCTTCAAGTGATTCTAGAAGAGATCGTGATCTGTTTTGACTGAGCAAACACCCCCCGGCGGCGGGAAGCTCCCGCCAGGCATCGAGCCCATCTCCATCATGGAGGAAATGCAGCGGTCGTATCTCGATTACGCCATGAGCGTCATCGTCAGCCGCGCGCTGCCCGACGTGCGCGACGGCCTTAAGCCCGTGCACCGGCGCATCCTCTACGGCATGTCCGAACTCGGCATCGACTGGAACAAGAAATACGTCAAATGCGCCCGCGTCACCGGTGACGTGATGGGTAAATTCCATCCGCACGGCAATTCCGCGATCTATGATGCGCTCGCCCGCATGGCGCAGCCCTGGTCGCTGCGTCTGCCGCTGATCGACGGTCAGGGCAATTTCGGCTCCGTCGACGGCGATCCGCCGGCGGCCGAACGTTATACCGAATGCCGCCTCGAAAAGGCGGCCCACTCGCTGCTCGACGATCTCGACAAGGAAACCGTCGATTTCCGCGACAACTACGACGGCACGCTTTCCGAGCCGGTCGTGGTGCCCGCCAAGTTCCCGAACCTGCTCGTCAACGGCGCCGGCGGCATCGCTGTCGGCATGGCGACCAACATACCGCCGCACAATCTCTCCGAAGTCATCGACGGCTGCATCGCGCTGATCGACGATCCGGCCATCGAGCTGCCGGAACTGATCCAGATCATTCCCGGTCCCGACTTCCCGACGGGCGCGAAGATCCTCGGCCGTGCCGGCATCCGCTCGGCTTATGAGACCGGCCGCGGCTCCGTTATCATGCGCGGCGTCGCCGCCATCGAGCCGATGCGCGGTGACCGCGAGCAGATCATCATCACCGAGATTCCCTATCAGGTGAACAAGGCGACGATGATCGAGAAGATGGCCGAGCTGGTGCGCGACAAGCGCATCGAAGGCATCTCCGATCTGCGCGACGAATCCGACCGCCAGGGTTATCGCGTCGTCGTCGAGCTGAAGCGCGATGCCAATGCCGAGGTCATCCTCAACCAGCTTTATCGCTATACGCCGTTGCAGACGTCCTTCGGCTGCAACATGGTGGCGCTGAATGGCGGCAAGCCCGAACAGCTGACCCTGCTCGACATGCTGCGCGCTTTCGTCTCGTTCCGCGAGGAAGTAGTTAGCCGGAGAACGAAATTCCTGTTGCGCAAGGCGCGTGACCGCGCCCATGTGTTGGTTGGTCTCGCCATTGCCGTCGCCAATATCGACGAGGTCATCCGCGTCATCCGCCAGGCGCCCGATCCGCAGTCGGCCCGCGAAGAACTGATGACCCGCCGCTGGCCGGCGGAAGATGTCGAAAGCCTGATCCGTCTGATCGACGATCCGCGCCATCGCATCAACGAGGATCTGACTTACAACCTCTCCGAAGAGCAGGCCCGCGCCATCCTCGAATTGCGCCTTGCCCGCCTGACCGCGCTTGGCCGCGACGAAATCGGCGACGAACTCAACAAGATCGGCGAGGAAATCAAGGATTATCTTGATATTCTCTCCTCGCGCGTCCGCATCCAGACCATCGTCAAGGACGAACTTCTCGCTGTCCGCGACGAGTTCGGCACGCCACGCCGCACCGAGATCGTCGATGGCGGCCTCGAAATGGACGACGAGGACCTGATCGCGCGTGAAGACATGGTCGTCACCGTCTCGCATCTCGGTTATATCAAGCGCGTGCCACTGACCACATACCGCGCCCAGCGCCGCGGCGGCAAGGGCCGCTCCGGCATGACCACCCGCGACGCGGATTTCGTTAGCCGGCTATTCGTGGTCAACACCCATACGCCGGTTCTGTTCTTCTCCTCGCGCGGCATCGTCTACAAGGAGAAGGTCTGGCGCCTGCCGATCGGTACGCCGACCTCACGCGGCAAGGCGCTGATCAATATGCTGCCGCTCGCACCCGGCGAGCGCATCACGACGATCCTGCCATTGCCCGAGGACGAGACGAGCTGGGACAATCTCGACGTCATGTTCTCGACGACGCGCGGCACGGTTCGCCGCAACAAGCTGTCGGACTTCGTCCAGGTCAACCGCAACGGCAAGATCGCCATGAAGCTCGAGGAGGAGGGCGACGAAATCCTCTCCGTCGAGACCTGCACCGAAGATGACGACGTGCTTTTGACGACCGCGCTCGGTCAGTGCATCCGCTTCTCCGTCGACGATGTCCGGGTCTTTGCCGGCCGCAACTCGATCGGCGTGCGCGGCATCACCCTTGCCGGCGGCGACCGCATCATCTCGATGACCATCGTGCGCCATGTCAACGCCGAACCTTGGGAGCGTGCTGCTTATCTGAAGCGCGCCGCCAACGATCGGCGCCTGACGACGGGCGAAGCCGAGGAGATCGCGCTGGTCGGCGAGGAAGTCACCGAAGAGGGACAGCTGAGCGACGAGCGTTACGAAGAGCTGAAGCAACTGGAGCAGTTCGTGCTGACCGTCTCCGAAAAGGGCTTCGGCAAACGTTCGTCCTCCTACGACTTCCGCATCTCCGGCCGCGGCGGCAAGGGTATCCGCGCCACCGACACGTCGAAAACAGGCGAGATCGGCGAACTGGTTGCGGCTTTCCCTGTCGATGATGGCGACCAGATCATGCTGGTCTCCGATGGCGGCCAGCTGATCCGTGTGCCGGTTGGCGGCATCCGCATCGCCAGCCGCGCCACCAAGGGCGTCACCATCTTCTCGACGGCCAAGGATGAGAAGGTCGTCTCGGTCGAGCGCATCAGCGAGCCGGAGGAGGATGAGACGGAGGAGGCTGTCGAGGTCGCCGAAGGCTCTCCTGCGACCGACGAAGGTGCTGCCGACGAAGGTGGCGGTGACGAGGCGCCGATTGCCGATGGCGATCCGGCCGGACCTGCCGAGGAATGATCAAATGAACGGGGCGGCTTCGAGCCGCCCTTTTCTTTTCAAATCGGAGATGGTTCGGGACACGCCCAAAGAAAAAGCCGGACGCTGGGTGGCATCCGGCTTTGAATGGCCCTGGCGACGGAAGGGTGCCGCTCAAGGGTGGGAGAGGGTAGTAAGAGAGGAATGTCAGAATGCTCTATGTTTTTCGTTCAGAGCCTTCACCTCTTCGCCTTCGCGCCGGAGCGCTGAAATCGTCGAGGCCACAGACACGATGAACATGACGCTGATAAGGGCGGTGAGCATTGTCAAGATCGTGAACATAGGCATTCCTTTCCTGGGGAGTTGCGTTCTCGCCTCTCAGTACTGGCCCAGCACGGCCGTCCGGGCCGAAGCATAGGGGCCATAAACCTTGGACGTATCAACCTTCTGATCATAGAGAGCGACAGTTGCGGTCAGCATGCCCGTGACCATTACCATCCAGAGCACGTTAATCATCGTAATCTTACCGGGCATTTTTAATCCTTCCGCGCCGCTCTATGTATCGGTTAAATGAACGCATCCGTCTGTAAATGGTTCCGCCGGATGTTGATCGGGTGTTTACCAATGCCGATCTGAAGCGACCTTGAATGTCTCGTTCATCTGGCATTCAGATTCGAAGCTCGTTTTTCGCGCAGCCGGCCCTGGGCGCGCACGATCGCCGCATGCTCGGCAAGCTCCGACCGCACCCAGCTCATCTCGTATCGATCGGCGAAATAGCCATAGGCCATCTCGGCCGCGAGGGAGGAAGCGACGGCAAGTGCAACGAGCACGATCAGCATGGACCTGGTCTTTCGGAAAGCGCCTGTTGCCGGAATGGCATCGGCTGCGTGAATGACAAGAATTAAGCAGATCGCATCTGAAACGGCCTTGAACGGGCCATTCATCCGCCGTTTAACCGCCCGCCGCATAACGTCCTTTACGTGTCTGAAAAGACGCGCGGCGCTCTGGCCGGAGCTGGGCAAATCACTTGCGAGAAGGCGTCATCCGTGACAAAAGGCGTCAAACCAACGGCCGGACCACATGACGACAGCTTTCTATCCGGGGTCCTTCGACCCGATCACCAATGGGCATGTGGATGTTCTGGTCCAGGCGCTGAACGTCGCCGAAAAGGTGATCGTCGCGATCGGCATCCATCCCGGCAAGGCGCCGCTCTTCTCCTTTGAAGAGAGAGCCGAGCTGATCCGCCGTTCTCTGGCGCAAGCGCTGCCGGGCAAGGCCGGCGATATCACGGTCGTCGCCTTCGACAATCTGGTCGTCGATGCCGCGCGCACGCATGGCGCCACGCTGTTGATCCGCGGTCTTCGCGACGGCACCGACCTTGATTATGAAATGCAGATGGCCGGCATGAACCGGACGATGGCGCCCGATCTCCAGACGATCTTTTTGCCGGCGGGTACGGCCTCGCGGCCCATTACCGCCACATTGGTCCGCCAGATCGCCGCCATGGGCGGCGACGTCAGCGCTTTCGTGCCGGCCGCCGTCCTGCAAGCCCTCACATCCAAGCGCAAAGACTAACCAGCGCAAAGACCAGGCGGAACCCGCCGCAATGGAGCTCATATGAAACTCTTTTATCTCGCATTTGCCGGCGTGTTGTATCTCGCCTCCTTCGCCGGGGATGCCTTCGCCCAGTCGGCCGATCACTATCTCACCATCCAGCTGAAGAATGGCCCTGTTGTCATCCAGCTGATGCCTGATGTGGCGCCGAAGCATGTCGCCCAGATCGAGGCGCTGGCCAAGAAGGGCGAATACGATAACGTCGCCTTCCATCGCGTCATCGATGGCTTCATGGCTCAGACCGGCGACGTCAAATACGGCAACATGGAAAAGGGCTTCGATGCGAGCCTCGCCGGCACCGGCTCCTCGGATATGCCCGACATCCCGGCAGAATTCTCCAAGACCCCGTTCGTACGCGGCACGGTCGGCATGGCCCGCTCGCAGGATCCGAATTCCGCCAATTCGCAGTTCTTCATCATGTTCGCCGACGGTTCCTTCCTGAATGGTCAGTACACCGTCGTCGGCAAGGTCGTTTCCGGCATGGAGAACGTCGACAAGATCAAGAAGGGTGAAGGCCAGAACGGCGAAGTCAAAAGTCCCGACCGGATGATTAAGGTCACCCTGGGCAAGAAGTAAGTTACGAGACAAACAAGAGGAGAAGACAATGGCCGAGATCAAGGATCCCGAAAACACCGTCATTCTGGAAACCACCAAGGGCAAGGTTGTCATTCAGCTTTTGCCGCAGGTCGCCCCGGAGCATGTCGCCCGCATCAAGGAACTCGCGCGCGAGAAGGCCTATGACGGCGTCGTTTTCCACCGCGTCATCCAGGATTTCATGGCCCAGACGGGCGATGTCGAATTCGGCAAGAAGGGCTCGGAAACCTTCAATCCCGGCCGCGCCGGCATGGGCGGCTCCTCGAAGCCGGATCTGAAGGCAGAATTCTCCGCGACCACGCATACGCGCGGCACCTGCTCGATGGCCCGTTCGCAGAACCCGAACTCGGCCAATTCTCAGTTCTTCATCTGCTTCACCGACGCGCCTTGGCTGAATAAGCAGTATTCGGTCTGGGGGCAGGTCATCGAAGGCATGGACAATGTCGACAAGATCAAGCGCGGCGAGCCGGTTTCCGATCCGGACTCGATCGTCTCCATGCGGGTTGCCGCCGACGTCTGATTGTGATTTCTGCTGAAACCCGCCTTTGCGCATAGCTGCGCGGGGCGGGTTTCGCTTTGCCTGAAAGTGCTTCGATGCGCGTAGACCTTTTCGATTTCGATCTGCCGGATGAACGCATCGCGTTGAGGCCTGCCGAACCGCGCGACAGCGCGCGCCTGCTCGTCGTCGATCCGAATGCGGAAGGCCATCTGTCGGATCATCGCGTCGGCGATCTCACCTCCTTCCTGCGGGCCGGCGACGCGCTGGTCTTCAACGACACCAAGGTCATTCCCGCCCAGCTCGAGGGCATCCGCCATCGCGACGGCGCCGGTGGCCAGCAGGTGTCGGCCACACTGCACATGCGCATCGGTCCCAACCGCTGGAAGGCCTTCGCCAAGCCGGGCAAGCGCATCAAGGAGGGCGACCGCATCGCCTTCGGCCATTCCGGCGAAAGCTGCTTCCTCGGCTCGCTCGATGCCACCGTCGAGGACAAGGGCGAGGCCGGCGAGGTGACGCTGCTGTTTGATCTCTCAGGCCCGGCGCTTGACGAGGCGATCGCCGCCGTCGGCCATATCCCACTGCCACCCTATATCGCCGCCAAGCGCCCCGAGGACGAGCGCGACCGCGCCGATTACCAGACGATCTATGCCCGCGAGGAGGGCGCCGTTGCCGCGCCGACAGCCGGCCTGCACTTCACGCCTGCGCTGTTCGAAGCGCTCGACAAGGCCGGCATCGAACGCCATTTCGTCACGCTGCATGTCGGAGCTGGCACCTTCCTGCCCGTCAAGGCCGACGATACCGCCGATCACAAGATGCATCTCGAAAGCGGCTATGTCAGCGCCGAGATCGCCGCCCGGCTGAATGCCGTTCGGGAAAGAGGCGGGCGCGTCGTCTGTGTCGGCACGACCTCGTTGCGGCTTATCGAGAGTGCCGCCGCGGAAAGCGGAGAGATCATGCCCTGGGCCGGCGCTACCGGCATCTTCATCACGCCCGGTTATCGCTTCAAGGCGGTCGACATGCTGATGACCAATTTCCACCTGCCGCGCTCGACGCTGTTCATGCTGGTCTCGGCCTTTGCCGGCTTCGAGACCATGCACGCGGCTTATAAACACGCCATTTCGACGGGCTACCGCTTCTACTCTTACGGCGACGCGAGCCTTCTTTTCCGGAAAGACAAATGACAGACAACTTCCAATTCACCCTTGACAAAACCGATGCCGGCGCCCGCCTCGGCCAGATTTCCATGCCGCGCGGCGAGATCCGCACGCCGGCCTTCATGCCTGTTGGTACCGTCGGCACGGTCAAGGCCATGTATCTCGACCAGGTGCACGAGACCGGCGCCGATATCATCCTCGGCAATACCTATCACCTGATGCTGCGCCCGACGGCCGAGCGCGTCGCCCGGCTCGGCGGCCTGCACAAGCTCATTCGCTGGGAGCACCCGATCCTAACCGATTCCGGCGGCTTCCAGGTGATGTCGCTGTCCGGCCTGCGCAAGCTCGACGAGCAGGGCGTCACCTTCAAGTCGCATGTCGACGGCAGCCTGCACCATATGTCGCCGGAACGCTCTATTGAAATCCAGGGGCTGCTCGGCTCCGACATCCAGATGCAGCTCGACGAATGCGTGGCGCTGCCGGCCGAGCCAAAGGAGATCGAGCGCGCCATGGAAATGTCGCTGCGCTGGGCCGAACGCTGCAGGGTGGCCTTCGGCGAGCAGCCCGGCAAAGCGATGTTCGGCATCGTCCAGGGCGGCGATATCCCGGCGCTGCGCATCCGCTCGGCCGAGGCGCTGAGCCAGCTCGACCTCAAGGGTTACGCAATAGGCGGCCTTGCCGTCGGTGAGCCGCAGGACGTCATGCTGCAGATGCTGGAAACGACGCTGCCGGTACTGCCGACAGAAAAGCCGCGTTACCTCATGGGCGTCGGCACGCCTGACGATATCTTGAAATCGGTTGCGCGCGGCATCGACATGTTCGACTGCGTCATGCCGACCCGTTCCGGCCGCCATGGCTTGGCGTTTACCCGCCGCGGCAAGGTCAATATCCGCAATGCCCGCCATGCCGAGGATATGCGCCCGCTCGACGATCAGTCGAACTGCCCGGCCTCGCGCGACTATTCGCGCGCCTACCTGCACCATCTCGTCCGCGCCAACGAAGCGCTTGGCGGCATGCTCCTCTCCTGGAACAACCTCGCCTACTACCAGGAACTGATGCAGGGCATCCGCAAAGCGATCGCCGAAAGCCGCTTCGCCGATTTCATGGCGGAAACGCAGGAGGAATGGGCGAGGGGCGATCTCGAACCAGTGTAAGTCTATTCCGGCCCCGCGTTGCTTACCGCAGGAACTGCGGACGCCGGGTTTGGCGCAACCATCATTTTAAGTTTTTTGCGCACTGGCTCGTCGAAGTGAATAGCGGCGATGCCAGCCACAATGAAAATTCCGACTACGACGACCATACCGGCTGCCGGCGAGGCAGGAAGGTCAAAGCCCTTTTGCCGCAGTGACTGCAGCAGACTGAAGATGGGGCCATGCAGGATATAAATCGGATAGGAAAGCCTCCCCAGCCAACGGAATACCAGCTCAACCAGGCCGGTCTGTCTCGTGCGCATCGCAAGCCAGACAATGGCCGGGAAGACCACAAGGCATATTAAAAAATCAAAATACGGGAAACCGAAGAATATGCGGGCTGGTATGTTGGTGATGAAGATCAGACAAGCACAGAGAAAAAAGCCGATAACGTTGCCGTTATTGGCTGTATTCGGTTTCTGGACCTCATATAACCTGTAAAGGCAGATTCCGAGCGAGAACGAGAACAGCACTCTTGAAAAGCCAAATCTGAAATCGCCCGCCTCGGGACCAATATCGAAATTACCTCCTACCAATGCCCCATAGATGGTGATGCCGGCCGCCGCCAGGGCGATGGCGAGCAAGCTTCTGAATGACAGTCGTATCAGAAGCACGGAGAACAGCACTCCGGCCCAGAGCTCGAAGAAGAGCGACCAGCTAGGCCCGTTGAAGGGAAAGATACCTTCCTGGCTTGTGCTTGGAATGAACAGGATTGCCCTCAGCAGAAGGTCCGCCAGGGTGGAGTAGTCCAACCCGTTTTTAAGTGAATAGCTGAAAAGGCCAATCGGAAGCGAAAGAAGATAAAGAGGATAAAGCCGAATGATACGCTGTAGGAGAAGCCCGGTGGGCGAAATCTGCCCCGCTATCAGTCGCTTCTCATATGAATTTGTAAGAACGACGCCGCTCAACAGAAAGAAGAGGTCAACGGCTAGATAACTGATATTCGCCGGGATCGGACCCAGCGTACCACCTGTGTGGAGGAACATGACCATGATAGCCGCAATTCCTCGCAACGCCTCAAGAGCTGTAAAAAATTGTTTGCCGGCGTCCAACGCAACAACCCTCCGTTGGCACTTTGTTACTCCAGGAGGATTTCGAAATCGTTAGTGCAACTAGACCATGTAATCGGCCGAGTTTCCACCGAAGAGAAGAAACAGCGCGTCAGATGCCCTTGCTGTCCGCATCGGGCACGATCTGCACCCCATTTATCCTGTAGCTGCCGTCCGGCTGGCGCATGATCTGGTAGATCGCCGTCCAGTCCTTGCCATCGCGGCCTGAGATCAGCACCTCGTGATAGATCAGCGCGCCGTCGTCGATCGAGCGGCTGCGTCCGAAGGCGTAATTGCCGGGGTGATAGACCGGCTCGTAGCTCTTTTTCACCATGGCGAAGAACAGGTTCTTGTCGGGGTACAGTGCCCGGATGCCGGGGGCGGCGAAGGAATAGGCGGTCTCGGCATCGTCCTTGAGGAAGGCGTTGATCTGTGCCTCAATCATCGTCCGCGTCGTGTCGATCGGATCTTCGGCGCGGGCCGCTACAGGGGAGAGGGCGGACGCGGCACACAGAATGAGAACTGCGAAGAAGGCGCGCATGGTGAATCTCCGGCTCTATCGAGGGAATGATCCCTGATAGAGCAGAAGTGTAGGCGATTTTCAGCACAAGGAAAGTGGACTTTACGACCAGCGGCGGAAGAGGGCACTGGCATTTACCCCGCCGAAGCCGAAACCGTTGGTAATCGCATAGTCCATCACCAGCGGCCGCGCCGTCTTGCCGACGATATCGATGCCGTCGGCATCAGGATCCGCCTCATCGAGGTTGCGGGTTGGCGGCGCGATCTGGTCGCGCAGCGCAAGGATGGTGAAGATTGCTTCCAGCCCGCCGGCCGCGCCAAGCAGGTGGCCGGTCGCCGATTTCGTCGCGCTGACGGCAATGCCGCCGTCGCGGCCGAAGACCGTGCCGATCGCCGCGATCTCGCCCCTGTCACCGACCGGTGTCGAGGTCGCATGCGCGTTCAGATGCCGGACCTCCGAAGCCGGGATCGTCGCCTGCCTGAGTGCTGCCTCCATCGCCCGGCGGGCGCCGTCGCCGTCTTCGGGGCCTGAGGTCATATGGTAGGCGTCCGCCGCCGTGCCGTAGCCGACGAGTTCGGCGAGCGGTGTGGCGCCGCGGGCAAGCGCATGCTCCAGCATTTCGATGACCAGGATGCCGGCGCCTTCACCCATGACGAAGCCGTCGCGGGTCGTGTCGAAGGGCCGCGACGCCAACTCCGGCGTGTCGTTGAAGCCGGTGGAAAGCGCACGCGCAGCGGCAAAGCCGCCGAGGCTCACCTTGTCGATGCAGGCCTCGGCACCGCCGCAGATCGCCACATCCGCTTCACCGGAGCGGATCAGCCGCGCCGCATCGCCGATTGCCTGGACGCTGGCCGCGCAGGCCGTCACCGGCGCGCCGAGCGGCCCCTTGAAGCCATAACGGATGCTGACCTGGCCGGCGGCAAGGTTGACGAGGAAGGAGGGCACGGTGAAAGGCGACAGTCGCCGCACGCCACGCGTTTCGCCGATCCGCACCGCTTCGGCGATCGCCGGAAAGCCACCAACCCCCGACGCGATGATCGTTGCCGTGCGCTGGCGCTCGCCTTCGTCGGTCGGCATCCAGCCTGCCTGTTTTACTGCTTCCTCCGTCGCCGCCATGGCGAAGTGGATGAAGCGGTCCATCTTCTTCTGGTCCTTGGGCGTGATGTAACGGTCGGGATCAAAACCGGCCTCAGCATCTTCCGCGATACCGGGAACGATGCCGCCAACCTTGGCCGAGAGCTCGCCGACGATATCCTCCGCCAGCACCCTCAACCCGGAACCGCCGTCGAGAAGACGCTTCCAGGCAGGTTCGACGCCGGTGCCGAGTGGCGAGACAAGTCCCATGCCGGTGACAACGATGCGATCCATTTCCTTTTCCTTTCTATGCGTCGATGCCGAGATACCAGGCGCGCATGCGGGCGATCCGCTCGTGCACCTCGTCGTCGGCGGCGGGGCCTGCAAGCAGGCTGGTGTTTTCGGGGGTCACTTGTTCGCCGGTGCGCGCATCGACCAGCATCGTCTCGCGCACTCTGCCGGAAGCGGCATCGCCCAAGAGAAAGGAGAGGTCCTCTTCGGGGATGTGCCGGTTTCCCCAGGAAAACAGCGTCATCAGAACAGGAAAGAAATCACGGCCCTTTTCCGTCAGCAGATATTCGTAGCGGGCAGGGCGATGATGATAGAGCCGCCGTTCGAACAGCCCCTTTTCCGTCAGATGTTTGAGCCGCCGCGTCAGGATGTTCGGCGCCACGCCGAGGCTTTTCTGGAATTCGTCGAAGCGCGAAAGCCCCTGGAAGGCGTCGCGCAGGATCAGCATGCTCCACCAGTCGCCGACGCTGTCGAGCGCGCGCGCCGCCGGGCATTTGAAATCGCTGAAGCTTGTTCGCTGCATGGCCGATGTCACTATATCAGTGACTATCATCATGCAAGTTACTTTCTGGCATCGCCCTCGAAAATGCGGGCGAGCAGAATACCGGTGACGAGCATGCCGACTGCCACGAAGATCGTGTCACCCGGCGTGCCGATATAGAGCGGCCCAACATTGGCAAACAGCAGGAAAGCGATGAGGAAATTCGCCCAGCCCCAGACGACATTGGCTGTCGGCGAGCCGAGCTTTGCGCCTTGCGCGAAGGGAATGCGGAACGGCCTGCCGCTGACGCCGTTGACGAAATGTGGGACGCCGTTGGTCAAAAATGCCGCGGCGATGAAATGGGCGATATAGGCGATCCAGGGCAAAGGCTTCTCCGTTGCGGCACGAGTAGTGTCAACGGAGAATGTGGCCGGGATTTAGGCTCCGGCAAGAGGGAGAGATGCGACCGCCCGTGACGCTGTCGGCCCGCCGCCTGAAAGGCGACGGGCCAACCGGGTCAGACAAGCAGGAAGTCTTTGAAGTTAAGTGCTGCGGAATTATCGAGATCCGCGACATGGATGGCCGCGCCCGCCGCACTTCCATCCGCGTCATAGGATAGAATGCCGCTCGCCTTATCGTAGATCAGCTTATCATCAGCCTCGAGCGCTTTCGTTCCGAGAACGAAATTCTCATCCGAAAATCCGGATAGGCTGAGCTCGGCGAAAATTGAATGATCGAGCATCAGCTTGTCGCCCGCCGTGGAGGAAAAATCCCGAATCTTGTCGACGCTGGTATTGTCGGGCTTCACGTCGAAGACGAAGGAATCGCCGCCGCCGCCGCCGGTGAGAACGTCAGCACCGGCCTTGCCGATCAGCTTGTCGTTTCCGAGCCCGCCGATCAATCGGTCGTTCCCTTTCCCGCCGTTGAGGGAATTGTTTCCGTCGTTGCCGGTGAGAATGTTGGCCGTATTGTTGCCGGTCGCGCTGATATTGGCCGTCCCGGTCAAGGTGAGGTTTTCGACCGTTCCGACCGTATGCTTCTGATCAGCCAAGCTGAAGGAGATCGAAGCCTTGACGGTATCCGTTCCGCCACCCCGGCTTTCGTCGACGATTTGATTCGCATTGGTTACGATGAAGGTGTCGTTGCCGGTGCCGCCATAGAGATGGTTGGTGGCCGGCGGCGTGCTGGCGCCGCTGCCTGCTACCTCGATGATAACGGGATGGTCGACGACATCGAGCGTCAGCGACGAGACGTTGCTGAGGCTTTTGATCGCCGTCGTTCCGGAGACCGGGTCGAAGACCTTAACGGAGCCGAACGAGGCGCCGAGATTGACTTTGACGGCTGTGGTTGCGGCCTGAATGGCCGTGTCGGAGGACTGGTTCCAGATATCGGGCTCGTTCCAGATGGTGATCTGGTAGCTTCCGTCCGATTTTTCCGTCAGCAGGCTCCGGGCCGAGGACGGCAGGCCGTCGATCGAATAATTGAGGGTCCCCGTGCTGAAGTTCGCCTTCTGAGCGCCGTCATCCGCAAGGATTTCGGTCAGATTGTGGATCGCTGTCGCAGCCGGTTTGGCGGAATAGTCGAGATGAAAAAGGCCGAAATGCTTTTCCTGATTGGTGCCCTGCGGATCGGAATAGGCGTCTAGCAGCTCGTAGATGAACGTCTGTTTCGATCCAAGTGCGGCGCCGTCCATCAGCGTATTGAGCAGGAGTTTTGCCTGCGTCGCTTCGCTGACGCCTTCCCAGCCGCCATTGGTGTCGGCGGTGAGCGAGGTGTGGTAACCGGTTTCGGTGATCGCCAGCGGCTTGCCCGGATCGGCAGCGCGCTGAACGCCGGATTCTCGGGAAAGCCATGAGAATGGCTGGTCGCCATCCTTCGCATAGGTGTGGATCGTCGTGTAGTCGGAGGCGGAAGCGACGGTATATCCGGTAAAGCCGAGGACCGGGATGTTCTTCAGCAAAGGATCGGTATTGACGGCGGCAGACAGGTCCTTCTGATAGGCGACCGCTGCGGCCTGGCCGCTCAGGCCATGGTAGCTGACCGGCCAGTTGTTGACCTCGTTCGGACCTTCGATGCCGACGACCGACCCGGGATGGGCCTGCACGAAGGCATGCAATCGCTGGGCCACGGCGGCGGGGTCGACTTCCCGCTGGGCGCTGAAGACGAATTGCACGCCGGCTTCGGCCGCATCGCCGAGATGCGTTTGGCCGTTGGGATCGGAAGCGGAGTTGGGGGCGTGATCGCGGACTGTATCAAGACCAAGATAGTCGAGAGCCTTAACAACTTCTCCGACACTGGAATATTTCCCGTCGGTGTAGTCGATATGCGTGTCAATTCCAAAGGAACGAATAATATCGTTTATTCTAACGGCTTGAGCCATAAGTTCTTCTCCCAGTTTACGAGGGAATTGGCGATGGGAATGAATCCCTATTTGTTGATGCCAATTCGATTTAATACACGAGGAGGGTCGTGCGGCGCGGTCTCGTTAACCATGATATGTTGTTGCGAATGTGGCCCGTTTCGGATTGTATTTATTATAAAATCTGCGCTTGCATTTTTTCGTCCGGCCGGCTGATCATGCCCGAGTGGGACGGCCCATAGGCAGAGTCTGGCGAAATCCGACATGGTTTTGGAGGATCCGATGACCGTCAATGTTCAATTCCGGTTTCGCTGCGGCTTGCCCTCGATGGCGTTCGACAATGTCCGTCTCCGCGGCAGTTGGGACGAACAAGGCCGCCCCTCGAACGAGTGGACATCTGTTCCAATGCAACGCTCTCGTGACGAGGATGGCTATGATGTCTTTGTCATCAGGGTTCCCTTTCCCGATGACGAGATCGGCACGCATTTTCGCTGGGGGATCGAACTCGATCGACCCGGCGCTTCAAGCCTGTGGGCGATCGCCGCCGAATTGGACGACGAGGCCTCGACGCGTCGCGAACGCTCCTTTGATCTCCAGCAGGGGATAGCGCCGCAGACCTATTATCTGACATGGATCGGCCGTCTGGGGGCAAACCGGGTTGAAAGGCGCGACGGTGTTGACGGCATCCGCATTTCGGTCTGGGCGCCGAACGCCAGGGACGTCTTGCTCGTGCTCGCCGATCCGGCCGTCGGCTATATCGCCGATGACGGCACCGGAGCGCTCGCAACCATCGGGATGCGCAGGACCGTTGATGAATTCTGGAGCGTCGAAACCGGCGACGACGACAGCCTCTCCGATTTCGACAGCATGGTCGGCACGGCCTATATGTACCGCATCACCAAGGATGATGGATCGCTCGCCTACCGCACCGATATCTGGTCCCTCATGCAGATCGGCGCCGGAGACTTCGATCCCGACGGAGCCGCCTATCACGGATCGCCGGCGGCATTGGACGGACCGCAAAGCTGTTCGGTCGTCTGCGACCTGAAGCGGGTGGTGCTACCGTCGGGGCAAGAGCTTGCCGCCGAGGCGTTCTGGGCCGACGAATTCGTCGGCGGCCGAAAGCTTCCCGATCGGCTCGAGGATCTGGTGATCTACGAATTGCACGTCGGCGCACTCGGTTTCGGCAAGGCCGCGCCGGGGACGCTTGATGATGCCATCGCCTTCGTCGAGCATCTCTCGGCGCTCGGCGTCAACGCCGTGGAGCTGCTGCCGATTGCGGAATTCGAGACCCGAGCCAACTGGGGTTACGGCACGTCGCATTTCTTTGCCGCCGATCAAGGGGCCGGCGGCACCGACCGGCTGAAGATTTTCGTCAAGGCCTGCCACCAGCGCGGCATCGCCGTCATCCTCGATGTCTGTTACAATCACTTCGATCCGGATGGCGAGCGGGCGCAATGGGCCTATGATTCCAACGATCACACCCGCAATATCTATTATTGGTACGCGGGACGTCCCGGCGATTACGCCGATCCGACAGGCGGCTACATCGACAACATCTCCACGGGATGGGCGCCCCGCTTCCATGAGGAAGCGGTGCGACAGCTTTTCATCTCGAGTGCGGCCTTTCTCGTCTCGGTCTGCCATATCGATGGTTTCCGGCTCGATCAGACAAGTTCGATCCATCAATATCCGGTCCTGCATGCCGATGGACGGCGCGCCGATCGGGCCGCAGCCTTCGGCGCCAAATTCCTGAAGCAGTGGACCCGGACGATGCGGCTGATCAAGCCGCAGCTTTTCCTGACGGCCGAGGACTATTCCGACTGGTCGGCGATGACGGAGCCAAGCCTGACTGGTGACGGGCTCGGCTTCGATGCGACCTGGTACGGCGATTTTCATCACAATCTGGTCGAATATCACGGCGGCGCGCAGGCGCAGCTTCTGAAGAATGCCGGTTTCGGGGACAAGCGGGCGCTGACCATGTCGTCTCTTGCCAGTGCATTGCAGACGAGCGCGCACTCCAAGGTGGTCTACAACCAATCGCATGACGATTGCGGCAATCGCGAGGGGTCGGCGCGCACTGCTGTGATCGCGGTCAATTTCGCGCCTGTTGTCGGTGAGACCAAGGCGTGGGCGGAGGCGAGATCCCGGTTCGCGGCGGCGATGACGCTGCTATCACCGGGTACGCCAATGTTTTTCATGGGCGAGGAAATCGGCGCCCGGAAGCCCTATCGCTACAATGATTTCCTCGAGAACCGGGAGAATATTCTCGGCGAAGCGGAAGGCCGCGGCGCAGGGATGCTCAGCTGTTATCGCGATCTGATCGCGCTCAGCATCCGTCAGGACGCCATTCGCTCCCGTAACATCGCCACACCCCTGGTTCACGACGAAAATCGAGTGATCGCGTTTCATCGATGGAATGACGGCGAGGATTTCCTCGTTGTGGGGTCGCTGAACGACGCTCCCTTCGAACACGGCTATCGGCTGTACAGCGAACGTCTGGGCGATGGCCTCTGGGAGGAGATCTTCAATACCGATGCTGACAAATATGGCGGCTGGAATGTCGGCAATGGCGGCGGAAAAATCAGAGCCACGGCGGGAGTGCTGAATGCCGTGCTGCCGGCATCAGGCGTTCTGGTCTTTCGCAGGCTGTGACGCGCCACGCCCGGAACGCTCAGGCAAAGCCGAGCGGTAGATTTTCGACTTTCCTGTCATTGCCGTAGTCGCGCTCATGCGGCGAGCGACGGCGCCCGTCGCTGCGAGCGGAAAGGTCGATGCGGTTTTCAGCGAAGATCCCATCAGGCCAGGTGCCGGTGTCATTGCAATCGGCATCGATCTTGGGGGCAAGAATTTTAAGGATCATCGGGGTTCCTCCACGGCGCACCATCAACACTCGAAAAGGCCGTCTGGTTCCGCTTATAAACCCCGAATTATTAATAAATTAACCATAAAGCTTGAGGGCAAGAGCATTGCTGCATCGATCCCGTCATTCTCGCAAGGGGTGACATTAGTGGACGACTGATGACGAGGACATTGACGCCAGCATCCCCTCGGTCGCCCGGATCAGCCGCGCTGCGCGCGCCATCACCTCGGCTCCGGCCTCCGTCTCGGCAATCGCGGTTGCCATACTGTCCAGTCCGTCCGCCACCTGGATCAGCCTCGGCAGCATATCTGCGCGTCCGACCGCCTCGGTCGATCTGGCGAGCTTACGCAGCGTCTCCGAATAGCTCGATATCAAAGCGAGTTTCTGGTCGGCGGGAATAGTGGAGAACGAGCGTTTCCCGGAAGGCGACAGCGGCAATTTCGGCATGGATGGCAACCTGTTGAACTGCGTGTGAACTCGCATCGCCGCTTTTTGTTCCGAGCGGCCCCATGGTCCCGAGGGCCGATCGCTTGCTTTGAAATGGAACTCCGGAGCTTGCTTGCCGTTGAGATGCATGAACACAGGAGGCTTCCATGCAGTTGATCGATACGCGAGTGACACAGACCGGTGACACTTTCACCGTAGAATTTTTAGGCGAGGGAGGAGAATCGATTTCCGTCAAAATCGACAACTCCAATGGCGAACTCGATGATACGACGGCGGTCGACCACGCCAAAGTCATGATGGTTCAGCTGACCGCCTTTGCCGGCGGGGAAGCAGACGGCAGCATCAACCGTTACGATGCCTTGAGCAACGGCAATTTCGACGAAGGCAGCAAGGGCTTGATCGGCCAGCCGAGTGCGCGTTCGGCCGGCGACAGGCAAACGCTGGAAGAGGAACTCGATGAAGGACTCGAGGACAGCTTTCCTGCAAGCGACCCTGTCTCGGCAACGGTATCGTCCATTCCCGCCAACGCGCCACGGCACTGATTTCAACGCAATCTCAAATCCAAATGCAGGCGAAGGCTGCCTCGGTTCCCGTCGGCAGCCTTCTTGTTGGATGACAGATTGATGTCAAAACTGAGAAACAGCTGAAAACTTCAGCTGTGTGATTGACATGGGAGCCTTCTAGAGAGGGCACGAGAAGGGCGCGCTCGTGAGGCGCTGCCGACCTCTCGGAGACGCACCCATGAAAATCATTCAGATCACCGACACCCATTTCAGCCCCGACAAGCCGCATTTCAATGGCAACTGGGCGCCGCTTCTGACCTGGATCGAAGAGACTGGCGCAGACCTGATCGTCCATACCGGCGACCTCACCGTCGACGGCGCCGACAAGGACGCAGACATCACCTTTTCGATGGATCTGATGCGCCAGGTGTCTATCCCGATGCTGATGGTCCCCGGCAATCACGATGTCGGGCACCTCAAGGGATCGAACCAGCCCGTCAATGCCGAGCGGCTGTCCCGCTGGCGCAGCCTTGCCGGCGACGACCGCTGGCTGGAGGATGCGGCCCGCTGGCGCTTCATCGGATTGAACTCGCTGCTTCTTGGTCACGAGGACGAGGAGGAGGAAGCCCAGTTCGAATGGCTAGCTCAGGCGCTTTCCGACAGGGCAGGGCGACGCGTTGCGCTCTTTGCGCACAAGCCGCTATTCGTCGACGCGCCAGATGAAGGTGATACCGGATATTGGAGTGTTCGCCCGTCTCAACGCCGGCGGCTCTATGATCTGATCGCGGCTCATGACGTGGCGCTGTTTGCGAGCGGCCATCTCCACTGGGCCTGGCAGGGTCGCTTCGACAATACCCAACTGACATGGGGTCCGTCGGCCGCCTTCATCATTGACAAGATGGAGCGCGAGATGCCGGGCGAACGCCTGATCGGTGCGGTCGTCCATGAATTCGATACTGGTGTCGAAAGCACGATCGTTGCCGTTCCCGGCATGACCGCACATGTGCTCGACGATGTCGTGCACGAAGTCTATCCCCAGGCGGTGAAGCAGCGGGAACCGGTCGAATGAGCGCGCTCTCGCTTCGCGGCATTACCAAGGCTTTCGGTGGCAACCAGATCCTCGATGGCGTCAGCCTGGATGTCGCCGCCGACGAATTCATCGCGCTGGTCGGCCCTTCCGGCTGCGGCAAGAGCACGCTGTTGCGCGTCCTTGCCGGCCTCGACCACGCCGACCAAGGCGAGATCCTGATCGGCGGGCAGGACATGTCCGGCGTTGCGGCAGCCGACCGCAACATCGCCATGGTCTTTCAGTCCTACGCGCTCTATCCGCATCTGACGGCCTCTGAGAATATCGCCGTGCCCTTGGCGATGCGCCGGCTGTCTAGGATGCAGCGGCTGCCCTTCATCGGGTCGTTGATGCCGGGCCAGCGCGCCACCCGCAGGGCGATCGCCCGCGACGTCAGGGATATGGCGACGTCGCTGAAGATCGATCACCTGCTCGACCGCAAGCCCGGCCAGATGTCGGGCGGCCAGCGTCAGCGCGTGGCGCTGGCCCGCGCCATGGTGCGCCAGCCGAGCATCTTCCTGATGGATGAACCGCTCTCCAATCTCGACGCCAATCTGCGCGTTCACGCCCGCGGCGAGATCGTCGACCTGCATCGCCGCGCCGGCGTGCCGACGCTCTATGTCACCCACGACCAGGCGGAAGCGCTTTCCATGGCCGACCGTGTCGCCGTGATGATGGGCGGAAAGCTGTTGCAGATCGCCAGCCCTGAGGTCATCTACGACGATCCCGCCCATATCGAGGTCGCCCGCTTCATCGGCCAGCCGCGCATCAACCTGCTGCCGGCCTTTGCCGAAGGCGGCGTCGTTCTCTGCGGCGGCCTGCGCCTGACGCTTGAAAATTTGCCCGACAGAAAGATGCCGGTCACGATCGCCATTCGCCCCGAATTCGTCTTTCTTTCCAAAAGCCGACATGACGGCCTTGCCGCCCGGATCGAGCGCGTCGAATTCCTGGGCTCCGAAGTCATCCTCCATTGCCGGCTCGAGGCGATCGGCGAGACTATCGTTGTCAAGGTTCAACCGGCCGAAGCCTCCGGCCTTGTGGCCGGCGATCCGGTCGGGCTGCGGCTTTCGCCCGGCCGCACGCTGATCTTTGCCGAGGACGGCAGCCGGCTGCCCGGCGGCGTTGCAACGGGTGATGCCGGGCTCGGCGCTGCCGATGCCGGGCTCGCTTCAAGCGATGCCGGGCTCGCCAATAGCGATGCCCAGCGGGAGAGGGCGCATGGCTAGCATCGTCTCCATGGCCGTGCCGCACGATGCCGCCGTTGCGCATCGGCGCAGCGAGGCCCGCATCGCCTGGATGCTGGTGATGCCGGCGATGGTCCTGATGTTGCTCTTCGTGCTTCTGCCGGTCGCAGCTGTCATCGTGCTCGGCTTCACCGATTTCGAACTCGGCTACGGCAAGTTCCGTTTCGTCGGCTTCGAGAATTACGCGCACCTGATCACCGACCGGACGTTTCGCAAGTCGCTCTGGAATACGACAATCTATACCACGATCGTCGCACCGGTCTCGATCCTTCTCGGCCTTGGCATCGCCATGCTCATCGAGAGCGAGACCAAGGCGCGCAGCTTCTTCCGCACCGCCTATTTCTTGCCGGTCGCCTCCTTGATCGTCGCCATGGCGACCGTCTGGCAATATATGTTCCACCCCACAATCGGGCCGGTCAATGCATTGCTCGCCCTCGTCGGACTTCCCGGCCCGAACTGGCTGGGCAGCTCCGGCACGGTGCTTTACAGCCTCTCGATCATCGGCGTCTGGCAATCGGCCGGATTCAACATGGTGCTGTTCCTGGCCGGACTGACGGCGATCCCGCGCGAGCTTTACGCGGCCGCCGAGGTGGATGGGGCCAGATCCTCCCTCGACCGCTTCTTGCTGGTGACCTGGCCGATGCTCGGGCCGACGACGCTCTTCGTCATCACCATCAGCATCACCAATTCAGTCAAGGTCTTCGAAACGGTGAAGACGCTGACTGACGGCGGCCCGAACAAGGCGTCGGAAGTGCTGCTCTTCACGATCTACCAGGAAGGCTTCGTCTATCTGCGCGTCGGTTATGCCTCGGCGATGACGGTGGTCTTTCTGCTGATCCTGGTGGTGCTGATGTTCCTGCAGTACCGCGTTCTCGATCGCCGGGTGCATTACACATGATGACGAGCGCTTTTTCCCTCGGCAGGATCATCCGCCTGACCCTTCTTTCCTTAGGCGCGATGATCTTCCTGTCGCCCTACGTCTTCATGATATCCACGGCCGGCAAGGCCCAAAGCGACATCTTCACCTCGTCGCTGTCGCTGATCCCGGCACACCTGACCTATGTCGAGAATTTCACCAAGGCCTTGAGCCGGGTGCCGATGGCGCAGCTGTTGTGGAACGGCGTCGTCGTGTGCGGGCTGATCTTCTTCTTCCAGGTGCTGGTGGCGATCCCTTGCGCCTACGCCATGGCGAAGCTGCGCTTCGGTGCTGCCCGCGCCATGATGGTGCTTGTCATGCTCGGCTTGCTGGTGCCGATCCATGCGACCGCGCTGCCGCTCTATGTCGCCTTCGACCGCGCCGCGCTGCTCAACAGCTATGCCGCCCTTGTCGCGCCCTTCACCATTTCGGTCTTCGCGATCTTCATGTTCCTGCAGTTCTTCCGCGCCATGCCTGACGATCTGATCCATGCCGCGCGTCTCGATGGCATGTCGGAACTCGGCATCGTCGCCCGCGTCATCGTGCCGAATGCCTGGCCTGGTGTCACCGCCTTTGCCATCTTTTCGGTCGTCGCCCATTGGAACGATCTCTATTGGCCGCTGATCGTCATCAGCAAACAGGACTACGCCACGCCGCCGCTCGGCCTGATGTATTTCCGTGCCGCCGAGGCCGGCGACGACTACGGCGCTCTGATGGCGGCGACCCTCATCATTACCCTTCCCCTCGTCATCGCCTTCCTGCTTGCGCAGAAGCGCTTCGTCGAGGGCATCACCATGACCGGTCTCAAAGGCTGACCGGTTTCAACCCAGGAGAACGAGCGATGAAACATATCACCCAGCTTCTCGCCGCAGCGGCCGTCTCGATGGCAATCGCGCTTCCCGCGCATGCCGAGACGACGCTAACGGTTCATTACCCGATGCCGGGCTTCTTCAAGGACGTGATGGACACGATCTCGAAGAAGTTCATGGAAGAAAATCCCGATATCAAGATCCAGTTCGCCAGCCCGTCGGCCACCTATGAAGAAGGCATCCAGACGATCCTTCGCCAGGTCGGCACCAGCGAGATGCCCGATATCACCTTCATCGGCCTCAACCGCCTGCGCATGCTCGACGAACGCGACGTCGCCGTCGACCTCGGTCCGCTCGTCCAGAAGGACGGCAACATGGCCGAGCAAGGGTTCTCCGACACGATCCTCAAGCTCGCCCAGGTCAAGGGCAAGCAGGTTGGTCTGGCCTTCGCGACCTCCAACCCGATCATGTATTACAACGCCGATCTCGTGAAGGCGGCCGGTGGCGATCCTGAAAACCCGCCGAAAACCTGGGATGAGGTCATCGCGCTCGGCGGCAAGATCAAGGCGCTCGGCAATGGCGTCGACGGCATTGATTACCGCTGGCAGGGCGACGACTGGATGTTTTCGGCACTGCTCTTCGGCGCCGGCGGCAAGATGCTGAGCGACGACGAAAGCAAGGTTGCCTTCAACGGCCTGGAAGGTCAGAAGGCCGTCGAGGTCCTGCATCGCCTGGTCACCGAAGGCGGCATGCCTGTGTTCACCAAGGCCGCCGGCGAACAGGCTTTCGCAGCCGGCAAGGTCGGTTTCGAGTTCCAGACAACGGGCGCGCTGCGCAACACGATCAAGAATGTCGGCAACAAGTTCGATCTGCGCACCGCCAAGATTCCGTTGATCGATCCGGTGAACGGCCGCCTGCCGACCGGCGGCAACGCCGTCGTCATCCTGACACATGACGCCGCCAAGCAGGATGCTGCCTGGAAGTTCGCCAAATTCGCCGCCGGCCCTTACGGCGCCTCGGTCGTCGTGCCCGGTACCGGCTATGTCCCGAACAACGAGCTCGCCGCGAAATCGGCCGATTATCTCGGCGACTTCTACAAGCAGAACCCGCTGTTCCAGGCAGGCCTCAGCCAGATGCCGGTGATGATCCCGTGGTATGCCTTCCCCGGCTCGAACGGCGTCAAGGTCACGCAGACGATCGTCGACAACCTCTCGCGCATCGTCGACCAGTCGGCCGAACCGAAGGAAGCGCTCGACGACGCAGCCGCCGATGTCGAGGACATGCTGCCGCGCAGTTGATCGGCTTCCCGATCGGGAACAGGGCAGGGCCGCCACGCCGGGCGCGTGGCGGCCTTGTTGTTTCGCAAGCGTCAGATGGCGCGGACGGTGCCGCCGCGGCGAAGCGTATAGGCGACATCGAGATGGCGGGCAGGGGCGGCATTCTCCGCCATATCGAGAAGCAGCGAGGCGGCCGTTGCCCCCATGCTGGCATCCGGCATTTCGATGGTCGTCAGCGGCGGATCGATCAGCCGGCCGATGGCGATGCCGTCGAAGCCGGCGACTGAAACATCCCCAGGCACCGACAGCCCCTCGCGCTTCAGCGCGCCGAGGACGCCGAGCGCCAGGAGATCGTTGGAGGCGATGATCGCCGTTGGCGCAAGCGAAGTCATCGTGACGCCAAGATCGAGCTGATCATAGCCGCTGACGAACGGGATCTGCACGGCATCGAGGGGTGTCAGCCCGTTCTCCGCCATGGCGTCGAGATAACCGCGGTAGCGAAGATGAGCACGGTCGGAGGCGGCGAAGTTGCCGGAGAGAAACAGAATGCGGCGATGGCCCATGCTGATCAGGAATGTCGCGATCTCGCGGCCCGCGCCGCGATTGTCGGCGGTGACGGCCGCCGGAAACTGCGCCGTCGGCAGGTTGTTGAGCAGCACGGTCGGCGGGAGCTTCGCAAGCAGCGCCTTGCTGGTCGAGGGGTCACAGACAGTGAGGATCAGCCCGGTCGGCCGGTCGTTCAAAAGTGCGGCGACGGCATCGGCCTCGCGCGCCGGATCGTAATTCGACTGGGCGATCAAGACGCCATGCCCGGCCACCAGCATGCGGTTCTGAATGCTCGACAGCGACGAGGCAAAGACCGGATTGGTGATGCTCGGGATCAGCACGCCGACCACGGGCCTGCGCCCGAGCCGGCCGGCAGACAGGCCGCCCGGGCGATAGCCGAGTTCTGCGGCCGCACGGCGCACCTTGCGCACCATCAGATCGCTGGCCGGTCCGTTGCGGTTGAGAACGCGGCTTGCGGTCGCCAGCGAGCATCCTGCCCTGAACGCGACCTGCTCCAATGTCGCCATCGAAAACGCCTCCTGGTGACAGCATCGAGGCGCAATCCCTTAGGCGGGTTCGATGACATTGGTCTGACACCCAGACTATGATGCCGAAAAGTGTGAGCGGTTTTCGGACGACATCAGGCTCTAACTCTTTAATTGAGAACAGGATTCAGATTTTAGGTCGACCGGGCCTGAAATCATCCTGTTCTAGGCAGAGTCATCTACTTCTTATTCATTACAAACATGGAAGTTGATGGGAAATGCAACCTGTGGAATAGTCGGATTGAAGCCATCTGCCCCTTCATTCTCATCACCTGGACAAGAATGTCTCACAAGAAAATGGAATGCTCCACGGCGTGGCGGTTTCTTGCAGCGGTCTCGCTTGTCGCAAACTTCACGTCGCCAGCTTATGCGGACAGCCCGTCCGTGTCTTGGCCACAAACGCAAAGCGACATCCAAGCCGAGTCCGATGTACATTTTGGCACGCTCGCCAACGGTATGCGGTTTGCGATCATGCGCAATGTCACGCCGCCCGGACAGGCAGCTATCCGCTTTCGCATTGGCTCCGGTTCGCTCGACGAAAACGACGACCAGCAGGGCTTGGCGCATGTCCTGGAGCACATGGCCTTCAAGGGTTCGACACATGTCGGCGAAGGGGAGATGGTCCGTATCTTGCAGCGCAAGGGCTTGGCCTTTGGGCCGGACACCAACGCCAATACCTCATATGAGGAGACTGTCTATGCACTCGACCTCCCTGAGGTCGATGCAGACACTGTTTCGACGGGCTTGATGCTCATGCGAGAGACGGCGAGCGAGCTGAGCCTTGATGCCAGCGCCTTCGATCGCGAACGCGGCGTCATCCTGTCGGAAGAGCGGTTGCGTGATACGCCGCAGTACCGCGCGGCGCTCGGCATCATGAATTCGCTGCTGGCCGGTCGGCGCGCGACCATGCGCGTGCCGATTGGTAAAGTTGACATCATCAGCAACGCGCCCGTCGACCTGGTTCGTGATTATTACCGGGCCAATTACCGACCCGATAGGGCAACGCTGATAGTGGTGGGCGATATCGACCCCGCCGCTATGGAAACGGAAATCCGGCAGCGCTTCGGTGACTGGAAGGCCGTGGGTCCGACGCCGACAAAACCGGATCTTGGCACCCTGGAGACGAAAGGCGAAAGCGCCGACCTCATCGTTGTTCCCGGCGGCATGACGAGCGTACAGATCGCCTGGACGCGTCCCTATGACGCCGCGCCTGACACCTTCGCCAAACGCCGCACTCAGCTCATTGAAGATCTCGGTCTCATGGTGCTCAATCGCCGGGTGAGCGCCATCGCCAGCAAGGCGAATGCCCCTTTCATCAGTGCGGGCGTCGGCTCCCAGGATATTCTCAATTCCGCGCATGTGGTCCTGATCGCGGCGAACTCCCAGCCGGACAAATGGCAGGCGGCGCTCGCAGCCATCGACCAGGAACAGCGTCGTATCCAGGAGTTCGGCGCTACACAGGCGGAGATCGATCGCGAAATCCTCGACTATCGCTCGGCCCTGCAGGCGGCGGCTGCCGGAGCCGCGACGCGCATGACCACCGACATTGCTTCGGTGCTGGCGAGCAGCGTCGATGACGATCAGGTCTTCACCTCGCCCGCCGAAGACCTCTCGCTGTTCGAGACGATGACGAGCGGCGTTACGGCCGCCGAGATCAATCGGGCTTTGCAGCATGCGTTCTCCGGCAACGGTCCGCAGGTCGTGCTCCAGACGGCCCAATCACCTGAGGGCGGAGCCGACACGGTTCGCCAAGTCTATGACGCCTCAAATGCCGTTGCCGTCTCGGCACCATCCGGTGCAGCTGACGTCGCTTGGCTCTACACCCATTTCGGCGCGCCGGGCGCTGTGATCGAACGCCGCGCCGTCGTCGATCTCGGCTTGACCATGGTGCGCTTTTCCAACGGTGTGCGGCTGACCGTCAAACCAACCAAGCTGCGCGCCAACGAAGTGCTGGTGCGCGAAGATATTGGCCGCGGTCGGCTAGGCCTGCCTAACGACCCTTCCGCCCCGATCTGGGCATCTCCGGCCGTCGTGCTGTCCGGCGTTAAGGCCATGGATTACCAGGATATCCAGAAAGCACTGACAGCCAACATCGTCAGCATCGACTTCTCGGTCGGCGACAGCTCCTTCAGGTTCGACGGTCATACAAGGACGGAAGATCTTGTGACCCAACTGCAGCTCATGACCGCATACACCTCGGATCCCGCCTACCGTCCCGAGGCGTTCAAGCGCGTGCAGCAAGCCTATTTGAGCGGCCTCGATCAGTACGAGGCGACGCCTGGCGGCGTTGTCAGCCGCGATTTCCCAAGTCTCGTGCATTCCGGCGACCCGCGCTGGACCTTCCCCGACCGCGCGCAGTTGTCCGCCGCCAAGCCAGACGTTTTCGAGGCGCTGTTCCGGCCTATGGTCTCCAACGGCCCGATCGACATCACCATCGTCGGCGACGTGACGGTGGACGACGCAATCCGGCTGACAGCTGAGACTTTTGGTGCCTTGCCGCCACGCCCGGAGACGGCGTCGAGCAACGATCGGGACGACGTGCGTTTTCCGGCGACGACCGAGAAACCCGTTGTGAAGACCCATAGCGGCAGGGCAGATAACGCCGCCGCCGCGGTAGGGGCTCCGATTGGCGATTTGCTTTCCAATCTGCCACGCTCCTTCACCGCCAACATTGCCGCCCAGATTTTTCAGAACAGGTTGATCGACCAGTTTCGCATTGTCGAAGGAGCAAGCTATGTCCTGGAGGGCGACGTTGACCTGTCACGGGAAGTCCCCGGCTACGGCTACGCATATTTCTACGTCGAGACAGACCCGGCAAAGATCGCGCGCTTCTACGCACTTGTCGAGGAGATCGCCAAGGACCTGCGGTCACGTGATGTTTCCCCGGATGAGCTCGCCCGCGCCAGGGAACCCATCATCGAGACACTGAAGCATCAGCAGCAGGGTAACGAATATTGGATCGAATATCTGCACGACGCTCAGACGGATTCGCGTGGCTTAGACCGGATACGCGACAATCTCAGCGGCTACGACAAGGTGGCCGCCGCAGATATCCGCGCGTTTGCCACGGCCTATTTCAGCCCGGAAAAATTCTGGAAATTCGAAGTGCTGCCGCCGGCAGTGCGATAGGTCGCGAGCACTGTTCAGGAACGGCGTTTGACCACGCGCATGTTCATTTCCGAGCGAAGAGCGAAGCCCTGCGTTTCGTAAAGAGAAATGGCCGAGGTATTCGCCGCATAGGCATGCAGATAGGCCGTGTCGCCGCTGGATGCGATTTCGCCGGCGACGAAACGGAAGAGCAGGGTGCCGAGGCCGCGCCCCTGAAAATCGGGATGGGTACAAAGCCCGCTAAGCTCGGTAAAGCCGGTCTGCCGCATCCGCTGCCCGGCCATCGCCACCAGGCGGCCCTCGCTTCTGATCCCCCAGAAGCTGCCGAGGCTCTGGGCTCGCAGGGTGAACGGCCCGGGTTTGGTCAGTGTCGCCAGCGCCAGCATGTCGGCGGCATCGGTCTCCGTCAGCGGCTCGATGCGGGAATCCGAAATCCGCCCATGGGGCCGCTCGGCCACCATCTGGACCACCGACGCCTCCGTCATAACGGCAAGACCCGGTGGAATGGCAATCGGCCCGGATTCGACGAGAATCATGCTCTCCTCCCGCGAAGGCAGGTTCTCCAGGGCGTCGAGGCTCTCCGGCGTGTCGTCGGCGGACGCCGCGAAAGGCACGATGGAGGGTGGGTATCGCCGCGCGGACTTGCCGCCTTCGGCAAGATCGGCATGGTCCGTCTCCAGCGCGCTCCAGATGGGTCGGTCGAGGATATGGGGCATTATCGTTCCTCCTTGGCGGCGTTGCGGCGCGCAAGCGGAACCGCCGCAAGCCCGTCCTCGATGGCCGCGAGCTGTTCGAGGATAGGCCCGTTGAGATCGCCGCAGAGATCCGCAACGGCGGCGGCGATGCGCGGCCAGATCACCTTTTTCGAATGATCGACGAGGTCCTGTCCCTTGTCGGTCAGCGAGACCAGTCTGCGGCGCTGATCATCCGGCGCCGGCTGCATGTCGACGTAACCGAGTTCGAGAAGCTGGCCGGTGGTCCGCGTTGCGCCGGGCTGGGTGATGCCTACCGCCTGCGCCAGCTCGCCGACCGTCAACGGTCCGGCCCGGTCGATCGCTGCAAGGAATGGATATTGGCCCGCCTGGATGCCGAGACCGGCCTCGTCTATGACCTGCTGCGTATCGGCCTGCAGCCTCTCTGCGATGCGCCGCAGCCGGCTGCCCATGCACAGAAACCCCAGCGTCCGGACCACATCCTCGACCATGCCGATCTCCATTTGTTTGGCAAGTTATATAACATGTTATACAATAAATGGCAATTCTTCTCCGCAAAGGGCCGGCAGGTTAAGCCGGGGCAGGGCGGCACGAGCGTGCCTCGATCAGTCCCGCCATCTCCTGGCCATCAGAAACACCGCCAGCACACAGCTGAGCAGGCCTAGGGACAATGGCAGACCCTGATGTCCGATGAGTTGCATGGCCAGTCCTGTTGCCGGCGAGCCGACGATGCCGCCGATGCCCCATACCAAGGCGAAGGCGGCGTTACCGGCGATCAGGGCCTGGCCGGTGAAACGCTCGCCGAGTTGGATCAGCGACAGGGTGTAGATCCCGAACGAGACCCCGCCCCAGACGAAAAGCAGCGGCCAGATAAGCCACGAATTGAAGGCCGACGGCAGCAGTAGGCAGCTGGCGAGGCAAGCCAGGACGCAGAAGAGCATCATCCGTGTCGAGCCGAACCGTTCAGCCACGCGCCCGAGCAAAATCTGCAGCACGGCATTGCCGGCGATGAAACAGGTGATGAGCGATGCGATGCGCTCCTCGGCGCTGCCGAGTGCTGCGCCATAGACCGCGAAGAGGGAAAGCAGAATCTGCTCGAAGGCGGCAGCCGTTAAAACCGCAAACAAAAGCAGCGGCGCCATGGCGAAGAAACCGCCGACCGACGTTGCCTCGCCTTCACCAGGCTTCTCAGGCAGGCGAGGGGCGACGGCAAGCACGATCAAGCCGCAGAGAAGAAAGGCCGCAATGCCGATCACGAAGGGCGGCCAACCCTCAGAGCCGGTGAGCCAGAGCGAGAGCGGGCCGATGGCGAAGCCGCCCGAAACGATCGACGAATAGAGCCCCATGATCCGGCCCCGGCGCGACGTCGGCGTGATCGAAATCAGCCAGGTCTCGCTGATCACATAAAGCGGATTGGCGAAGACGCCGAGCAGGAAGCGCAGCGGCATCCAGGCCCAGACGCCCTCGGTCCAGGCAATCGTCATCAGGGTGACGGCGGCCAGGATCGAACAGAGGATCGCTAGCCGCGCCTCACTCACACGCCGCGAAAGCGCCGGAATGAAGGGCGCCGATACGATGAAACCCAGCGGCGTCATCGCCGCCGACAGGCCGATCAGGCCTGATGTCGTGCCCTGCCGCTCCAGGATGAAGCTGAGCAGCGGATAGGTCAGCCCCTGCGCCACGGCAAACACCGTGACGGTCGCGATGATGCCCGCCATCGCGGCCCAGGGGATCCGATCCGCGCGCGCTGATGTGATGCTTTCGGCAGTCATGCAGATGTCCTGGTCAGACCGTATGGTTTGAGGGCCGGGGAGCCTCAACGTCAAAGAGGATGAATTCTGCAGGAGGCAGGGAGCGTCGTACTTAAGTTTTTCCAAAAAGTTCTCAAAAACGTCCAAAGGGACTAAACAGGTCAGCATCGCATTTTGCCCCGACCCAAAGTCGTCACAACCGAAATTTTAGCCAGACATCATCAGGACGATCCGGAATGACCACCTCACCTTCCTTTCTCGGCCTTCCCGATCACCTTGCCGATGGGTGTTTGCCCCGTGCGGTGATCTACGCAGCCGCTCATGGCAGCACCTATCCCGGCAAAGACAGCAGCGGCTACGCCCTGGCCGCCGGCGCCATCCGCGCTGCGAGTGAGGAGGATGCCGGCCTCATCGAGCATTGGGATTTCGATCTCGGCGGGCCGCTGTTCGACGGCAGGCCGGTCTCATGCATCGACGCTGGAGACATTCCAACCGCCCTGCACGACAATGCCGGCAACCGAGCCCGGATCGAGGCAAAGACGCGCGAGGTCCTGGAATTGCCGGCCATACCGATCCTGCTCGGCGGCGATTGTTCCGTGACCATTCCCTTCCTCGCCGCCTTTGCGGATCACGGACCGGTCTGGATCCTGCAGATCGACGCCCATATCGACTGGCGCGACGAGGTGCATGGCGAGCGCCACGGCTATTCGAGCCCGATGCGTCGGGCGAGCGAGATGCCGCATGTCGCCGGCATGGTCCAAGTGGGCCTCCGCAGCGTCGGCAGCGCCCGCCTCGCCGACATCGAAGCGGCGCGGGCCTACGGCAGTTGCTTCGTGACCGCCCGCGAGATTCATGCCGAGGGGGCCGAAGCCGCTCTCAGACACATTCCGGAAGGAGCGCGGGTCGTCGTCACCCTCGACTGCGACAGCCTCGATCCCAGCATCATGCCGGGCGTGGCGGCGCGTACGCCCGGCGGCCTTACCTACACCGAGGTGATCGACCTGATCGCGGGCCTCGGCAGGCGGGCGAGGATCGCAGGATTCGACCTTGTCGAGCTCTATCCTCCTGCCGACATTGACGGCCTGTCGGCCCTGACCGCCGCGCGCCTTCTGGTCAATGCGGTCGGCGCCATCGTCCGGCAAGACTGAAATCCTGCGTCCTCTGGCAACAAGCAGTGCATGGTGCGGTGCGTTTTCGCTTCTAGGCGACCTTGCCCAGACGAGGCTCCGTCCCGGCCAGTAGCCGCCGAATGTTGGTGCGATGGCGTGCAATCACGTAAATGCCGCCTGCGATCACCAGCAGCCGATGGGGCAGCGGTTGTTCCAAGCCGCAGACGAGAGCGATGGCCGTCAACGCCGCCAGCATCGAACTCAGCGAAACAATCCGGAAGGCAGCCAGTGCAACGCCAAAAACCACCACAGCGCCCAAACCTACGGGCCATGACATCGCCAGCAACACGCCGAGTCCCGTGGCAAACGACTTGCCTCCCGTAAAGTTGAGCCAGACCGAACGGCCATGCCCCAACAACACGGCAAGTCCCGCCAGGCAAACAGCCCAAGGCGCCGAGCTTTGCAGATCAAAGGCTGCCGGTGGCGTGCCCGATGAGACTGTCGCGAACCAAGGGTAAAACCAGCGGGCAAAGATGACTGCTCCCACACCTTTTAAGACGTCGACCAGAAGCACCACCAATGCAGGCCATTTGCCGAGCGTTCGCAATACATTCGTTGCTCCGGTGGATTTAGAGCCATGCTCCCGGATATCGATGCCCTTGAGCAGTTTGCCCGCCAGATAGCCCGTGGGTGTGGAGCCGAGGAAATAAGCGATCGCCAATCCAACCGCAACCGCTATCCAGAAAACCATGGGTGTCACCTCGATGCTCTATTTCAGGCGGTCATTATTCGGTCGCTACCGCCATCAGCCACAGAAACCGATTTACACTGCTCGCGTCTTCGATGCCACGCGGCCTAAGCGGACGAACAGTTCCATCCAAGCTTTAAAGACTCTAGGATGCGCCTCATGCAAGGATCGCGTTTTGCCTTTGGTCCGTTCGTGCTTGATCCGGCTGCGGGAACGCTCCTTCGGAACGACGATCCCGTTGCCGTTGGCCATCGCGGGGTAAAGCTGCTTGTCGCACTCGTCGGACGACCCGGCGAAATCTTGGGGAAGGCCGAGTTGATGGACGCGGCGTGGCCGGGCAGGGCAGTCGAGGAAGGCAACCTCACCGTCCAGATCGCGCAGCTGCGCAAGCTGCTCGGTCCGGCCGCCGACGGTGGTGAATGGATTTCCACGGTGCCGCGCGTCGGCTACCGCTTCACAGGCGCCATCAATCAGCTCGGCAGCGTCAGACGAAAACCTTTGCCGCTGCCTGATAAACCATCGATAGCAGTGCTGCCCTTCGTCAATATCAGCAACGATCCCGAACAGGAATCCTTCGCGGATGGGCTGACCGAAGACCTGATCACCGACCTGTCCAGGATGCCCGGCCTCTTCGTCATCGCCCGCAACTCGGCCTTCGCCTACAAGGGAAAGGCGAGGGATGTGCGCGAGATCGCCGAGGAGCTCGGCGTGCGCTACCTGCTGCAGGGAAGCGCAAGACGCGCGGCGGGACAGGTGCGCATCAACGCCCAACTGGTCGATGCTGCAAGCGGCGATCATCTATGGGCGGAACGCTTCGATCGCAGCCTAGACGATATCTTTGCCGTTCAGGACGAGGTCACCGGCAAGATCGTCGAAGCGCTGTTCGGGCGGTTGCGCGCACCGCCATCGCGCAATCGGCCCAAAAATCTCGAGGCTTACGATCTCTGTGTGCGGGCGCGCAGGCTGATGGATGATACGCCGCAGGCGGCGCGGGAAGCGCATCTGATGCTGACGCGCGCGATTTCCCTCGATCCCGACTATGCCGAGGCCTATCGCTGGCTTGCCATGAACCACTGGATGGGAGAGGTGCATTCCGGCGGACCAACGCAACCCGCCCGCAGCCTTGCTTTGGAGCTGGCGCGCAAGGCGGTGGCGATCGATCCCAACGACGCCGGCTGCCGTTGGATCCTGGCTTACCTGCTTGCCTATGAGCGCAGCTTTGCCGAGGCTGATGCGGAATTCGCCAAGGCGATCGAACTCGACCCGAACGAGGCCGACACCTTCGCGGCACTATCCGACATTGCGGTCCTGGCCGGGCGGGTCGGGGAGGGTCTTGAGCATATCGCCAAGGCCTTCCGACTGAACCCGTTTCCGGCGAGCTGGTACTATCTGACGCTCGGCCAGGCGCAATATGCTGCTGGCCAATACGAAGCCGCCGTCGAGACGCTGCGCAGGGACGAGACCTATCGGACAAGCTCACGCCGTTTCCTGGCAGCAAGTCTTGCACAACTCGGCCGGCTCGACGAGGCACGCGCCGAGGCCGAACTGTTCCTGGTCGCCAACCCGCATTTTTCAACCCGCCACTGGGCGGCGACGGAACCCTTCCGCGACGCTCGGACGCTTGAGCATTTCGTTGGCGGCTATCGCAAGGCGGGACTTCCGGAGTGATGCGCCCCCAAAACCATCGTCATCCGGCCATCGATCACCTTTGACTAGCATCTAAAAGGGGACTGCCACCGTCATTACGGATGGGTGTCGGCGAGCCAACCAAGATCAAAATGCTCATCGACCTGGTAGGCGAAAGGTTCAAAGGGCAGTGGTCGGGCGCGACCCAAAATTAAGCTTGAGAACAAGACCCAGTTGCAAAAGATTGAGCTGAAGTTCTAGTCTGCTGACGCCTGGGGAAATTTCAAATGTCAGCTTTGTCTCGCGTATTTATAGCCGGTGCTCTGTCTGTGGCACTTGCTTCCAGTTGCTTTGCCGAGAGCCCGACTTCTTCGGGCACTGGCTTCGCTGTGACCGGTGACGGGTGGCTCATGACAAACGCCCACGTCGTCCAAGGCTGTGAGCGGATCGAAGTGAAGGGGAAAGGCGATGCGTCCGATCCTCGCATCGACGCGACGAATGACCTTGCCCTAATAAAGGTTCAATCGCCCTCCCCCCTCAAACCGGTAGTCTTCCGTCAAGCTCCGACTCGTCTCGGAGAAGATATCGTCGCTGTCGGTTATCCGTTGGCGAGCTTGCTCGCGGATTCCGTCAAGGTCACGACCGGGAACGTCAATGCGCTCGCCGGGCTTCGAAACGATACACGTTACATACAGATTTCGACGCCGATACAGCCGGGTAATTCGGGTGGCCCGGTTGTCGACCGCGACGGATTCTTGCTCGGGATCACAAGCGCGACATTCTCGAAGCAGGCTGCTGACGAAATTGGAATCACGGCGCAAAACATCAACTTTGCCATCCGCGCATCGGTTGCCGAGCTATTCATGCAGTCGCAGAGCATAGTCGGTCAGTCCGGTGATCGCGCTGCCGATCAGCAACCAATATCTACGGCCGACCTTTCGGACAAAGTGACGCCTTCTGTATTTCAGATCCTTTGCTACGGGAAGCCCGAGGAGCAGGCGTCGATCACGCCTTCGGGCGCGGCGACAAGCCTACCCACGCCGTCGGTCAGATCCGCTCTCATAGACGCCCGCGGTTACGACGCAATCGGGTTTGACTATCGGACCATCAAGGACGTTACTTTCGCCGGCTGCCATGAAATCTGCGAGGGCGACAGCCAATGCAAAGCGATCACATACAACACGAAATACCGCGCCTGCTTCCTTAAGGACAATGTCATGGCGCTGATCCGAAACGGCGACGCGGTGGCAGCGTATTCGTCGGCCAAGGCAGCCGACGTTATTATGTCTGATTTCACGAGCTACAGCGGCATGGATCTGCCGGGTGGCGACTACAAGCGGCTCCGCGAAAGCAGCTATATCCAATGCTTTACGGCCTGCATTGGTGACAATTCATGCAAAGCCTTCTCGTACGTGCCGAAGAAGTCCGAGTGCTGGCTCAAGGATGCTTTGGGGCGCCCAAAAACAACCAAGGGTGTCGAGCTTGGTGTGAAGTGACACAGACTCAACTTCTTAGCTGACCGCATGACTGTTCAACTCGGCCGGCTCGCCGAGGCCGAGCTATTCCTCGTCGCCAACCCGCATTTTTCAACCCGCCACTGGGCGGAGACCGAGCCATTCGGCGACGCTCGGACGCTGAACATTTCGTTGACGGCTATCGCAAGGCCGGACTTCCGGAATGACTCCGGCCTCAAAGACGGCCCGAGATTAGATGGTGCCGGGCCGCGCGGAGGTCGTAAATTGGCTCGCGGAAGACAGAAAATCCTCTTCGGCGGTAGGGAGTTTTCCGTTTGGCGTCAGGTCGTCGACCGCTTTGGGAAGATCGCGCTTCAGTCGCCCCAGAATCTCTTGATGCGAAAGGCCGGTATTGGCAGCGATCTCGTTCAGAACATCCGGGCCCAGTGCTTCCGCGAGCTGGCCGTCATCGATGTCCGCATTCGGACCGGGCTTTACCCAAGACTCCGCCGTATCACCGTGACCATTCTGCTGGAACGTCTTCAGCAGATCGCCGAGACCACCGCTGACGATACTGCCGGATGTGAGCCCGCCCAGAAGGCCGCCGAGACCACCCGAACCGGCCAGCCCGCCAAGAAGGCCACCAAGCCCGCCGGGCTGCGGGTTTCCCGCGCCATCCGGCTGAGGGTTCTGGATGCCCCGCAGAAGCTCTCCGATCTTGTCTCTGTTTTGGTAGCCGGCAACGGCAAGGACGGCGAGAAGCGCCTTCAATTGACCGCTCATCATGATGAATCCTCCTATGGTGCTCCAAGATGCACGCGACCCAAAACAGAGCGCTGCAAGGGCAGCAATGTCCAGAGGGGCCAAAGGTTCCGCCGCTTTGAAAACAAGGCCGAAGGCTGCAATCCTTCGATGATCTCGAAGGCTCGGCCGTCCACCTCATTTGCTCACGCCGAGGTCAGATTTCCGGGCAGCCTCGCCGGTTTGCAAAGGTCATTCGTTCCGGTCCACGGCGCGTCATCCCCTGCACAACGATACTGCGGGGAGACATGCGTACGATCTGCGCTCTGCGAAGTCCTTCGCTACGTGCGATGTCGAGAGCATCATTCGGGTCGCATCCGCGCGGTCCGCGCCGATCATACCCGTCACGATCGCGATTGCGATCGTAAACGCCGACGCCACCAGGGCCAACCCGCAACTCCAAGTCTTGCGCTGCCGCGATCGTCGGCGAGATCGTCAAGCCGCTTATCGCAGCCAAGCCAACCAGTACGAATTGAAGAGATTTCCGCATGAGTTCCTCCCATGGTTCTATGTTTATCGTAGTGACAACATCGCCATGCGAGATTTGTTCCTTTAGGTAAGAGTACTCGGTGCGGACGCCGAACGTGTTGTTCGTCTCATCGAAGGCGCGTCGCATGAATCCGATTCGATGCGACGCGCTTTAAAGATCATTCGTTTCAAACAGCCATGTTCGACGCTGCCGACATCACTTCCCGAGGGGCGGGACCGCCGAACATATGGCGGCCATCCTCCTCGACTTCCGTGAAACACCAGCGCACGACGCCATCCCGATCGAGCAGGAATTCGCCAACGAGCTGGCCGCGGCCGGTGGCGATCATCTGCTCGTCATCCTCGGTGATTTCATAGCCGTCCGCCTTGTCGAGGAATTCCGACGCCGCCATCGGGTCCATAGGCACTGGAAGCTCGCCCGGCATGTCCATGCGCATCGACATCACCGTGCTCATGCTGACTTTGCGCGGCCACTCATTCTCATCTTCGGTGAATTGAAGATTCGGCAGGCCGAAGGCCCTGTGCGATACCCGTTCCGGGTCGGAGGCGGCCAGCAGATTGGGAAGCGGATGGTAGCGGAAATAGAGGCGGGCGCGGTCGATCGGCGTGTTGACGACGGTCAGGCTGTCGATGCCTTTCTCCTGCAATGCGCCGGTGAGTTCGGCCATGGCGGCGATCTGCCGGCGACAGAAGGGGCAATGCAATCCGCGGAATAACCCGACGAGCACCGGCTTCTGGCCGCGAAAATCGTCGATGGCGACCTTGCCCTGGCGGGTGATCGCATCCAGCACCACGTTCGGCGCCCGATCTCCCGGCTGCAATGGTCTTGCGGCGTGGTTCTCCTGCATGTTTCGTTCCTCCCTTTATGTTTTTGAATCGATTTGCCAAATCGATCTCCGGCGATCACTGCAACGAGGACAAGTCAGTCGAGAAACGGCAAGACGATGAGCGTGCCTGGATCGAGGTTGTGGCGGATGCACACATCCTGTGCCAGCGTAAAATACCGTTCCGCCTCGTCCATGTCGTCATGCTCGAGGCTCAGTGTCGCCAAGCCATCATAGCACGGAAAGAGCAGTTGCGGTTCATCAATTTCCTTCGCAACCTCAAGGGCTTCTTCGTAATACTTACGAGCTAGCTTCGGCTGCCCGTGGCATTGATGAATCTGGCCCAGCACGATCAGCGGCACGGAGAGATGGTCTCGCTGATCGAGCGCCCGGTCGATTTCGACGGCCTTCTCCGCCGCCGGTACACCCTCGGCGGCGCAGCGATCGGTGAAGGTACAGCAGGCAACGGCGAGGTTGGCGAGAAGGCGCGCCTGGAAGCCGAGATCGCCGATACGGGTCGCGAGCTCCAGTCCGCGCCGGCAGATTCTGATGGCGTTGGCCGGGTCGACGATCGTGTAGAGAACGCCGAGATTGGAATAGGCGCGACAGGCGGCACTTTGCAGATCGGCCTTTTCGGCAACCGAGAGGCTGCGCTCCACTTCCTGTACGGCCTCGCGGCGACGCCCGAGCCGCGCAAAGGCCGCACCCTTGGTATTCAGCGCCTCCGCCATCGCTCGCGCCGTCTCCCGTCCGGCCTCGGTCGTCCCGTCGATCGGCAGTGTTTGCAGGCACTGCAGCGCCTGCGTCGCCCACTCTGCGGCAGCGGCCTGATCCCCCATGCGGAAGGCCAGATGGCCGCGCTCCTGCAGGACATGTGCACGTTCGACTGGCGCATCGATCGTTGCGATCATCGCTTCGGCCTCGGCCAAATGTGTCTCCGCTTGATCGCGGCGTCCTGCATCGAGATGCAAACGGCCGATCTTGCGTAATATCCGCGCCGCGGCGATAGGATCGTCTTTGGTGCGGTGGATCGCCAGCGCTCGCTGATAATGGTTCAAGGCGGCGTCGCGCAGGCCCGCTGGGCCGCAGAGATCGGCAAGACGCTCCAGGAGCGCCTGTTGCTCCGGTGTCACCTCCGCCTCGTTTGCGAGGGCCGCAAGGGCCTGACGGTAGAGGCGCATTGCATCGTCATTGGCGTAGGCCTTGCGCGCCAGATCGCCCGCCGCCATCAGATAGGTTGCGCCCTTGGCCTTTTCTGCGGTCAGGCTGAAGTGATGGCCGAGCTGCGCCAGATGTTCCGGCCGGTCGGGCGCTGCACCATATTGACGTTCCAGAGCCTGACCGATCCGTCGATGAAGCTCTATACGCCGTTGTAGCAGGAGATTGTTGTAGATGACGTCGTGCATCAGCGTCTGGCTGAAGCGATAGCCCGGCGACCCGCCGGCATCGGGCCCGCGCAATTCCTCGATGATATTGGCATCGCAGAGATGATCCAATGCGGCATCGATGGCGGCCGGGTCCGTGGCGATGGTGCGGAGCAGGGCGGTATCGAACTTCGGGCCGACCACCGCCGCCTCTTGCGCCAGCCGTCTGATGTCCTGCGGCAGACGATCGACGCGGGCAAGCAACAGGGCTTGCAGGTTCACCGGGATATCGACGTCCGTGTCTTCCGCTGCGACATGCCAGCGCTGGCCGTCATTGTGCAACGTGCCCATGTCGATCAGCGCCCGAAGGATTTCTTCGATGAAAAGCGGATTGCCGCCGGCTCGGTCGAGGATGCGCTTGCGCATCGTGACCGGCAACTTGCCATGATCCTCGCCGAAAAACGCAGCAAGCAGCTTCTGCCCGTCGGCCGCAAACAGTGGTGCAAGACGCTGCACGGTGACGCTGACACGATTGGAGTCCAGTGGGTCAGTCTGTGATGTCGGTCGGTAGACCGCCAGCAGCATCAACCGGCTGCGCTCCAGCCGGTCCATCATGAAGCGAAGCACTTCCAGCGAGGCGGCATCCGCCCAGTGCAGATCCTCGATGACGAGCAGCAGGGGACCTTGCGCCAGCCGCCGCTCGAAGACGGTGCGGACGCCATAGAAGATCTGCCGCCGCAGCTGCTCCGGCTCGATGTACCGCAAAGCGCCATCGGGATCGCCGAGACCGAGGACATGCAGAAAGAGCGGCAAAAGTCCCTCGACCTCCTCCTGCGTCAGATCGAGCGCGCGGAACCCCGTTGCCAGCAATTGGCGCGCCCTGTCGAGATCGTCCCGCTCGCCAATGCCGTAGGCGCTGCGCACGACCGCGCCGAGCGTGCCATAGGATTGTTCGCCGAGGGGAGAGCAGGTGGCTTTGCGGATGGCGAGGCCCTGAAATTGGGCGGCATTGCTGGCTATCGCGACGAATTCATTGACCAGCCGCGACTTGCCGATGCCCGCTTCGCCGATCAGACGGACAAGCTGCGCAGCACCGCCGCAGGCAAGATCGAGGCATGTCAGCAACCGCGACAGCTCCGTATCCCGTCCGATCATCGGCGCCTGAAGGCCGAAACTTTCGAGTCCGCGCGCCGTATGCGGCGCTTCCGACAGCCCTGTCAGCCGGTGGACAAGGACGTTGCCGCTTTTGCCACGCAACGCCTGCGCGCCGAGACTCTCGAAGGCAAAGGCATGGCGGGTGAGGCGATAGGTCAGCGGCCCGACAAGAATATCGTTTTCACCGGCCATGGATTGCAGGCGTTGGGCGGTGTTTACCGTGTCGCCGGTCACCGAATAGGATTTTGTACTGACCGCGCCGAAGCCGCCGGTGACGACAGGGCCGCTATTGATGCCGATATGCAGACGCAGCGGCACGCCGGCGCGGGCGCGCCAGCGCTCGCCGACCTGCGTCGCCCGACCGATCATATCGAGTGCGGCACCAAGTGCCCGGACGGGATCGTCCTCATGAGCGACCGGCGCGCCGAACAGCGCCAGCAGCGCATCGCCGACGAACTTGTCGACGAAGCCGCCATAGGCTTCGACTGCCTGGGTCATCTCTTCGAACAATTCGTTCTGCAGCACCCGCATGACTTCAGGGTCGATCTGCTCGCTCAACGTCGTGAAGCCGCAGAGATCGGCAAAGAGCACGGTCACCGGCCGCCGGTCGGCATCGTTGTCTGATTTATAGGATACCGCCTCGATCTTCGGCTTCGATGAGGATTGGATTTTGCCTGATATCGACGCGCCACATCCGGGGCAGAAGGCAAAATCGGGCTGACATGCATAGCCGCAGGCGGCGCAGGTGACAGGCTGCCTTGCGCCGCATCGCGGACAGAAAGCAAAACCACTCTGAATATCGAACCCGCAGCCGCTGCACTCCATCGGACGCATCTCACGAAACCCCGATGTACGGCTATTTCAGCCGCAACCAGCAGGCCTCAGACAGGGGACAAGCATGAACCTGCTGCCCCAGGCCCGCAAGCACTAAGCAAGCGGCGGATCTGGCGACAGCTTTGGCAGCTTGAGAACGGTGATCTGCGGGCTGCAGGATCGCACGGTTTGCTTTTGGGGTGTTCGATCACCGGCCGTTACTGCCGAAGGGCGTCGGCGAACCTTGCAACCCGGCAGTCAAAGAGCACCGGCCGGTCCACATTGATCATCTCCTCGATCCTGGCATCGAGTTCGCTCGGGCTCTCGCAGCGAAGGCCGACGGCGCCATAGGCTTCCGCGAGCTTGGTGAAATCGGGCAGCGAGGCCGAATAAGCGCGCGATCGACCATTGCCATCCGGTACCTGACGCCATTCTCGCGCCATGCCCGGATGCTCATCGCTCAAAATGAAGATCTTGATCGGCGCTTGATGTTGTATCGCCGTCGACAGCTCCTTCATCGTCGTTTGCACCGACGCGTCGCCGGCAATATCGATGACAAGGCGGCCGGGATTTGCGATCTGCGCCCCCAGCGCGGCAGGAAGACCGAAACCCATAGTCCCCAGTCCCCCGGAGGTAATCCAGCGATTGGGTTCGTCGAAACCGAAGAACTGCGCCACCCACATCTGCTGACCGATCTCCGTGGCGATGATGGGGTCGTACGGCTTTGTCAGCGCATGCAGACGCTCCAGGGCATGTTGCGGCATGATTGCATGGTCCAGCCGCTCGTAGGAAAACGAATGACGGGCTCGCCAATGATCGATCTGCGTCCACCACGCCCGCAATCGCTTCTGGTCGGGGACAGTGGAAAGCGACTGCCAGGCACGGATCATGTCCGCCAGCACATGCGCGGCGTCGCCTTGAATGCCGATATCGACGGGAACGCGTTTGTTGATCGACGAGGCATCGATATCGATCTGGATCTTCTTCGAGCGCGGTGAAAACTCATGGACGCGCGAGATCGCAAGGTCGTCAAACCGCGCACCGATGGCGACCATCAGATCGCACTCGCCAACTGCCATATTGGCTTCATGTGAGCCGTCCTGTCCGGCGACTCGCAGCCAGTTCGGCCCGGTGGCGGGATAGGCTCCAAGCCCCATGATGGTGGACGTTACGGGAAAGCCCGTGAGGTCGACGAACTCGCGCAACAATCTCGACGCCTCAGGTCCCGAATTGATGATGCCGCCGCCGATATAGATGATGGGGCGCCGGGCTTCGGCCATCAATGCGACCGCCGACCGGATCGCGTTCTGATCGCCTTGCATTGCCGGCTGGTAGCGCGGCAGCGGAGCTACGTTGTCAGGTGAGACGTAGATCCCGCTGGCAAACAGCACGTCCTTCGGCATGTCGACCAAAACAGGACCGGGTCGACCGGCCGCCGCGATCTGGAAAGCCAGATGGATCGTCTTGGCCAGATCGTCGACGTGTTTGACGAGGAAATTGTGCTTCGTGCAGGGACGGGTAATGCCGACCGTATCGCATTCCTGAAAAGCGTCCGTGCCGATCAGACTTGTCGGCACCTGGCCGGCGAGGCAGACGAGCGGAACGGAGTCCATAAGCGCATCCTGCAGCGCCGTAACCGCATTTGTAACGCCTGGTCCCGATGTCACCAGCATGACGCCAACTCGTCCCGTCGAGCGGGCATAGCCTTCGGCGGCGTGTCCGGCGCCTTGCTCATGGCGCACCAGGAAATGTTTGATGTCCTCCTGTTGGAAGATTTCGTCATAGATCGGCAGCACCGCTGCGCCGGGGTAACCGAAAATGTGTTCGACACCGTTGTCGCGCAGCGCTTGCAGAACGATCTCGCCGCCGTTCATGAGACGATCAGAGGGCTTGTTGAGGAAAGAGTTGGCTGTCTCGCCGGTCATATCTGGGTTCCGTCGTGAGTGAGGTGATAGTTGCGACGGGGCATAAAAAAAGGCCCCGTCAGGGACCTGTTTTCGGCGCATGGGTGGCTATTGCCGGACGATCAGACCGTCCTGCCCATGCGCGATATCACGACTACGAGAACCATTGCGATTTTCATGGGCGATAGAGCTACCTCCGAATCTACACGTCGTCAACGACGTCTCTGCGTAGATTGTATCTGCGGTTGAGAATATTTGAGATCGGTAGGGTAGCCAGTGACGAGGCAAGGGCAGGGGCGATCCGTTCGCCAGCCTATCTGGCCCGGCGCGAACCCAGGTTCTATGACGAGGTATGGGCGCCATCGAGGATCTGCCGCGCCTCGGCCCGCGGCGCGGCGACGGAATGACGCTTAACGAGCGAGCATTCGAGCTTCGCGATTGGATAGCGCTTGCCCGGTGTACTTTCCGGGTTGAGATGTTCGATCGCCCATTGCCCCATGGCAAGATGTGGAAGGACCGAAGTCGTCAGCGGCGGTACGAGATGTCGTGAAATTTCTTCGTCGTCATAACCCACCACCGACATGTCCTGGGGAATGCGAAGCCCTGCATCCTTGAGCGCTTCGTAGCACCCGATGGCAGTGCGGTCGTTCTGGCAGAAGATCGCGGTGGGCGGCTCTTTCAGAGCAAGCAGTTTCATCGTGGAGGCATAGCCGGCACTGGCCGACCAGTCGCCTTCAATGACCAATTCAGGATCGAAGGGTATATCGGCGGTCGCTAGGGCGCGGCGATATCCCGTCAGCCGGTCCTGCGCAGCCTGCATCCAGATTTCGCCGGTGATCGTCGCGATGCGGTGGTGTCCGTGCGTGATCAGGTGCCGGGTGGAGCTCTGCCCTCCCGCGATCTCGCTCGGCACCACGGCGGGAAAGGCATGGTCGGCCGTATAACAGTTCAGCAGGACCGTCGGGATGTTGAGCTCGCAGACATAGGAGGGAAGCTCTACCTGGCGGGTATAGATCGTCATATAAATGAGCGCCGATATGCCTCCGCACGTCAACGCCTCGATTGCCTTCGGCTCCATGACGGGATCACTGAGCGTCTGGGTTACCAAAAGGACATTGCCGGCGTTCCAGGAGGCTTGCCGCGCGCCTTCGATCGCAACGATCGCTTCCGGGCTGGTGGCGAGCTGATCGACGGCGAAGCCGATGACGTTGTCCAGTCCCGAATAAGAGGCCTTCGTTGCATAGGTCTTCTCCATGTAGCCGAGCTCGCGCGCCGCCTCCCATACGCGATCGCGCGTCTGCTGGGAGATACGGGTGCCGGGCGTGTCGTTGAGGACGAAGGAGACGGCCGCCTGCGAGCAGCCAGCTGCGGCGGCGATATCCATCATCGTCACACGCACAGGCTTATTCCTCTTTTGGGTCTTGGGTTTTCGCATTCGTGGAAACTGTCTCTGCTTCAGATAATGGGGCAGGGTGATTGATTGTCGTTTTCTGCTAATAATATTAGCATCTATCTGAAAGCGTTGGCAATTGCATGAATTGCTTCAACACCAGCGGTTATTGGCAACTTCCAGTACGAAATTGCAGCCCTGACCACTGGGCGATGAAATGTTTCGATCTGCATTGATAATACTATTTACTAATTAAAATTCTTGTATACCGTCAGGGAGCGATCGGAACCTATGCCACTCGTCGCTTTGCGACGGCCCTGGGAGGGGGCGCATCCGGCCGGCCGTAAATCGGAAACGGGCCCGTGCAACTGCGGCCCCTCGGGAGGTGTATTATGAAACAGCTGAAACGCAATGCAGCCTTGTTTTTCGCCGGGTTGATGCTGAGCGCGGCGCCGATTGCCGTATCGCATGCTGCCGACAAGCCGACACTTGCATTTGTCGTCAATGGCGCATCCGACTTCTGGAAAGCCGCAGAGGCGGGCGTGAAGAAGGCGCAGGGCGAGATGCCAGACTACCAGATGGAGCTGAAGTATCCTGAGCAGGCATCGGTCGCCGTTCAGCAACGGCTTATGGAAGACTTGGTCAGTGCCGGCGTCAAGGGGGTGATGGTCTCCGCGGTCGATCCCAAGACCCAGACGGACGGCTTGAACAAGATCGGCTCGCAGACTGCTCTCTTCACGACCGATAGTGACGCGCCGCAGACCAACCGCGTCGCCTATATCGGCTCGTCTAATATCGATGCCGGCATGCAGGCCGCCGAGATCGCCAAAAAGGCGATGCCTGACGGCGGCAAATGCATCGGCTTCGTCGGCCTGCTCGGCGCCGACAATGCCAAGGAACGCATCCAGGGCATGAAGGACGGCCTGAAGGGCACGAAGATCGAGCTGACGGATGTCCGCGGTGACGATATCGACCAGACGCGCGCAAAGAAGAACGTCGAAGACGCGCTGGTGGCCAGCCCCGACGTCACCTGCATGGTCGGCTTCTACTCCTACAATACGCCGCGCATCTATGAGGCGCTGCGCGACGCCGGCAAACTCGGCCAGATCACCGTCGTCGGCTTTGATGACGATCCGATCACGCTCGGCGGCGTCAAGGAGGGCACGATCGCAGCGACCGTCGTGCAGCAGCCGTTCGAGTGGGCCTATCAGGGCATGAAGCTGATGGCGGCCTATCTCAAGGGCGACAAATCAGGCGTTCCCAGCAACGGCTTGATCATCATCCCGACGGTGATCATCGGCAAGGATGACGTTGACAAGTATGCCGCCAGCCTGAAGGCTATGTCTGGAAAATAACCCTCCTTCGCGGCGGCGGCACTTGCCGCTGCCGCGACTGACGTGTCGTGCCGACACAGCATTAGTTGCCATGGACAGGCGATGAACCACAGCTCTGACATCCCGTCACCGGACCCGCTTGCAACCCCGTTCCTTTCGCTTTCCGGCGTTGGCAAGACCTATCCGGGCGTCGTTGCGCTTGAGGGCCTGTCGATCGACATCATGCCGGGCGAGGTCATTGGCCTCGTCGGCGAGAACGGGGCTGGAAAATCGACCCTGATGAAGATTCTTGGCGGCGTGATCGCACCCGACCGAGGCACGATCCTGCTCGACGGCACAGAGCTTCGCTTCCTCACTGTGGAATCGAGTATCGCATCCGGCATCGCCTTCGTGCACCAAGAACTCAATCTCTTTGAAAATCTCGACGTTGCCGCCAATATCTTCCTGGGCCGCGAACCGCTGAAGGCGGGACCTTTCAAGCTCGTCGATCGTGATCGACTGCGAGACATGGTGAAGCCGCTTTTGAAGCGGGTGGGGGCTCATTTTTCCGCCGACACACCCGTGGCATCGCTTTCCCTTGCCGAGCAGCAGATGGTGGAAATCGCCAAGGCGCTGTCCATCAACGCCAGGCTCGTCATCTTCGACGAACCCACGTCCAGCCTGCCGCTGGCCGAAACCGAGCGGCTCCTGAGCATTATCAAATCGCTGAAAGCGGATGGCATCAGTGTCATTTTCATCTCGCATCGCCTTCACGAGGTCGAGCGCGTCGCGGACCGGGTCGTAGTCCTGCGCGACGGCACGCTTGTGGGCACGCTCACCAGGAAAGACATCGGCCACGACCAGATGGTCAAGCTGATGATCGGCCGGGTGCTTGCGGCCCGGACCGCAAAACCGCAGCGCTCGCCCGGCTCGGTTGCGCTGAAGGCAAGCGGCGTGCGCACCGAGGCCTATCCCGGCCGTCCCGTTGATCTGGAAATCCGATATGGAGAAATCATGGGGCTTGCAGGGCTCGTTGGGTCGGGGCGCACCGAGCTTGCAAAAGTACTCTTCGGCATCGACCGGAGCTACGGCGGAGCCATCCTGCAGGACGGGCGGCAAATTGCGGTCAGTTCTGCCCGGGACGCCGTCGCTCGTGGCATTTTCCTGGTACCGGAGGATCGCAAGCGCAACGGCATTCTTCTTGATTTCCCGATCGCCCAGAACATAACCCTTGCCGATCTCCCCAAGCTCTCCAGCCGCTTCATGCTTTCTGCTGAGCGGGAGAGGGCGGCGGCCGAAAAGCAGCGCGTTCGCCTCGGTATCAAGGCGCCCTCCGTTTCGACGCGAACCGGCACTCTGTCCGGCGGCAACCAACAGAAGGTGGTGCTTGCCAAATGGTTGTCGATGAGCCCGAAGGTGATGATCTTCGACGAGCCGACACGCGGCATCGATATCGGCGCGAAGAACGAGATCTACGGCCTGATGCGAGCGCTTGCCGATGCCGGAGTCGCCATCCTGATGATCTCCAGCGACATGGAAGAGGTGATCGGCGTTTCCGACCGCATCGCCGTCATGCACGAGGGCCAGATCGCCGGCATATTGGAAGAGGACGAAATCAGCCAGGAAAGTGTCCTTTTGCTTGCTGTCGGCAAAAGGGTAAAATAGCGGCTGCGGCCCATAAATAAGTATCGGGGGATGGATCTCGAATGATCAAAAAAGATCTCGGACTGCTGCTTTTGATCGTCGTCGTCGGCATCGTCGTCGCCATCATCAACCCGCGCTTCCTCCTACCGATCAACCTGGCCAACACCGCCAACTTGATCGGCCTGTTCGGCATCCTGTCGATCGGCCAGGCCTTTGTCATCATTACAGGCGGTATCGAGCTTTCCGTGGGCTCGCTCGTTGCGCTTCTCGGTGTGCTGTTCGTCGATTTCATCGCGGTCCAGGATATGTCATGGATGCTGGCGCTGCCGTTCATTCTCGCACTCGGCGCGGTCATAGGCGCCGTCCACGGCTGGCTGATCACCCGGCTCAACCTGCAGCCCTTCGTCGTCACCCTCTGCGGCCTCCTGATTTATCGTGGGGCAGCGCGCTTCTATACGGCCGACGGAACGGCGGGCTTTGCTTTCGGCCAAAATTTCCCAGACCTCGAATTCCTGACCGCCGGACGGTTTTACGGCGTTCCCAACACCTTCATCGCACTCGTCATCATTGCCGTGGTCATGTGGATCATGCTGCATCGCTCTGTCTTCGGGCGTTATCTTTACGCGATCGGGAAGAACGAGGAGGCGGCCCGCTATTCCGGTATCCGTACCGGCCGCATGATCATGTCGGCCTATGTCATCTGCGGGCTGCTGACGGCGCTTTCGGCGATTTATTTCGCCATGTACACGCGCTCGATCTCGCCGGCGAGCCATGGCCAGTTCTACGAACTCTACGCGATTGCCGCTGCCGTACTCGGCGGCTTTTCGCTCCGCGGCGGCGAGGGGTCGATCGTCGGCGTCGTGCTGGGGACGGTCCTGCTCCAGGAGTTGCAGAATCTCGTCAACCTACTTGGTATTCCCTCGTCGTTGAATTTCGCTGTCATGGGTGGCGTGATCCTCATCGGCGTCCTGATCGACCAACAATGGCACGCGATCCGCGCAAAGCGCCGCCTCGTCTTTGCCGCCCGGCAGACCGAAACCCGTCTTTCGAACGAAGGCAGTTTGCCGGTGGTTGCCAATCAGGACTAAGTCGGTGGATGGGCCATCGCGCTCGGCAAGCTTCTCGGCCGCCAAGGTTGGTCCGAAGTCTGCATAGCGTTAGCGAACCAGCGTCACCGCGTAATCCCGAACACCATCGCTGATCCGGTTGTTCGACGGCCGACCGATCGCCTTGTGCCGGATCGACGCCGCACCACCAATTCGGATCCGCTCCAGCAGCCGACGCACCTGGCGCGTACTCAGATCAAGCATATGCGCCGCCGACACCAACGTCATCCGGCCGGCGATGACTTTCGACAAAATCTCGATCCGCTGCAGATCGCGCTCGCTCATCGCAATCAGTCCCATCCGCAATCTCCCAGGTCATCAAACCCGGGGAGTGTGACATTCCAACTTTGCAGAAACAGGACACTTCAACTTTGCGGCTACATACATGTATCGCATAAGATAGATTATGGAACATATAGCCTAATGAAATAGCCTCTCAGACCGCTGAAGATGCGGCTATCGCCGATTGGCGTTACGATTTAGATATCAATGTGTTCGATGGCGAAGTTACGACTTCGGTAGAGTATGAATTCGAGATTTCCCGATGTACAATTGTCGAGATGTCTTGCCTGAGGCTGCGCGTCCAATTCGGCATTACACACATCAGGTTTGATTGAGAAAAGTCAGCATGCCTCCGAAATCGATCAAGGAACCCTTCTCTTGCAAGAGCACAATCCGGGACTCCACCAGTTCCTTTAACTGACTACTCGTTGACTTGAACCCAAGCCCGCGCGCGACCGCATTCACCGCCTGATCTACGGTGGCCCCGAGGCTCGTTCTGATGACTGTGATAAGCCCTTCGTCAATTTCCATCGGCGGCAGCATTTCGATCCGACGCAGGCTGAGAGACGTGACGCCGCTACGATCTCTGAGCGTGATTTCCTTGTCCGGCCAAAGCAGAAACTCTCCGTCGCGCACGATCTCCTGAGAATTCTGGGCGATCGTGATCGCCGCGCCGACATGGGCATCGATCCGGTTTCCCGCCCGCTGAAGACCCCAGGCCGACCTGATGCGGGTGACGACCTCGTCCTGATGCACTGGTCCTTCTGCTCCGACCGTTTGCTTTACCAGCGCGATCACCACGCCGATCGGCGCTTCGTGAAGTTCGCCTACGATATTCGGTCGCAGCACGGCCTCCTGATACAAGGTTGCGCTCGAAATTTCGTCGACGATAACCGGCTGCAGACCAATCTCTGTAACGTCCGCACGTTCGATAGTGACGACCTCGACCGGTACCGCTCGCCTCGACAGGTGTTCCTCTGTTCCCGACCTGACGTCGGCCTTGGCCCGCTCGATGGCGGCAACGAGGCGTTCAAGTTCCGCTTTGGGCCTTTGGAACCAGTCTGCACTCCAGATGCGATAGATATTCCAGCCATGATCCTCGAGGACCGCCTGTCGAAGCCGGTCTCGGTCACGAGCCGAACGCGAGTCATGGTATGCGGCGCCGTCGCATTCGATCCCCAGAATATATCTGCCCGGTATCTGCTCGTCGGCCACCGCCAGATCTATGAAGAACCCGGCGATTCCAACCTGCGGATGAACCTGATAGCCCCTCTCCTTAAGCGCAGCCATGACCTGTTCTTCAAAGACGCTGTCCATGCCACGGTCGGTGCGCTGGGTCATCGAAAGCCTGCCCGTCCGAGCGTAATGGAGAAACAGTTTGAATGCGAAGACGCCTTTGCCTTTTCCACGTTCGAGATCGATGTCCTCGTCGGTGATCGAAGCGTATACCTCGCAGCGCCGCTTCGCGCGGCTGATAAGAACATTGAGACGACGTTCGCCTCCCTCGGCTCCCAACGGCCCGAAGCGCATGCTCATTGGCGCGCCACTTGGCCCCTTGGCATAGGCGACGGAAATGAGGATGACGTCGCGCTCGTCGCCCTGAACGTTTTCAAGGTTCTTGATGAAGAAAGGCTCGCTCGGATGCGAGTGGAAGAACTCCTCGGTTTCTGGGTTGAGGCGTCGCAGCAGTTCCAACTGGTCCTGGATCTCTCGACGCTGCTTGATGGAGAATGCCGCGACGCCGAGCGACAGGCTCGGCGATTGAAGCGCATGCCGTATGATCGCTTCGGCGACGACCTTAGCCTCTACCTTGTTGACGCCATCCTCGAAGACGCCGCCAGGCACATGCTGAAAGCGGAGGCCCATGCCCGCCTCGGCCGTATAAGGACTCGGTACAATGAAGAGCTTGCTATCATAGAACTGGCTGTTTGAGACCGCGATCAGAGACTGATGGCGGCTTCGGTAGTGCCATCGGAGCATCTTTTCCGGAAGGCCTCGGGCGGAAAAGAGTCCCAGGATACTTTCAATATCTGACACCTGAGCGCCGTCCTGGGCGTCGTCGTCATCCGACGTGCTGGAGGTCATTTTCGAGAAGAAACGGGTCGGCGGCAACTGACGCTCGTCCCCAACGACGACCACCTGTTTAGCGCGGGCTACCGCTCCCAACGCGTCTACCGGCTGAATTTGACTGGCTTCGTCCATGACGAGGAGATCGAACTGCAGAAGACCGGGCGGCAGGAACTGTGCTATGGAAAGCGGGCTCATCATGAAGACTGGCTTAAGGGCCTGTATCGCTACGGACGCGCGCTGCATGAGCTGGCGGATCGGCATGTGACCGCGACGGCGCGCCATCTCTCCCCTAAGGACTCCGACAGGACCGATCCCACTGACGGCAGGAATTCGTTTGTGGTGAGCGCGGACGACCTCAAGACGGGATAGCGCCATTCTGCTCCGGTCCAATGTCGCGAATTCGTTCACGAGTCGCCCGTGCACCTCGCCGTCGAAACGAGATAATTCGGGGTCGGCGGAATGCTGATGTCTGAGGATCCCTTCGTAGATCGCCATCTCCACATATGGCACGACGTCATCCGGCTTCACCCGCCCATCTTCGAGGCGTTCAACAACAAGACCGACGCCGGCGTTCGCAGCGTCTTCCGCTCTTCCGCGATAGGCGGCCCATTTGGATAGGTGCTCCTCGGTCTCGACCCATTTCGCGAGCTTTTGCGCGACCGTCGCAAGCTCCGTCTGTCCGATTTCGTGCGCGCCGAACACAATCGACACATCCGCCTTCAGGAAGCCGAGCAAAGCTTGGAGATCGTGTTGAAGGATCGCTCCTCTCGCCAATGCATCGCGAGCTTTCACAGCCACCGCGGGGCGGTCGGATACGCGCGAGCTTAGCAGGCGGATGTCGGAGTTGTATGAAATCCACTCAGTCGTGCGAGACAGCAGCGACCAGTCCGACTCCGTCCCCTTCCAAAGCGGACCGAAGGAAGCCCGGCCGAGGGAGTCCAGCCGCTCCAGCGTGGATTTCAGGCCGCGCGCCAATGCGAGCAGCTTCAATAGCGCAAGACGGTGTGCGTTGGTTTCCGGAACAGAGCGGACCAGCGTCAGGAAGACCTTGTGGGCATCGGCGATTTCGCGGGCGAATTGCGATGTCTGTGTAAGCGAGACGCCATCTGGGCCTGGAGCGTCCGAAAACAAAACTGACGCCTTCTCACCAAGATCCTTCCATAGACTGAGCAGAAGACGTCGTGACTCGTCCAGCAGCGCCCTCACCTGCTCACAACGGCCCGCTACCGACGTCCTGTCGGAGAGACGGCCGGCTATCAACCGTGCTTCGACACCGACACCGCGCAGGCTTCGCATCCAAAGTACGAGGTTTTCAAGCGGCTTCGGGTCCGACTTTTCTCCGCGCCAGTCCGCTCCGAAAGCAGATCTGCCGAGGCTGTCGCCGTCCTTGATCACAGCGCGGGCGCTCTTGCCCTTCTGGAGAAGATCAAGGATTCGAACAGTTTCGTCGGGCGAAGTCTCGTTGGGCATCACGCTGCGCAGAAGCGCCTTTGCCTTCCGCCACTCACCGCTCATGAACCTGAAGAGACGCTTGCCATGGACGGCGACCGCTGCCCGCACCTGCATAAGGTCGATATCCCAGGCCTGCTCAGAGATCTTGCCTTCAAGCTCGGCACGAATACGCCGAAAGTCTCCCACGGCCTCAGCGAGATCGGAGGCCTGGTCAAGGCCTCGTTCCCAGATGGCGGCAACGAAGGCGTCGGGGCTCGCGTCCGGGGCTTCGGCTACGCGCTGTCCGATGACGATGAGCCGATCAATCGATGCCAAGGTCGGAGAGGCATTGACGCCGAGCAGGGTACGCAACGCGCCCGCGCCCGCCAGGAAGCGCGGCAGCACAGACGCAAGCTGTTCGATCGTGGCAAACCCGCTTTGTGAGAAGTCTGCAGAAAGACGGACGAATTGCGTGGCAATCGGCTCCGGATCAGATTCCCATGCGGACGGCGTCATGCGGGCCGCGACTTCGGCCGCGTATGTCGAGAATTCGGCGCCGCCAACGACAAGATCGCGTACCCGATCCAGTTCGGTCGCCCATGCGTCGTTTGCCAATGCCTCCGAAGATATCTCCGAAGGACACGAGGCGACCCTTTCCGCGGTCGACGCGATGTCCATAAAGTTTGCCAGCGAGTGAGGCGATGATAGTTCGAGCGTCTGCGATACGTCATCCATCTGGCTGCGCAATTCAGCCAGTTCCGTGGCCGCCGTTTTCAATCTCGTCGTCAGACGTTCAAGATCGAGCGGGGTAACTCCGGTAAGCCCGACGCCGTACCACGGATGGTGCTTTGGCAGGCCGATGTCCTTGATGCGTTCAGCAAGTTCCGTCAGCAGCGCCTTCGCCCGCTCGCGCACCTCTGGCGTCCAGTCCGCAGCAACCGGCAGCTCGATATCCGATGGAGCCATGCCCTCGCGACGCAGCCTTGCAAGGTGTCCCATGACTTGGAACGGGGAAAGCGAGTAGGGTTGATACACGCGGTGAATGCGTGCCGGATGGGCGTTAAGTAAATCGCGTGCGTCCGTGAGGCGCTGGTCGAGCGCACTGCCGGATTCCCCTTTGGGCGTGCCGAGCTCCCAAGTATGCTGCAGCTCTGCGAGGACGGCGCGCTTGTTCGCCTTGTTACTATGGAGTTCGAGGCAGGCTTCACCGACGCTCGCCTGGTCAAGGCGTCGTTTCACGACCTCGAGCGCCGCCATCTTTTCGGCTACGAACAGCACCGTCTTGCCGTCGGCGACCGCCGACGCGATAATGTTGGCGATTGTCTGGGATTTTCCCGTGCCCGGCGGGCCTTGAATGACGAGGTCCCTCCCTCGCCTGACTTCGTGGATCGCGGCCGTCTGCGAACTGTCGGCATCGACGATATGCGTCATCTCGGAAGGCGAAATGTGCTCGTCGATCTTGACGTCCTCGCCAAGCAGCTGTTCGCCGCCCTCGAAGCCATCGGAAACCAAACCGGTGATGAGTGGCAGCTCGGTGAACTTGGCATCCTTAGGCCAGAGCGTGGGATCAAGGTCTCTGTACATGAGGAATTTGGCGAAGCTGAAGAAACCGAGCACGATGTCGTCGGGTTGGACGGACCAGTTTGGCTTCATCGAGATGCACGCCGCCACCTTCGCGGCGTAGTCCTCGAATGTGAAGTCGTCGCTCGCCTCGAACGCCGGCATTGAGATCTGATGGACACGGTCGAGAAAGGCCTCGAGGGAGAGGTTTGAAGCGAGGTCCTCCTGGCGTGCTCGAAGCTTGAAGCGCTCGGCTGCGCTGCCACGCTCCAACGACACCGGCACGAGGATGAGCGGTGCGTAGCGGACGTTCTCCGCATTGTTGGGATCGATCCACTTTAGAGTGCCCAGCCCGAGGAACAGGATATTCACCCCCTGCTCTTCCTCTAATGTCCGGGCATCGAAGTAAAGGTCCAGCAGACGCTTCTGGAGAGCATTTGGCGTCATGCGGGTCTGGAGCTTGGTGTCGCCATGACGGACAAGCCGACCGTCGCCGTCGCGCTCATCATCGTCCGGGAGCGCGAGTTCGATCAGTTCGTCACCGTCGCCGTCATCCTTGGATTCCCGCCCCTTCGCCCCCGCCAGGAAAGTCATGGTCCTTCCATCGGTCACAAGGATCCGAAACACTTCGGACGACTTCTCGTCGACAACGTCGATGGTTTTCGCACTTTTCGAAAAGCGGGGAACGTTCAAAAGGCGGTTGCGCGCAGAAAGGTCAAGTAGTTCGGTTCTGGCCTTTTCGATCTTGGCTTCTACGGACAGATTACTTTGAAAGATAGACGTTTCATTTTGCTCAGATGCGCCGTCTGCCATGTCGATCATATTCTCGCTCCCTGCTAACCTTTAGATGCAGTAAATTGATCAATCAGTCTAGCAGGACGTGTAGTCATGTTAGGTCAGTTGGCTCTTCCCGGAGAGCGATTCGTGCGGCCGGTGCCGCCGGTTGGCAGCAATGTTCGGGCGGCGAACGACATTGGAATGGACTCCCGGACGCTCCCTGCTGGCGCTGGCGGCGCGCAGTATGGGCGGACCGCTGATGCGGCGAGCCGCCAGGAGGCCGCTCTCGGAAGTTTGAGATCAGACCTATGTGTTGCTTTGACGGGATTTGATGGAAAGCAAGCACGTGGGGCTCGCCGCGGCTATTCCTCAAGTGTCGAGATGACTTTCGATGGTCTTTGCAGCTCTGACGCGGCGGCGGTTGCCGCTGCATCGGCGGGACCGCCGGAAACATGAACGGTCGGCGTTGCAAACTGGATGCCTTTTTCCGCGAATGTCTTCTTGAGCATGGCAAGGGCCTTTCGGCGAACGCCGAACTGTTCGCCGGGTTTCGTCATGAACTTCAGCCGTATCTGCACACCATAATCCGCCATCTGCTCGATCCCTTGCATTTTCAAGGGCTCGATGATGTTAGGCCCGAGTTCGGCATCCTCCTGAAGCTCAACGCCGATACGCTTGATGGTCTTGCGCACCTCCTCGAGGTCGCTGTCATAGTTCAGGGTGAGCGTAATGATGTCGATGACCCAGTCACGGCTGAGGTTTTGCACCGCGCCGAGTTCGCCGAAGGGAACGATGGTGACCGGGCCGCGGTGATGGCGCAAGCGGATCGATCGCAGCGAGAAACCTTCTACCGTCCCCTTATATTTCGCCGCCTGGATGTATTCGCCGATGCGAAAGGCATCGTCGAACAGATAGAAGACGCCGGAGATGATGTCCTTGACGAGTGTTTGGGCACCGAAGCCGACGGCTATGCCGACGACACCGGCGCCCGCCAGCAGCGGTCCGATCTGAATGCCAACGGCATCCAGGATCATCAGGAAGCCGACGGCTCCGATTGCCAGGAACAGCACATTGCGAAGAATGGGAAGGAGGGTATTCAACCGCTGACGTCGCCGCGCGTCGGGACCCTCGTGATGTCCCCCCTGCTCGCTTCGCGACGCCACCGCCATCTGGCTGTCGATCAACGTGCTTGCGAGCTTCCAGATTACGTCGGTCACCAGCAGCACGATAACGATGCGGATTCCTGCGCGGATCAAACGCGTGGTCACCGTTTCGGCTGCGGCGAGATCACTGAGATTGACATTCCACGCCCGGGCAATGAGCAGCGCGGCGACCACGATGAGGCCGTTCCGCAGCGTTTGCATGATGACAACAGACCATCCGACGATGGCCGGATCCTCGACCGCCTGCCCCTCCCCGGATTGAATAATGCGCCGAATGATATCACGAGCCACCGCAACGGTAAGAGGCAGAAGCGTAATGATGATCACCGTCCAGAATGCCCCGTGGAGCCCGGACACCCATAACAGCCACGATACTATGATGCTCGCGCTGAAGCCGACACAGACCAGCCGGCTCACCGGCGGCCCGTCGGAACGAAAGTGCCGCAGCCAGATCATAACGATCAGAGCGATTGAAACGACACCAAGCCATGCTGCGGTAAAGAGGTCGAGCAAGATGGGTGAAGCCCCGATCGTCCCGATCATTTCAATGGTGGCCCAGCCAGCCGCCAGCACAGCGACGATTCCGAGGAGCCAGTAGTACCAGAACCAGGCAAGCGAGGTGACAAGCGTCAGAAGCCGCATATGCGGCAGGCGGGCGCCTGGCGCGATGACAATGCGGCCCACGAGCACGCCAAGGCGCACCATGAGCGCGGCTGACAGCATGATGAGTGCAATATCGCGAAACACGGCAGGCCATGGAAAGAGGATAAACGCGCCGAGACTTCCGATCAGGTAACCGATCAACGCCAGAAGACCCATTGAAAGCCGGGCGGCGTGGAGCCTGATCCGCTGCCGGACTGTGTCGGCAGGCGCGTTCAGTACAAAATGAAGCAGCCCTCGCCCTGACCACCAGGCAAGGCGCTGCGCAACGAACCCGCCTGCGACGAAGAGTATGACCGCCAAGATCAGGCCGACAGGTTCGATACGATCATCCGTTTGGAAGACCTGGATCGCCGATTGGATCTGACCGGGCAGCGTCGGAACGGCATCGACGAGTGTGAGCAACCTCTGGCGCAAATCCTGCAGCGACGTGGCGATCGACGTCGGTGCCGCCTCTTGCGAGACTGCTACCGGCTGCGCCGGTTCCTGATTGCCCGGAACGATCCGATTGACCAGCGCTCGTCCGGAATCATCATTCGGCAATTCGATAATAACCCGGATCGGCGCCGAGGAATTGGTCGGCTCAGCCGCCGATGCGGGGTTTGCACTCGCCAGCAGAAGCATTGAAAATACCACCGTCAGGAATGCGCACACTCCTCGGCGGGGATGACGGTCGTCGTTGATGCGCATATAGCCGTGGTCCCCGCGACGGTGTCGTCGCTTTTGCTGGGTTGGTCGAAACTTCGGACTTTGTGAAGCGTTGCACGACCAACGTCAATCGACGAACCCGTCTGGCGGACGCAGACTGCAAACCACGGGCTAGGCGGCTTTAAGACCGCAGGCTTCTGAAAGCGTCCCTGATCTCATGACTAAAGAGTTCTGGCTCCTCCCAAGCGGCGAAGTGACCGCCCTTGGAAGCGCGATTATAGTAGATGAGCTTCGGATAGGCTTTTGACAGCCAATGCCTTGGCGGCTTGTAGACCTCGCCGGGGAACACTGTGACGGCGACCGGTACTTTGACGGCCGTGAGCTTGGCGCCCGACATGACGTTTTCCCAATAGATCCGACCACTCGAGGGGCCGGTGTTCGTCAGCCAATACAGTGTGATGTTGTCGAGGATCGCATCCTTGCCAAGAGCCTGTTCGGGATCGCCGCGTGTATACACCCAGTCGGCGATCTTGTCGTAAAGCCAGGCGGCCAGGCCAACTGGAGAATCCGCAATACCGTAGCCGACCGTCTCCGGCCGTGTGCTCATGATCGCTGCGTAGCCGAAGCCGTTGTTGAGGAAGTCCCGGGCCTCAACGAAGACAACCTTTTCATCTGCAGACAAGCTGTCGGGAGCCGGGCCTCCATTTTTAAGAGCCTGCGCTGCGTCCGACGGGAAAGTCGTAGCACGCTCGACTCGGTTGACATGGATCGCGAGCAGCCCTTCGGGTGCCTGCCGACCCAAGGCGTCGCTGATGATCGCGCCCCAGTCGCCGCCCTGCGAGACATAGCGGTCATAGTTCAGTCGCTTCATCAGCACGTCCCAGGCAACGGCTATCCGCTGGGGGTTCCAACCTGTTGCCGGAGGTTTCCCGGAGAAGCCGAATCCTGGAATCGAAGGGATCACCAGATGGAAGGCGTCTTCCGCCGTGCCGCCATGCGCCGTCGGATCCGTGAGCGGCCCGATGACATTAAGCAGTTCGAAGACCGAACCTGGCCAGCCGTGAGTCATGATCAGCGGCAGCGCGTTTTCATGACGGGAGCGGACATGGATGAAATGGATGTCCAGTCCATCGATATTGGTGAGAAACTGCGGAAATGCATTCAGCCTGCTCTCCGCCTTCCGCCAGTCATAGGACGACTGCCAGTAGCGCACCAGTTCCTTCAGCCTGTCGGGCTGAACGCCCTGCGAACGGTCCATGACGGTTTCGCCGTCGGGCCAGCGGGTCTCGGTGAGACGCCGCCTGAGGTCTGTAAGCGCCGCCTCGGAGACATCAACCTTGAACGGTCGGATCTCCTCGGACGCGACAACGACATCAGCGGCGTCGGACGCGCGCGGAAGGAGCACAGCGGTTATGCCGGCCGCGGCAAAGCCTGACAGCAGCGAGCGGCGCGATACGTCGCGGTGTTTCAAAACGTTCAGCATTGCCATGATGCCGTGTCCTTTCGTGATATCGAGGAGGGGAAAACCATGGCCCTGCCCCGCTTCAATGCCGAAAACGTCAGGCCGCGTCGGCGCCGGAACGAAAGATCAGAAACTTGTTGCCTTCCGGATCGCGAAAATATGCGCAGTAAGGACCCGCACCGTTCTCGCCACGCGGACCAGGAGCCCCTTCGTCCGAGCCGCCCGCTGCCAATGCCGTTGCATGGGCTTCGTCGACCTTTGAACGGGACGGAGCTTCGAAAGCAACCATTCCACCGTTGCCGACGGTGGCAGGGCGGCCATCGAACGGCTTGATGATGCCGAATTCGAGCGTGCGATGACCGTAGTAGATGGCTCGGTTAGGCTGGACGAGGACTCGTCCGATTCCGAACACGGCCAGAAGTCTGTCGTAGAATACCGACGCGGCATCCAGATCATTCGTGCCGACAGTGGCGTGGCCAGGGAGGCTGCGGACCTTGTTGGGGTCGGCTGCCAGCTGTCTGCTTTGGGTAATGTCGTTCATATCAGTTCTTCCTTATATTGTCGCGGCCGACGCTCTGCCTTCCGCACGCAAACGCCAACGAGCTGTCTCAAATCGGCGGCTGGTGAATATTTGGGCGGGTCGACGGCCGGCCGGCACCTCGGGAAAGTGAGAGGCACCCTCTCGTTCAGATGTCAGCCTTGGGCAGCGGGTTGCAGCGCTGCCGCCGTCGAGAGGGTTCCTCTCGCTTTCTCCGGCTACCGCGAGCTGACGCCGTGCCCAATTATTTGTGGAGACAGCCGGCTCTTTGGGCTTTGGCTGACCGCCGTTCAGAAAGGACATCCTATGTCTAAGGACAAAACCGTAAATGCTGCATCAGTTGCGGCAACTCCCGCTTCCCACTCGTCTGAAGCCTTCGCTTCTACGCAAGCCGCGCACGCCGCCGTCGGCTTCATCGAGATCGACGAAGTCCTGACGCTGAGGAGGATGATTGTTCGCGCCCCCGCGCCAAAAGGCACCGTGCTTTTCCTGCATGGATTTCCGGAAACGCTGACAGTCTGGAACGACATCGCGACAACGCTTGCTCTCGACTACGACGTCCATGCCTTCGATTGGCCGGGCTACGGGCAATCGTCGCGCCCGGCTTCGGAACGGTTTTCCTATGCCCCGAGGGCGTACGCCCAGGTGTTAAAGGCCTATATCGAACGGGCAGGCATCGATCGATCGAAGCTCGTGATCTACGCGACTGACATCGGTGCCCTCCCCGTCCTGCTGCTTGCTCTCGACGAGCCGACGATCGCCAGGCAGCTCATCGTCGGAGACTTCGCGCCGTTCGACCGACCGCAATATATGTGGGAGAACCTGCAGAACCTCAAAGCCGAGCCGACCGCTTCGCCGACCCGGGCCCACATGAATAAGACGAGCGACGAGATCCTCCAGAACGTGCACAGGCGCGGCCTCTCTCCCGCTGAACAATTCGATCTGCCGGCTGACGTCCAGCAGGACATGACCCGTTCTTGGAGCCTTGACGGGATGACTTCAGCGGATGCCTTCGCTCATTACTATGCGAATTTCACCGGCGATCAGCATTATCTCGAGGCCAACCTCACCCGGCTGAAGACGCCCGTGAAGGTGGTCTGGGGCGAGAAGGACATCTACATCACAAGCGAGATGGGCATCGAGTTCGCCGGCAAGATCGATGCAAAAGTCGATATCCTCTCAGGTGTCGGTCACTTCCCGCATCTTCAGAACTCGAAACAAACGGTTGAAGAGATCCGCGCATCATTCAGATAATGTTTGATTATCTTTGTGATGACTCGCGCAGCCGTGGCAATGACCAGTCGACGAAAGCCCGTACCTTCAAGGCGAGAAGCCCCTGGCGGGCGTAGACGATATGAATAGGCTGCGGCGCGCCGTCGAAATCGCGGAGGATGGGAACGAGCGCGCCAGACGCCAGTTCGTCGGGAACCTGATAATCGAACAGCCGCGCGATCCCCGCCCCGCCGACGGCCGCCGCCACGCAGTTCGCCGCGGTATTTACCTCCAGCCGGTTGCAGGGCACCGCCTCCATCGGCGTGCCGTCGACGTCGAATGTCCAGAAGAATGTCCGCTTGTTGAAGATGATCCCGTCTCGATGGATGAGATCGCCGGGACGCTCAGGTGTGCCATGCCGCTCAAGATAGGCGGGGCTGGCGCAGGTCAATAGGCGGAATTCACCGATCTTGACGGCATGGAGGGCGCTGTCGGCGAGCTCGCCGAGACGGATCGCGATATCCACCTGCTCGGACACGAGATCGACCGTGCGGTCGAGCGACAGAAGGTTCAGCGATACCTCGGGATATTTTTCCATAAAGCTCAGCGCAACGGGCAGGACGTAGCGGCTGCCGTACTCGATCGGCATCGTGATCGTCAGCACGCCTCTGGGTGTCTGGTATTCCCCGGACGCCCTTCGCTCGGCCTCCTCCAGATCCGCCATGATCTTTCGGGCGGCGTCGACATAGTCGCGCCCCGCATCGGTAAGCTGAAGATTACGGCTGGTGCGAACGATGAGGTTCGCCCCAAGATGGCGTTCAAGTTCGGCCACCTTGCGACTGACGCTGGGTAGAGGCGCGTTGAGCTTCCTGCTGCCGGCCGAGATGCTTCCGGCGTCGACGACGGCCAGCAACATGCGCATCGCTTCGAGACGATCCATCGGACACCGCCAATACCGCTTATGTGCAACCCAGCCTAAGGCTAGGCTTTAGAACATGATGCCAAAAAGTGTGCGCGTTTTCGAACGGCATCATGCTCTAACTCTCAGATTTAGAACAGGATTCAAATTTTAGGCTGACCGCGCCTAAAATCATCCTGTTCTAGTCAAGCAGCTTGCGTATGGCCATGATCCCCTTTGCGGCATCCGACCAGGATTGACGCCAGATCAAAATGCCGACGCTCAGGATGGTCGCAACAGCGAAGGGGATTGGCCCGAGAAACCAGAAGGCGGCTGCGAAGGTGAAGTAATAAGACCGGACGCCGACGCTGAACGATCGAAGCGCAGGGTTCAAAACCAGGGTCAGGGCGTTCGTCCAGCCGGCGATGTCCCTCTCCTCATCGCGGGATGGGCTCGCCCCGATCGCCGCCAGGCAGTAGTTGATCTGCCGGACCGCCCAGATGAAATCGGATAGTCCCCGCAGCAGCGTCGCCATGATCAGGAGGACTTTGCACTGGAAAAACCACGCTGGGTCCTGGGCCGCAAACATTGCGATCAGCCCGCCACCCGACCCATAGTTCGGCTCCATGAACAGCGCGCCGCTGAGCCCAACGATGACGATGAGATTGGCGGAGCCGAAGAAGGATGCCGAATTGATCGTGTGCCCAAGGATCGCGGCGTCGCCGATGAAGTTGTTGTCACGCGTCAGAACCTCGCGCATCCAGGCTGTGCGAATGCGCACCATATCGACGGAAAGGCTATCGTTCCTTCTCGGCCATCCCGCTGCCATCAAAGGCTCGACCGCCACCCAGACGAGAAGGAAGAAAACGATCGCCGCGACGTTCAGAAAATCCATGGTGCCCCCGAATTCTATCTGGATTTTCTGAACACTACTTCGAGCTAACGGCAGCTCCAAGCGTCTATCGCCGCCCTGCCCTTCAGATCGACACGCCTATATAAGGACGTTCCATGGTCCGTCGCGGACCGCCGCGAGGTAACGGGACATAGTCGCAGCCCGAAGCCGAATGTTCTCGATCGCCTGCTGCGGCGTCACGGCCAGGAAGCCGACATGGTCGCGTGGGCGTAGCTGGACGAAGGCGTCCAGATCCGAATCCACCACCGTGGCGATCTTGGGATACCCTCCGGTCGTCTGGTGGTCGGCCAGCAGAATGGCGGGAACACCGTCTCCGGCAACCTGCACCGAGCCCCGCACGATCGCTTCCGACGGCATGTCCAGCGCGACGCTTGGTGCAAGCGACGGACCTTGTAGGCGTACGCCCATGCGGTCATAGGCGTCACTCAGGCGGAAAGGCGACGAAAGGAAATTCGACAGGGTTTCTTTCGAGAAGAACCGATCCTGTGGACCAACCACCACACGCAGCTCGGATCGCGGTCTTGCGATGACCGGACATATGATCGGACCATGTCGATCATCCCGCACGTCCGGATCGGCGACGGTGACCGTTTGACCGGCTGCAAGGCGCCCGCCGCCGAGGCCGGAGAGACTGTGCGTCGACATGCTGCCCAGCCAGGTCTTCGCCTCGATATGACCGGCGAAGGCCAGATATGTCCAGCTTCCCCAGTGTCCCGGACGGATGGCCAGCCGCTCCCCGGCCCTCAGCGTGGCGACCATCCATGCGCCGCGCTTGTCGCCGGCATGCTCTACGATGAAGCCTCCTCCGGCGACGGCGAATGTAACGTCCCCCGACACGCAGTCGAGAACCAGGCCGCCCATGGAGACTTCGATTGCGGGCTGACCGGCAGGATTGCCGACGGCGGCGTTGGCGGCGGCAAACGAGGTCCTGTCCATCGGACCGGAGGCCGGAACGCCATACCGCATCAATCCGTGACGTCCTTCGTCCTGGATCGCGACGTGAGGACCCGCGAAGTTGATTGCAAGCACAGCTTCGCTCATGCGAGGCACCTCGCGTCGAATTCGGCCCTCGATATGCGGCGGAAACGCACCGCGTCGCCGACGTCGAAAAGGAATGGACGGTCGTTGGACGCGGCATCGAGGATCTTCGTCGGCGAGCGGCCGATGATCCACCAGCCGGTCGGCATGGTGAGCGTGCTGACCAGGCACTGCGGACCGGCGATCAGCACGCTTCCGGCGGCGATGCCGCGAATAGGCGCCGGCTTTCTCGGCTGCTGAATGGCTTTGGGCACGCCTGCAAGATAAGCGTATCCCGGAGCGAAGCCGTACATGAAGACGTTGTAGTCGCCGGAGAGATGGGCGGATACAACGTCTTCCGGCGATAATCCGCTTGCCTCGGCGACGGCGGCAAGATCGGGCGCAAGATCAGGATCGTAGCAAATTTCGACTTCGCGCATCGCTCCAATCGTCTCTGGAATCTCAGCCCCCAGACGCTCGGCAATGGCCGCCCCCGTCGTCCGGTGATCGGCCACGAGCGGATCGAAGCAGACGAGAATGCTGGCATAGGCCGGAACGGCTTCGACGAATCCTGGAAAGGGTGCCGCCTTCAAGGCGGCGTCCAGCTTGACGACCCGATCGTGGATCCGTCTATCGATGGTCGTGCCGAATTCGACGAGTACCGCGTGCCCGCCCACCGGGCGGTAGTTCGGAACGCTGCCGGACGATGCGGAAGAGTCCTGTGACACGTCAGTCGGCGCCTTCGATCAGAATGAAGTCCCCATCTGCGGCCCGCGCGCAGGTCCCATAGGCATCCGGATTGGTAAGGGTAACCTGGGCGATAAGATAGCCTTTGGCCATCACCTGTTTTCCTTTGTCGGTTGGAGGAATGGTGCCACCTCGATACCTGCCTTCTGCAGTTCCCGGCGTACGTGGACGGCCATGGCAAGTGCTCCTGGGCTGTCCCCATGAACGCAGATCGAGTGCGCATCAAGAGGGATCGGAACGCCGTCGACCGTCGGCATGAAGCCGCTGGACAGGTACCCGATCAATCTCGATGCCGCCTCTGCTGGGTCATGGATCATCGCTCCCGGCAAGTTGCGCGGAACGAGCCGACCCGTGGAGAGATAGCCGCGGTCGGCAAAAATCTCGCTGAAGACGGTCATCCCGGCATCGCGGGCCGCATGCTCCAGCTCTGTGCCGGAGATCGCCAGTATGGCAAGATCCGGCGAAACCGCTCGGGTTGCGCGGATGATGGCGTCGGCGACCGGCCGTTCGTCGGCGGCCCAATTGGCGAGTGCGCCGTGTGGTTTGATGTAACGGACTCGGGCGCCCGCCAGAGCCGCAGCTCCCATCAGCGCCCCTGTCTGCGTCGCAACAAGCTGCTCCACTTCCCGAATGCCCAAGGGGATCAGCCGTCGTCCGAAACCCTCGCGATCTGCAAAGCCCGGATGGGCTCCGGCGACGACACCCCGCTCGCTTGCAAGGGTAAGCGTCTCCACCATGGTCGCGGGATCTCCTGCGTGCCCCCCACATGCGATGTTCGCACTCGTAACGACGTCAAGGATCGCCTTGTCGTCGCCCATGCGCCAAAGTCCAAACGCCTCCCCCAGATCAGAATTGAGATCGATTTTCGTCATGATTTTCGTCAACCCTTCGCGCCGGTCTTGTCAGCTTCGTCGCATGTTGGAACCTCGAAGCCGAGGTGGAGCACACCTTCGCCATACGCGTCAAGAAAACCACGCTGCTGGCTGCGCGTGGCGAGCTTGTGTGGCGGTTTCGGGTCGCCTTTAGCGCGGAGCTTCGGTGGCAAGCTTACCATTCATCCGGCACAGATCGAACCCGTCAAAGTGGTGTCCTGCTAAACGAGGAACCCTTAAATCGATTCCGATTTGAGGAATTATGCAGTAAGATCGGCGGCGAAATGGTCGAGCACGTCCTATTCTCTCAAGAGCCGGGGGGATGTGATCGACCGGCAGCAGCGGGGATGTGGAATGAACCTTGTTAACAGCATCGGAACGTCCGAATTTTCCGTTGCCGAAGAGCCTGGCATTTTCACCTGGGATTTGGCGACCGACACGGTCTATGCGGATTCGGCGCTGGCAAACCTCTTTGGGCTTGATCCGGAAGAGACAATCTCGGGGTTGCCGATCATAAGGTACCTTGACCGGATTCACCCGGACGACAAGCCATCTGTCGCCAAGGCGATTTCAGAATCGGTGATCACGGGAGATCCGTATCGCCATGACTATCGGGTGTTTGATCGAAGCGGGCAAATAGTAACCGTGGCTGCCTTCGGCCGGTGCTTCAAGAATGAAGCCGGAAACCCGTCGCAATATGCGGGCATCGTCTTCCCGACGAATGATCAGGTCAAGCAGGACCAATTGTCTGCTCACTGCAGTGAGGCCTTGAAAATTGCGCGGTCATCCGGCCTGCAGGCGACGGCCGAGGCGCTTGAAGCGATTCTCAAAGAGCTTGCCAAGCCGATGCCTTCGGACACCGTGCAGGTCCATTGATTATTTCCCAAGTGTCAGTTGTCGCATCAGACCTTCGTGATGGCGATGGTTTGTGCGAGCCTTGGATACTTGGCACCCTCAGAGGACGCTCTTCTCCTGGAAGTTATGGACGTTGCGGTCATCGGCAACGCGCCGCGCGCACTGCAGTTAGTGGCAAAGAACAGTGGGCATTTCGAGGCGGGTCAACAGCGATCGTGTGACCCCTCCCAGGATGAATTCGCGCAGCCTCGAATGACCGAACGCGCCGGCGATAAGCAAGTCTGCCTTGCGTTCTAGGGCGGCAGCTTGAATGACGCTGGCCGGTGAGTCTCCCTTCCCTTGCACGGCTGCGACATCGACGGCAAGCCCAGCCTTCCGAAGTGCAGCCGCAAGGTGATCTCGACTGCGCTCGTCAATCTGCTTATCATCGGTGATGGAAATCAGGACGACACGCGAAACCTGTTCCAGCAAGAACCTGGAACCCGCCAGTGTCCGCGCGACAGTGGCTCCTCCATCCCAGGCGACGGCAACAGCATCGATCCGGCCGCAGAAATTATCCGGGGGAAAAAGCAGGAGCGGTCTCCCGCTTTCAAACAGCACGCTCTCGATCAGCGGCCTCATCAGCACAGATGCTTCCAAAATGGAAAGATCGTATGCGCGCGACAGCTCGGCAAGAGTTTGTGCGACAAATGGCTCCCTCGCATCGAATGGCTGGATCTCGACCTCGACCTCAGCTTTTCTCGCATAATCATGGAGTGTCTGCCCGAGAACGGTTCCATTGTCCTTACTCAAGCGCTCCGCGTCCGCACGCATTTTGTCTACGTCAAGGAGCGATGGAAATCGCGGCTGAAAGGATTCGATCCTGACCAGCGGCATGCTTGCCGTCAAACCGGCCTTCTGGTGAAGGGAAACAGCGACGGCGTTCTGAAGGAGCGAGAACGAGCTTGCGTCTGGATAGGTGGCCAGCGGTAAATGGAATTGCGCTTTCACGGCTGATGTCCTCCCGATGATTGGAGTTATCATAGCGCAGAGGTGTCTGCCGCGCTTGACGAAGATCAAGGTCGTTCCACCGCGAAAGCGCGAGCGTGATATTGAACCCCATCATGAGGAAGGAAGCGGAATTCATTGGGCGAAGCGGCAAAGATCTATGCTAAGCGATGAAGTGCGATGCGCGATTGAATATCAGCACTTCGCGGAGCAGACCCGTCCGGACGCCGCCGAGCAGCAGCTTGCGGATGAACAGCAATGGCATATACGGCGCAGCTGCCTTCGATGAAACGGCCGGCGCGTCTGGACCCATCGGATGATGACATCATTGGTGACGACAGAAGCATTCCAGCGCCTCAGTCTGGCGCTTGCAATCGGCATTCTTGTCGGTATTGAGCGCGGCTGGCAGGATCGTGAGGCTGCTCCAGGCAAAAGAGTAGCCGGTATCCGCACCTATGGCATGTCAAGTTTCCTGGGCGGCTTCTGCGGTTTCCTGCAGCCTGTGACAGGGCCGATTTTACCGACAGCTATCTTTGTATTCTTTTGCATCACCGTTCTCCTCTTCAGCCGCATGCAGGCGGCACAAGAAGAGGACTACAGCGCCACCGCCACCATTGCGGCCCTGGCGGTTTTTGCGCTGGGCTTTGGCGCGGTCGTGGCGGATATGACGGTAACGGCCGCAAGCGCTGTGGCAATAACGGCCCTTCTTGCAGCGCGGGAGCCGTTGCATGGATTTCTTCGCCGGTTGACCTGGCTTGAACTCAGGGCCGCCCTGATCCTGCTGACGATGACCATCGTCATCCTCCCTATCCTTCCCAATAGGCCGATTGATCCTTGGCAGACAATCAATCCTTTCGAGCTTTGGATGATGACAATCCTGGTGGGAGCCGTTTCCTTTGCCGGTTATATCCTCATCAGGCTGAGCGGCGCCCGCGCCGGAATACTGCTGACGGGGGCCAGCGGCGGCATCGTTTCCTCGACGGCCTTGACGCTTTCCTTTGCCCGTCAGTCGAAGCAGATGCCTGCCCTCTCGCCACTCCTCTCAGCGGGAGCAATGCTAGCGGGAGCCGTTTCTCTCGCCCGCGTGCTTTTGATTTGCGGCGTCATAGCACCGGCAGTTTTCGGAGAGCTTGCTCCATCACTTGCTCCGGCTGCTGCCACCCTCGCCATAGCAGGCGGCTTCGCCGCATTGCTGCAACGTCCGGATGACAGCAACGATTTTTCACCCCGAAACCCGCTCGAGGTGATGGTCGTGCTGCGCTTCGCACTCGTTCTCGCCGTCGTGACAGTCCTGACGCGAATGACCTTGATCGTTTTTGGTACTCAGTCGCTGATGGTCCTTGCATTCATCACAGGACTGGGCGATCTCGATGCGATAACGCTTGCCATTGCGAAACTGTCATCCGTCCACGTGCCTGCAGACACGGCCGCTCGAGCCGTAGCGGTCGCCGCTTTTGCCAATCTTCTTGCGAAAGCCGTTCTTGCAGGAAGTATGGGGAGCATCGCTTATGCGGTTCGTTTTGCGATCGCAGGTAGTGTCGCGACCTTGGCCGGAGTTGCCGGCTTGGTTTTGGCATGAGCGCATCGGTGCCTGGAACGATATTCGTCCGCACCAGGCAGTCACCATCAACGATCGTCACCGCGGTCTCGCCTCGGAGAAATGACCGGCAAATCCCGCAAGCATGGCCCCGAGCGGAAGACGCCGAACCAGCGTGGCTGCAATGAAGGTTGCGCCGATTGCCGCGGCAAGTTTCAGCCAGGGATACTCGCCTAGCTGGACATGCGCGCTTGCGTCCACCGATGCCGCCTTGGCTTTCAACGCCGCTTCCGCATCCTCGCGCAGCATGCCTATGCGGGCATTCAGCAGCCTGACCTCATGCTGCAGGGCGTTCAGGCTCTCGTCGGCCTTTTCACGCGCGGTTTGCTCAGCGGCATCGGCAAAGGGCGGATCGCCTTCTGCGATCAGTTCGTCGGGATCTGGCGGAAGGCCGTGGCGGTTGATGGATGATTGCATGGACGTATCCTCGAATAGGTGAGCGAGAGGCAATAAGGCCCGGCATTGCGGCCGGGCCTCATAATATTAGTGGTCGCGCCGGAAACCCTGGCTCTCGTGAGATCCGCCTTGCGATTGTGTCTGCGATTGGCGATTGGTTTCGTCCGATGACGGGGTGTCGGGGTCGGGCAAGGTATAAGCACGCACCTTGGCGCTTCCATGCGTGGTGTCGCGCATTGCAACCGGGCGCGCATCATCGAACGCGCTCTCGGACACAGCGAGATCTTCCGACGATTTGCCGCCAGAGGGTTGGCCGGCAAAGCCGGTATTGGATGCGCCTTGCTGTCTGTCCTCCAACGACCAGAGATCTGCCCGCTCATCCATGTCGATGCTGCCCTCGTCGTCCAGAATATCGTGGACGGTCTCATAAAGCGCGTCATCGATATCATTGACCTGGACGAGGAAGCCGCCTCGCCGCAGCCCTTCTGCGTAGACCGCACGATCCTCGTCGGGGAAAAAGAAGTCTGCCAGCGCGTCGAAGAAGCCACTGCGGTCGTCGCTCGTCGCGCCGGCATTTTTTCCATCCGCCTCATATCCGGGCATCAGCCTTATTCTCGCAACCGGCACGCCCGCGTCTTCAAGACGGGAGACGGCGGATTCGGCCTCCGATCGGTTGTCGAAAAATGCAGCAAGGCTGCTGCCGCCTGTCGGGCCTGAGAAGGCCGGGTTGGTATCGCTGTAAATGCTGCCCATGGGACTCTCCTCTTGATCTGGATCCAGCCGCCAATCCGAAGTTGGCCGGAATCTGGTTTCCTGACTTGAAGAACCGGTGGCTGAGTTGAATGTTCCAAGGGAATGGCAATGGGAATAACGATGCTTCGCCATGTCACCCGCGGTTCCATAACGTTGCCGGCAATACGCAGAGTCGCAAATTGCGCCGTTCGCGAAATCCCTCGGCGGTTGACGTCAAACCTTCGAGACGCTAGCACGGCTTTGACGCATTGGGGATAATTCATATGGACATGTTTACGGCAGCCGGTCTGACGGCTTTGCTGCAGGTCATCGCTATCGACCTCGTTCTCGCCGGCGACAATGCCGTGGTTATCGGCCTTGCCGCTGCCGGCCTCGAGGCCACGCAACGCCGCAAGGCGATCATTGTCGGCATTCTGGCCGCGACCGTTCTGCGTATTCTCTTTGCCAGCGTCGCAGTCTATCTGCTGGCAATCGTCGGCCTGCTGCTGGCCGGCGGCCTGCTGCTGCTCTGGGTCTGCTGGAAGATGTGGCGCGAGCTTCGCGCCGGCCATGGCGAGAACCACGAAGCCACAGGTGCCGAAGGCGCGCCGAAAAAGACCTTCTTTCAGGCGGCGACCCAGATCGTCATCGCCGACGTCTCGATGTCGCTCGACAACGTACTCGCCGTTGCCGGTGCAGCGCGCGAACATCCGAGCGTACTGGTCATCGGTCTTGCCCTGTCGATCGCGCTGATGGGTATCGCCGCAAACCTGATCGCCCGCCTGCTCACCAACCATCGCTGGATCGCCTACGTCGGTCTGCTGATCATCCTCTATGTCTCGCTCGACATGATCCACCGCGGCAGCGTCGAAGTGCTGCCTTACGTGCAAGCGAGCGGGTTCAAGCTTTAAGCCTGACCTCGGTCTCGAAGCTCATCTGGTCATACGCCGGCACCACATGGTCCGGCGTCTCGGCCATCACTACGTCGTAGTCGAGCGGCGTGTGCATATGGGTGAGGATCGCCTGTTTTGGCTTCAGCCGGCCGATCCAGTCGAGCGACTGTTCCAGCGACAGATGGCTTGGATGGTAGGTATATTGCAGCGCGTCGATGATCAGCACGTCGAGGTTCCGAAGCTTTTCGACGGTCTGCGGCGGGAAATCGCTGATATCGCTGCAATAAGCCACATCGCCGATCCGGAAGCCGAGCGAGTGGATGTCGCCATGCTGCTGGATATGGGGATGGAAAGCGATCGTGCCTCCGGGACCGTGGATTTCTAAGGGCTCGTCGAGGTTTCCGATGACGATCGGCAGCACGATCGGCGGATAATTGCTGCCCGGCGGCGTTTCCAGGCAGTAGCCGAAGGCTTCCCGCAGCCTGTCCATGGTAAATTGGTCGGCAAAGATCGGCACTCGGCGGCGGCTATTGTGAAAATAGCCGCGCAGATCATCGATGCCATGAATATGATCGGCATGCGGATGGCTGTAGAGCACGGCATCGACATGGTCGGCCCCTGACCTGATCATCTGCTCGCGGAAATCCGGCCCGGTGTCGATGACGACGGTGGTGACACCGCCATCGGGTGCGAATTGCTGCACCATGAAGGCAGCGCGGGTGCGCCGGTTCTTCGGATTGTCGGGATTGCAGGCGCCCCAGTCGCCGGTGATGCGGGGCACGCCCGGTGACGACGAACAGCCGAGAATGGTGAAACGCCGCCGGTAGAGCACGCCGCTAGATCCTCGGCATCTTCGAGAACAGGCGGAAAGCGTTCTCCGTCGTGATCCGCGCGACCTCTTCGGTGGAAAGGCCGATCGTATCGGCGAGCACCTCGGCCGTGTTGACGACGTAGGACGGCTCGTTGCGCTTGCCGCGCCAGCGCTTCGGCGCCAGATAGGGAGCGTCCGTTTCAACCAGCAGCCGCTCATGCGGGATCGTCCTGGCGATCTCGCGCAGCTCTTCCGACTTCGGGAAGGTCAGGATACCCGAGAAGGAGATATAGCCGCCGAGCGCGACGCCGGTCATGGCCAGCTCCGGGCCTGCCGAGAAGCAGTGGAGAATGAAGGGGAAGGCCCCCTTCCCGCTTTCCTCGGTCAGGATGTCGGCCATGTCCTCGTCGGCGCTGCGGCTGTGGATGACGAGCGGCAGCTGCGTTTCCCGCGCCGCCGCGATGTGGCGGCGGAAGCCGGTCTGCTGGTCCTCGGGCTTTTGCGTGTCGTAGAAATAGTCGAGGCCGGCCTCGCCGATCGCCACCACCTTCTCATGGGCATTGGCGAGACGCACCAGCTCTTCCGTCTGGATATCCAGCTCTTCGTCGGCATTGTTCGGATGCGTGCCGACCGAGCAGAACACCGAAGGATATTTCTCTGTGATGGCAAGCAGCGTCTCGAGCTTGCGCACCCGTGTCGAGATCGTCACCATCTGCGCAACACCGGCCTGATGCGCGCGCGCGACAATCTCGTCCCGTTCCGCCTCGAAGTCGGCGAAATCAAGATGGCAATGCGTGTCGATCAGCACGGCCTCAAGCCTCCGGAGCCACGTAGCGCGGGAAGACCGGCGTCGGCGCTTCGAGGGTCGTTCCGGCAATGAGACGGCCGGCTTCGCCGAGGGCAGCAAAATCGCGCTTGTCTGCAGGTGCCGCGACCAGATCGAGCAGCTTGCCTGATGAATCCGGCATGAAGGGTTGCAGCAGGATGGCAATCTGACGCACGACTTCGGCAGTCACGTAAAGCACGGTGCCCATCCGCTCCGGATCTGCCTTCTTCAGCGCCCACGGCGCCTGGCCGGCAAAGTAACGGTCGGTCTCGGAGACGACCGAAATGATCGAGGCGAGCGCCCGGTGGATCTGCTGCTTGCCCATATCCTCGCGGGTCGATGCATGCAGCGCGTCGACCTCAGCCAGCATGGCCTTGTCCTCGTCGCTGAGCGCCCCGCATTCCGGGATCTTGCCGTCGCAATTCTTGACAATCATCGACAGCGAGCGGCTGGCGAGATTGCCGATGCCGTTGGCGAGATCGGAGTTGATGCGCGTACCGATCGCCTCTTCGCTGTAGCTGCCGTCCTGCCCGAATGACACTTCGCGCAGGAAGAAGTAGCGCACTTGGTCGAGGCCGAAATGGTTCACCAGATTGACCGGATCGACGACGTTGCCGAGTGACTTCGACATCTTCTCACCCTTGTTGAGTAGGAAGCCGTGGGCAAAGACCCGCTTCGGCAGCGGCAGCTTCGCCGACATCAGGAAGGCCGGCCAGTAGACGGCGTGAAAGCGGATGATGTCCTTGCCGATGATGTGCACGTCGGCCGGCCAGTATTTCGCCCGCGGGCCGTTCCTGTCCTCGATATAGCCTGTCGCGGTGATGTAGTTGGTCAGCGCGTCGACCCAGACATACATGACGTGGGCGGGATCGTCCGGCACCTTGATGCCCCAGTCGAAGGTCGTGCGCGAGACCGAGAGGTCCTTAAGGCCCGACTTGACGAAGGAGATCACCTCGTTGCGGCGCTCGGACGGGCCGATGAAGTCGGGGTGTGCTTCATAATGCGCAAGCAGCTTCTCCTGGTATTCGGAGAGCTTGAAGAAATAGCTTGCCTCTTCCACCCATTCGACGGGCGTGCCCTGCGGCCCGTAGCGCACGCCGTCGGCGCGCAGCTCCGTCTCGTTTTCCTGGTAATAGGCCTCGTCGCGCACCGAATACCAGCCGGCATAGCTGTCCTTGTAGATGTCGCCATTGTCGGCCATCAGCTTCCAGATGTTGCGCGACGTTTCGTGATGGCGCTCCTGCGTGGTGCGGATGAAATCATCGTTCGAAGCGTTGAGCAGCGTCGCCATCGCCTGGAATTCGCCGGAGTTGCGGTCGGCGAGCGCCTGCGCGGTGATGCCTTCGGCGCGCGCCGTCTGCTGCATCTTCTGGCCGTGTTCGTCTGTGCCCGTCAGGAAGAAGACATCCTTGCCATCCAGGCGCTGGTAGCGCGCCATCGCATCGGTTGCGATCAGCTCATAGGCATGGCCGATATGCGGCTTGCCGTTAGGGTAGGAAATCGCGGTGGTGATGTAGAAGGGTGTCTTGTCTGTCATGGCGGCCAATGTCCGGCTAACTCTATAAAATGGTCAGCCGCTCTTAGCGCATGTCACCGTCAAGCGAAACCTCAACTTTCCAGCCGTCGATGATTTCCGGGACGATGGGGCGTGAACTTGACTCAGCTTCTCGCCCGATCTACCCGTCTTGGGAAAGAGGACGGGACAAGAACGAAGTGCCAGTTTTTATCTGCCGGATTTGTCGTGGCCCCGCGCCGTCGGGGGCGCTTGTTTGACATTCGAGCCGCTCTATTCGCTTTCCGGCCTGTTCGTCGGCGCCCTCGTCGGCATCACTGGCGTTGGTGGCGGTTCGTTGATGACGCCCGTGCTGGTGCTGCTCTTCGGCGTCCATCCCGCCACCGCCGTCGGCACCGATCTTCTCTATGCGGCGATCACCAAGACGGCGGGTACAGCCGTTCACGGCATGCATGGGCGGATCAACTGGAAGATCGTCGGCAGCCTGGCCATCGGCAGCGTGCCGGCCGCCCTGCTGATGCTCTGGCTGTTGGCCGGCGTCGACCGCAAAAGCATCGGCGTCACCAATACCATCACCACGGCGCTCGGCTGGCTTCTCGTCATGACCGCGATCATGCTGGTCTTTCGTGGCCCGATCCTCGAATTGGCGCGCCGCGCCATCGGCGATCGAACGCCGCCGAAGCCGACAACCATCCTCGCGCTCACCGTCATTCTCGGATTCGTTCTCGGCGTCCTCGTCACCTTGACCTCGGTCGGCGCCGGCGCGCTGGGGGTGACGATCCTGCTGATCCTTTATCCCAGGCTCGATGTGCGCGAGATCGTCGGTTCCGATATCGTCCATGCGGTACCGCTGACCTTGATCGGCGGCACGGGCTATTGGCTGATCGGCGAGATCGACTGGCCGATGCTGTTTGCCCTGTTGATCGGCTCTATCCCCGGCATCATCATCGGAAGCCTTCTGGCGCCGAAACTGCACGAACGCACCATCCGCATTGTCCTTGCCGCCACGCTTGCTGTCGTCGCATTGAAGCTGCTGACCGGGTGATCAAGGCATGATGCCGAAAAGTGTCAGCGTTGACGCGCTTTAGAGGCCCGGCTGCTTGATATCGGCGAGGATGCTGATGATCGTCTGCTTGCGGTCGAGATTGTAGCCATCGGAAATGGTCAGCCGCTCGGTGATCTCGGAATAGAGCCGCGCCAGCCGCTCCGCCGCGGCGATCTGCCCCTCGCCGGCCGCCGCGCGGGCGCGGTTCATGATGTCGTCGCCGACATGGCTGACGAAGAAATCGAAGATCGTGTCGCTTTCCCGACCTGAAAGTGCGTCGGCCAGCCGATGCATTGCCTTGCGGGCTGTCGGTCCCTCGGCGGTAAGCATCTCGTCATAGGCAGCGATGATCTCGCCGCCGCCGTAGTTCAGGAGTTTCAGTGCCTCGCCGACGCTGCCCTTGGCGGCCGAAAGCACCGCCCCGCCTTCGCCTGATATGCCGAGATGGGCAAGGGCCGCGAAGAGTTCATCGTCGGCAAGCGGCGCCAGCTTCAGCGGCAGGCAGCGCGAGCGGATGGTCGGCAGCAGCCGTCCCGGCGCATGCGAGAGCACCAGGAACAGCGCCCGCTTCGGCGGCTCTTCCAGGATCTTCAGGATGGCGTTGGCCGCATTGCGGTTCATATCGTCGGCCGGATCGATGATGACGATCCGCCAGTTGCCGGTGCCAGAGGTCTGCGAGAAGAATTTGCCGGCGCGGCGCACCTCGTCGACGGTGATCGCCGATTTCACCTTGCCGGTCTTTTCATCCACCGGCCGGGCAAGGTGCAGCAGATTGTGCGAGGCGCCCGACGCGATCTGCCGGCTGACGGGAGAGGCAGGATCGGGATCGCCGATCGTCTCAGGCGCTGTCTCGGGATCGGGATGCGAGAGCACATGATTGGCAAAGCGGAAGGCGAGTGTCGCCTTGCCGATGCCCTGCGGCCCCTCGATCAGGATGGCGTGATGGCCCTTGCCGGACCGATAGGATTGCGCAAGGAATGCTTCCGCCTCCTTATGGCCGAACAGCCTGGTGTTTTCCCCTGGCCAGATGGCGCCGTCGAGCAGTCCGGGCCTTTCCTCACTCATAATGGGCTTCACTCATGATGGGCGGCTTCCGGCATTCGGGCACGGCCGGCGGGCGACAGCAGTTGTTGGACGATCGCCAGGATCTCGGCGGCGATTGCCTCCTCGCTCTGCATGGCGTTGACCACGTGGCAGCGCTCCGGTTCGCGCGCGGCGATATCGAGAAAGGCCTCGCGCCGTTTTTCGTGCGTTTCCAGCCGCTCCTTCTCGAAGCGATCGGGACCGTCGGCGGCGGCGCGCTTCTGCGCCCGCTCCAGCCCGACCTTGGCGGGGATGTCGAGAATCACGGTGCAATCCGGCATGACGCCGTTGATGGCGATGCGCTGCAGCGTCTCGATGAAATCGGGCCCGAGATTGCCGGTGATGCCCTGATAGACGCGGGAGGAATCCATGAAGCGGTCGCAAAGCACGACCTTGCCTGATGCAAGTGCCGGCCGGATCACCTCTTCGACATGGTCGTTGCGGGCCGCGGCAAAGAGGATCGCCTCCATCCGCGTGCCGAAGGCTTCGGCAGCCCCCGACAGCAGCACATGGCGCACGGCTTCGGCGCCCGGCGATCCGCCTGGTTCGCGCGTCATCAGCACGTCGTGACCTTCGCCCTTCAGCGCCTCGGCGAGGCGGCGGATCTGCGTGGATTTCCCAGCGCCTTCCCCGCCTTCAAACGTAACGAACAATCCCGTACCGGATGACAATGACAACTTCCCGCATTCCAGGCGCCGCACGCGCCTCGCTCCTTCTATCTATCTATCCGAAGATATCAGGGAGGAAAACCTTTCGCCGCGGCGACATATTCACCTTTCCCGGCAATTTGCGTTGGAAACAGCTGTCAGACGGGTGCGGGCTTGTCCCAGAGCCAGGAGAAGAACAGCGATTCGCCGAGTTCCAGCATGGCGTCGACCGCCCGGCTGCTGAGCGAACCCTCGCCGACCGCCTGCACGGTATAAAGCGGCACTTCTCTGAGCAGCCGGCTGCCGGCGAAAATCCTCAGCGTCCCTGCCTGGATATCTGGCTTGACCGGCGCCGTCAGCGGCCAGCGATAGATGATGCGCGCCGACAGCCGGTCGGGATTGCTGATCGGGATATAGACGCTGACCGGTGCCTTGGCGACGAGATCGACGGTACGCGCCGTGCCGCCATAGACGCTGGCAGCACCAATCACTTCCTTCTCGCCGAAGATCTGCCGGTTCTCGAAGGCCGTCAGGCCCCATTCGAGTACGCGTTTGGCTTCCTCTGTCCGCTCCTTGTCGGAGGCAATGCCGGCAAGCGCCACAAACAGCCGCCGGCCGTCACGCTCAACCGAAGCGACGATCGAATAGCCCTCGCCCTCGGTAAAGCCTGTTGCAAGCCCGTCGGCGCCGAGATCGAGCCCGAGCAGCGGGTTGCGATTGCGCTGGAAGATCTTGTTCCACTCGAAATCCGGTTGCGCAAAATAGGGATAGAGGGTCGGATAGGATTGCTGAAGGGCGGCGGCGAGCGTCACCATCTCGCGTGCCGTCACCTTGCTCTTGCCATCAGGAAGGCCGGTGGAGTTGCCAAACTCTGCCTTCTCCATGCCGAGCTCACGAGCACGCCGTGTCATCGACACGGCAAATTGCTGCTCGCTTCCGGCCATGCCCTCGGCGAGGATGATGCAGCTGTCATTGGCGCCCTGGATGGCGACGCCCTTGATCAGGTCCTCGACGCGCACGCGCGATTTGAGGCCGGCAAACATCGTTGCCGTCCGCGACGGCGCGCCGCCCGTCCGCCAGGCATATTCGGAAACGGGATATTCGGTGTCGAGCGTGATCTGGCCCTTGGTCACCGCCTCGAAGACGAGATCCATCGTCATCAGCTTGGCAAGCGAAGCCGGCGAAAAGCTCTGGTCCTCGTTCTTGGCGAGAAGCACCGTGCCGGTGGCAGCCTCGATCATATAGGCCTGCGCCGCCTTGGTGGCGAAGCCGGCGGCACCGCCATCGGCTGCAAAGGCGCCGGTGGCGAACGGCATCAGGCATGCAAGCAGGCGAAGCGCGGGCTTCAGCATCGCAATTTCCATTTATGGAGCGGCGTATGTCGGGAGGTTAGAGCGAGGGGGAATTCGATGCAATGCCATGCTCAGCGGGCGGCGGACTTTGCGTGCTGGCGCTTGGCCGATGCAAGGATGGACTCTTGCGTCAGCCCGTCATTGCGAACCATCACGGCGTCGAAGGCGAGATCGACGGTCACCGTCTTCACCTCTTCGTTCTGGTAGCCGAGCGCCAGCGAATTCTGGGGCCGCTCATAGGGCATCGGACCGATTTCCGGCAGCACGACCATCTGGTCCATGGCCTGCGCGCCATTGTTGAAGGACGGCGCTGATGGCGCCACCAGAACATGGGCAGCCGGTGCCACAGCGGGTGCTGCATTGTAGCGTGCGCTCGGCGTCGAGCCGGCATAAGAAGTGGCCGACCTCGGTACCGGCACGTTGTCCGGCGTCTCGTAATCCTCCGAACTCTGCAGCTGGTCGCGGCTGATCTTGCGGCTGTTGGAGGCGACCATCACGCCGGTTGCAATCTGGCCTTCCGGATTGACGCCGGGAATACGGCTGCCCTTCGGCGCGTAGGAGGCCATCAGATAGGGCATGTCGTGGCCGTCCATGCGGGCGCGGCCGACATATTGCACGCGCACCTTGCCGGTGCCGCTGTGCTGCAGATCCAGCATGTCGGCCGTCTTGTTGGAAAGGTCGATGATCCGGCCTTCGTGATAGGGACCGCGATCGTTGACGCGCACGATGACGGAGGAACCGCTTTCGAGATTGGTGACGCGCGCATAGCTCGGGAGCGGGAAAGTCGGATGCGCGGCGGAAAGATGCATCTGGTCGTACACTTCGCCGTTCGCCGTCAGGCGCCCGTGAAAGGCCGAACCATACCAGGAGGCGACGCCGACCTTGTTATAGGCGAAATCTTCCTTCGGATAATACCACTTGCCCTTCACCTCGTAAGGGTTGCCGACGATGTAGCGGCCGCCGCCCTTGGGGATATTGTTGCCGGTGGCGACTCGCGGGCTCGCCTTCACGCCATATTCGGATTCGGAGAAGTACTCTTTGCCGTGGGATTTTTTCTTCGGCACCGCCTGTGTCGTGCCGCACGCCGCAACCGTCGCACACATCGCCGAGATCGCCAGCCACCGTGCTGTCGTTGCGAAAGACGCCGCCCCGTAATCCAGTTTCATATGCCCCACGCCGCTCAAAGATCGTTATGGTTAAGGAACCTTGCCCCATCTTGGGCCAACAACGCCTTATTCCCACCCGCCTAACGAGGCTTTAATCTTGCTAAGTTCGTGGCAAATTTACGAACGATTTCGCAGCGATAGCGACAATTCTAATGATTATGGTTTATAAATCACTAACGAAAGCGCTTTCCGCCTGCCCTTCCGCCGCCGCAATGAGGCCCGAAATCATCGTGCCGAAGCGGGGCATATGGTGAACATCCGGCGCTTCCGGACACCCCAAAGCTCCATGTTGAAACATGGCCCGCGCGCATCTAATGCGCGGCAGCGGGGCGGCGCTTCCTTCTGTATGGGAACGAATTGTCCGCCACGGACTTTGAAGTTTTAGACCTTTGGAGGATCACCATGAACGATGAAACCATTATGCAGCTCGAGACAGTCAGCCAGCAGTTGCATGCCCGATCTCGCGCGCTTTCCCAGCCAGATAACGACAATGACGTAGCAATCCTGATGTCAGCACTCGCCGTGACGATGGAGGCAGTTCGATCTCTCAGCGAGGATATGAACCAACTCAACGGCCCGAGGGGCCTGGGATCTGACGGAAGTTAGATGTCTCATGTCTCCGGCGCAGTTCAAAGAGAGCTTGCGCCGGAAACGAGACACGCGCGAAACACTCATCGTCGACATGGATAGGAAGCAGTAGGCCGCCACCTATGCTGCCGGTGGACGATATCGAATCGACTTCGCTTTTTCCAAGGCTTCGATCGTATCCTCGACGCTGAGGAGGACAGTGGTCTCCATGGAGCTGAGCGCGCCTCCTGCACCGATAGCAAGCGCGACTGCCGCCATCGATACGTTGTCAGGCGCCTCCCACAGATTCCAACCATCATGCTCGCCGAAGGCGTACCAGAACCCATGGAGCTTTCCGCCCACGGATTCAATGTAACTACCTGCCGCCTCTCGGCGATCCTCGGGGGTTTCGATCATCCGTGCCCAGGTCTCGGGCGTGTAGCTGAAGCGCGTGAGATACATGGCCATGGTTTGTTTCCTCCGCCAGAACAAAACAGTTAACGCTCAAGTCGGGGAGAACGCGAGTCATTTCCAATATATGGAACGGGCTCCCAACGGTCTCGGTCGGCAGTCTCCAGAAGAGCAGCGAGTTCCGCCGTCAGAAGGTCGCGCGGCGTTCATCGAAAAGTAGATTTTAGCCGCTATTCGGAAGCCGCTTCTCATCTCACATCGGATTCCGGCGATGGATCTTGCGACAGTCCTTCTTCTACACAAGTCTTCCTTCATCGTTGGAGCGATCTGCTTCTTTTACGTGAGATGGCGTTCTGGATCGACGCCAGGGCTCGGCGTACTTGCCCTCGGTTTCTCTTTAATGGCGATCGCCTCGACGCTCGCCGGTTTAGATGAGAGCCTTCACATGTCCAGTGATGCCAGGACGTTCTGGAGCTTTTCGCTGGGTGCCAATGGCTACGGGCTGATGGCAGTTGGGCTTTTCGGCCTCAGCCGGCGTCAAAACTCTCTACGAGACTGGTGGCCGTTGCTCCTGCCCATCGTCCTGACGCTGAGTGCGACGATCACGCCATGGTATTTGAACAATGGGTTGAGAGCATCCGTATTCAATGGCAGCGCCACCATCCTGCTTGCCTTGTCAGGTTTCGTGATCGCCCGCGACTTCTTCCGCGAGCGTCTTACAGCACGGCTCGGCCTTTCCGCCTCAATATGGGTGGCGACGTCTCTCTCTGCTTTGGTCGTCGTTGGTTTCATCTTTCCAGACGATGCGCCTCTTCCCCCGCGCTACGCATTCTTTCTGCTGATCATCTGTCACTTTGCAGTGGCTCTGTTCGTGCTCGTCCTCGTCCAGGAAAGAGCCGAAGAAAAGCTTATCAGACTTGCAAATACCGATATGCTGACCGGCATTCCCAACCGGCAGCATTTCTTCAATTCCCTTCCGAAGGTCCTCGGCGCTGGGGACGCCTTCGTCCTCATCGATATCGACTTTTTCAAGCGTGTTAACGATATGTACGGACACGACAAAGGCGATGTCGTTCTCATAAATGTGGCCCGGACGATTGCTCAGAGTGTCCCCCCTTCCTGTGCGTTCGGTCGGCTGGGCGGCGAGGAGTTCAGCCTCTTTCTTCGCGGCCAAACGCAATCCTCTGCTTTTGCGGTCGCTGAGCAGATACGCGAGGCTGTCAACGCCGTGAGCCTTGTCTTCGAAGGAAATCAGATCACACCTTCCGTCAGTGCAGGTGTGGCACTTTGGGAAGCGGGTCTGACCGAACAAAACGTCCAGAAGCGTGCAGATCAGGCGCTCTATTTTGCCAAAAACAAGGGTCGCAACAGGGTTGAGCTGTTCAGCAGCATCGGGTTGACCAGCAGCTCACCTTCGCTGGAACTGCGATCGGCTCGCGCGGGCTGAGGAACAGCTGAAGATCGGCCCAGCTCGAGCTATTCGCCCGTCACAACGGAGATGCCGGCAAATGCTGAAGAGCAAGTTGACGCTGCTATCAAAGCTGCTAAAAAGCCAGCCATCGAGTGATTGGGTAGCAAATCGGCTGCAATGTCCGGTTGGTAGAAATCAACACAATGTTGATGACCTTTTCAATCAGATGGAAGAGTGTCCGAGTGGTTTAAGGAACCGGTCTTGAAAACCGGCGTGCGGGAAACCGTACCGTGGGTTCGAATCCCACCTCTTCCGCCATATGTCGTTTTCCGAAAATTGCGAGTTTGCACGAGATCCAACCGTCAGGAAGGTTGGTCTTCCCTGAGGGCAATAAATGAGTTTCACGCCTGCTCCTTTGCGTCGACAATGAGATGATGTAGATGCTGCCGTAGGACGCGACCGCCATTAACTTAAGAATGGGGTCGGGCGGCAGATTGACGTCACGTCGCTGCCACGAGATCACGTGGCCGTCCTCCGGTCGGCATGCGCGCAGCTTGACCCTGCACGAGTGCAGCAGTCGCCTATCTCGACTGATTTGATATTATTGGGCCGCAACGGCAAGGGAAGTGACTTTGTTTGGCAGCGCCCCTAGGTCTTCAGGTTTCCAATTTGGTATGCCGGGTGCTTAAGCGGCACAACAAGCGCGAGGCTCGTTTTATGATCGTTCAAGCTTGCATCAACGGCGCGCGGTCGAGCGATTTCCATCCCCGTCTTCCCCTGACGATCGATGCCATGGTGCGTGATGCCACGGCTTCGGTTGCTGCCGGCGCTGCGGAGCTCCACGTCCATCCGCGCGAAGCCGATGGCAGGGAGAGCCTTGTCGCCGTCGACGACGCGGTTGGCGCAATCCGCCGTGTCTGTCCGGGAACGCTGATCGGCGTTTCAACCGGCGCCTGGATCGAAGGCGATCGGGAGAAAACGCGGGAAGCCATCCGCCGCTGGCGCGTTCTGCCGGATTATGCCTCGGTGAACCTCTCGGAAGACGATGCGCCCGGTATCATGCAGCTGCTGCGGCAGAAGGGTGTCGGCATCGAGGTCGGACTGGCATCGGTCGCCGATGTGGAGCGCTACATCGGCCTCGATGATCATGAGCGGGTCTTTCGCGTGCTCATCGAGCTCGATGACGAACAGGATTTGCAGCGCGCATGCGATATCGCGGACGGCATCATCAACGTGCTCAGGGATAGCCGGGTCAAGCGGCCCATTCTTCTGCACGGTTTCGACGAGACCGTCTGGCCCTTCGTCAGGATGGCGCGCGAGCGGCGCTACTCCACCCGCATCGGCCTGGAAGATGGCAAGCACCTCCCGGGTGGGACGATTGCGAACGACAATGCCGCGCTGGTCACGGCGGCCGTTGCGATCTTCCGTGGCCACTCGAACTGATCCCTATACGTGGGCGCCCTGTATCTCTTCGGCGCCATCGAGGCCGGTATCGTCAAGGCGCAGAATGTTTCGAAAATATGGGCTCGGCGAAGTCGATGTTTCGCCGGACAGCCCTCACGAGAAGTACGAATATATCAGGACGCCGACAGAACCCCAGAAGATTAGAGGCGTCAGTATCATCCCCGCAACGAACATTTTAGTCACAGCAAAACTCCGAACACCTCCACGCATGTCGAAGCTACCTATTGCATCGACGGAAAGTTCCTATGGGCACGAAGTCCGGGATGGATCGGACCTTGGTCGGGGGTTCGCTGGCGCTGCAGATCAGTGCCGGGCTCAACTCTCCCCGAGCGCTCGGCGGCGGCGGTAAGTCCCGAGCGCAATAGCGAGCGCGACGATAATCAGTGCTGCCGCGACGGCGAAGGTGATCTGCATGCCTGAGGCAACGGCTTCGGGATGCGCCACAGCGACATCGGATGTTCCCGAGGCAAGCGCGAAGACGGCGCCCATCATGGATGCGCCGGTAATCAGCCCGAGATTGCGCGACAGGTTGAGCATGCCGGAGATGACGCCCCGCTGGTCGGGACGGACATCCGCCATGACAGCGGTGTTGTTGGCCGCCTGGAACAGTTGATAGCCGGGCGTCAGCATGGCGATGGCGGTGATGTAGCCTGATATCCCGGGAAGCAGGGCCATGGCGATGGAGCCTGCCGTCATGGCGACGAGCCCTGCGACAACCACGAAGGACGTGTCCAGACGGTCGACCAGGCGGCCGGCCGGGACCCCGCTCAAGATGGAGATGACGGGGCCGATCGACATGACGATGCCGACGAGAGCCTGATTGAGCCCGAGCGCTTGGGAAAGGTAGAATGGCGCCACCACTAGCGTCGCCATCATCACGGTCGAAACCAGTGCGTTCATCGCCAGGCTGGCGCTGAGCACGGGATTGCGGAACACCGTCAACTGGATCAGCGGCGATGTCGCTCTCGCCTCGGCGAAGACGAAGAAACCGATGCCGAAGCACGGCAAACGAGAGCAGAGCGATGTTGAGCAGGCCAAAGCGGCCGTGCCCGATCGTCATCGCCAGCGCATAGGCCGAGAGCGTCAGCGCAAGCAGCAGCGTGCCCGCCATGTCGAAGCCCTTCCGATCCGTCTTCCCCTTGCTGATATCGGCAGGCAGGTGGCGATAGGCGAGAACGAAGGTCAGAATGCCGAGCGGCACGTTGACGAGAAAGATTGCCGGCCAGCCGAGCCCGGCGATCAGCAGGCCGCCGAGCGAAGGCCCAAGAGCGGTGCCGATCGCTGACATCGTTCCGAGCAGCCCCATGGCGCTCCCTGTCTTCGCCTTCGGCACGGTTTCGCCGACAAAGGCCATGGTGAGCGCCATCATGATGGCCGCACCCAGACCCTGCACAGCGCGCGCGGCAATCATCAGCCATAGTGTCGGCGCGACGCCGCAGAGGATCGAGGCCAGCGTGAAGAGCAGGATGCCGATGAGCAGCAGCCGACGGCGGCCGGTGATGTCGCCGAGCCGTCCGACGCTGACGATCAGGGTGGTGATGGCAAGCAGATAGGCGAGAACGATCCACTGCACATCCTGGAAGGGTGCGTCGAACGCCTGCGCCAAGCTCGGCAGGCCGACATTGGCGATGCTGGTGCCGAGTGATGGCAGCAACATGGAGAGGGAAAGACTGGCAAGCGCCCATCGTATGGAGGGTGCTTGCTCGGCGACTGTTTCGCCTCGCGCTGCAATGATCGATTTCACCCGTGAACTCCGTTTTCTCTTAGCTCCCCGAATGGAACTGATGAAAAACTAGTCCTCTGCTTGATATGGCGAAAGGCGCATGATTTGCACTTCATTCATGCGTTTGGCGCCACATCAGCATGAAACCGTGTTATGGCTGATGCATGTCGACACCCGATCTCAACCTGCTGGTCACCCTCGATGTGCTGCTTGCCGAGGGCGGCGTTGCGCGTGCGGCGCAACGGCTGCGGCTCAGCCCGTCGGCGATGAGCCGGGCCTTAGCGCGATTGCGCGAGACGACCGGCGATCCGCTGTTGGTTCGCGCCGGCCGCGGCCTCGTCCCAACGCCGCGCGCGCTTGAACTGCGCGAGCGGGTTGCCCGGCTTGTCGAGGATGCACAGGCGGTTCTGCGTCCTGCCGAGGCGCTTGATCTTGAACGGCTGGTCCGGACGTTCACGCTGCGCACCAGCGAAGGCTTTGCCGAGAGCTTCGGGCCTGATCTCATCGCTCGCCTCGGCCGACAAGCGCCCGGCGTGCGGCTACGCTTCGTGCAGAAACCGGACAAGGACAGCAGCCCGCTTCGCGATGGGACCGTCGATCTGGAAACCGGCGTCGTCAGCGAGAGGACCGGTCCGGAGGTGCGGGCGCAGGCCTTGTTCCGGGATCGTTTCATCGGTGTCGTGCGCTTGGGGCATCCGCTTTGCGAGCGCGAGATGACGCCCTCCCGGTATGCGGCCGGCCGGCACATCACTGTCTCGCGGCGCGGGCTCGACAAGGGACCGATCGATGAAGCCTTGAACGCGCTCGGGCTGGAACGGCAGATCGCCACCATCGTCAGCGGTTTTTCCACCGCGCTGGCGCTCGCCCGCGTCTCCGATCTGATCGCCAGCGTGCCGGAACGACATACGGGAGCCTTACGCCAGGGAATGCATAGTTTCCCCCTCCCCGTCCCGACGCAGGAGATCACGGTCTCATTGCTCTGGCACCCCAGGATGGAGGCCGATCCAGCACATCGCTGGCTGCGCGGCTGCGTTCGGGATGCCTGCGCGGCGGTGTGATTGAAGGGCCGCCTACGGGCCGAAGGTCAGGCCGACTGATCGTTGACTATTCCAAGCCAACATGATTTTCCGTCCGGATCATCAAGGGAAGACATCATGGCCGACGACATCATCGTAAAGGACAGCAACGGAATCCAGCTTCACGATGGCGATTCCGTGACGCTGATCAAGGATCTCAAGGTCAAGGGAACCTCGGAGACGCTCAAGGGTGGAACGCTGGTCAAGGGCATTCGCCTGACGGACAATCCAGGCGAGATCGAGTGCAGCACCAAGCAGGTTAAAGGCCTCGTGCTGAAAACCGAGTTTTTGAAGAAGGCATAGGATCTGCCTCGCCCGCGATGCTCGGTGTCGACGCATCGGAAGGCCGCAGCCGATCAATCGGCTTTCCCCGCCTCCTGCGGCACTTCCTCGGTGGTCACCTCGAAACGGGAGAGTGTTGCCGGGCCGAAGGCCGTCGACATGGCGACGTCGGTGGCGTCGCGGCCGGTTCCCATCAGAATCCGGCCGATGCGCGGCGTGTTGTGGCGGGCATCGACCGTATGCCAGTGGCCGCCGAGAAAGACCTCGAACCAGGCGCTGAAATCCATCGGATTGGGATCGATCGGGACGCCGATATCGCCGAGATAGCCGGTGCAATATCGTGCCGGGATATTCATGCATCGGCAAAGTGCGATGGCGAGATGGGCAAAGTCGCGGCAGACGCCCGCCTTGTCGGTGAAGCCGCCATGTGCGGTCCTGAGCACGTCGGCCTTCAGGTAATCGAAGGTGATGTGATCATGGACGAAATCGCAGATCGCCTGGACACGCGCCCAGCCGAGCGGCGTCGACGAGAACCTGGCCCAGGCGAAATCTGCAAGCCTGTCGGTGTCGCAATAACGGCTGCCGAGCAGGAAGACCAGCACATCGTCCGGCAGATCATTGATCGCGTGCTGAACGGCATCGTCGGGAACGATGTCGGGTTGGCCGCTGTCATAGATCTCGAATTCCGTCGAGATCGTCGTCCGCCCCGGCGGGGCGACGATCCGGCTGCAGGCGTTGCCGAACACATCAGTATAGCTCCAGGCCTCGATGGGCTGGTCGAATGTCAGGATCTGATCGCTGAGAAGATCGGCACGACGGGAGGGATGGATATTGAGGACGAGCAGCATCGGCGTTGGCTGCATGCATTCGTAGCCCAGATTAAACCCGGCGCGTATCTTCATTGTGGCTTCCTTGTCGCGTCTCCGCTTTGGCAGCGGTGAGTAGAGAACGCTGATCGCGCTACCCGGTTCCCACAGGATCGGGACTGTCACCACGCGGCTATCCAGATTACCTCGTGGTGACGTTGACCTGCACCGTCATGCTGTCGAAATCCTTCCCATCCCCATCATAGCTGCCGCTCAACGGGACTGCCTGGCGCGGATCGCGGGCAACCGCGACACGAATGAGATCGCGGTTGCCGACGATGCCGTTGGTCGGATCGAACTCCGTCCAGCCAGCGCCTGGAAGATAGATCTGGCACCATGCATGCGTGGAACCGCCGCCGAGCACGGTGGAACCGTCCCGGTCGGGAACATAGACATAGCCCGTAACGAACCGCGCCGCGAGACCGAGGATGCGTGCCGCCTCCATCATCAGCAGCGCGAAATCCCGGCAGGTGCCGGAGCGAAGCTGCAAGGTCTGCACCGGCGTCTGCGTTCCATGTTCCTGGCGCCGCGCATAGACGAAGCTTTCCCGAATGGCGTAGCAGAGCGTCATCAGCAGGTGCCCGGTCTCCGTCGGACGCCCTTGGCGCAGGAATTGGCGCGCCCAGCGTCCGACCTCGTCGTTCGGGTCGGGATAATGGCGCTGCATTGCCGGCGTCAGATCGGCGATCTCGTCCTTGTCGTAGGAGAATGGATAGGTCAGGGCCGCGTCGTCGACCTTGAGATCCAGGGCGACCTGCGGCGTATGATCGAGCGTGATCCAGGTTTCGAAACGAAGTTCGGACGCCGGCCTCGAAAAATCGACGAGCGCCACGCAATTGCCGAAAACATCGTGGATCCAGCGCACACGACTTTCCTCAGGATAGATCGTCAACGACGCTTCCATCAGCCGCTGGTCGAAACTGTCACGCGGCCGGAACATCAAGCGATGCTCGCCGAATTCGACCTCCCTGACGTAACGATAGGACGTGATGTGGCGGACAGAGAAAATCGTCATAAGCCGCCGTCGAATCTGTTCACTTTGCTGCTCCAAGGCGGCAACGCCACCTCTCCTCTGCGGAAGCGCCCTGCCGGCCTTCCCGCTCATCCTGATTTCTTGTCATATAAGCACGTTCGAAAGATTGCTATTGTATCTTCACCGATCGGCGGCAGGGCCGTCCAACCTAAGAGGATAACATGCATATCATCTGGGACGTTCTGACGCTTCTGCTGACAATCGGCTCGCTCTATGGCGGTCGCGAATACCGGATTATTCGCGCTCGTGCCCGCGCTCAGAACTGGGGCAACTTCTGACCTGATCCCGATATCCCTGATTCGATTTAGAATTACGGTCGCATCGGATCGTTGTCGGCGCTGTTACGTCGAATGACGTAAAGCCATGCCTTTAAGAAAATGCTTTATTAGTTGAGGCGGAGTCTATCCGTCCATTCTCCCTGTTATTCTAAGCCCGCCTCACCCCAGGCGGGCTTTTTTATTCCATCGGCTGCGTCACTTCTTGGCGCCGGCGGAAAGCACCCGATGAGTTGCGTTGTCCATGGCGTGGCTCGCTTCCTGTCCATCCTTCTTCAGCCCGTATGCGGTATTGCCGCAGCCCGAAAGTGTCAGCAGGCAGATGCAGGCGATGGCGATTGAAGCTTTTGACATCAAGTGTTTTCCCCGGATTGGATGGCGTTTCAGAGCATGATGCCAAAAGTTTCAGCCGTTTGGGACGACACCATGCTCTAACTCTCAATTTGGAACAGGATTTTAGGCTGACTGGGCCTAAAATCATCCCGTTCTAGAGAAGATGACGAATTCTTCGTCAAAATCAATCCGCAGGTAACTGGCGGCATGGAACCCCGCGACGCCGCAGGCGTTAATGGGAGCTATCCAAACCGGGGTTAACGACATGGATTATCAGATTGCCTTCGCCGCAACGGTCGCAACGGCGTCTTTCCTCTTCTACATGCTGATCGTTCATCGAACCTGATTGCCCGCCAGCGGCTGTGATTACTGGAATAGCGCCGACCGTTTCCGGCCCGCTTTTCTGCGATCCGTAGAGATTGCATCTTCGGGTGCAACTGCTTCTGTAGCCAATGTGGGCGAGGTGTCGCAGACCGGAAGGCCTGGCGCGCAAAGATCGTAGATGATCGTCAGCTGACACGGCAAGGCTGCAGAAGAAACGTTTCGTCACCCGCAAGTATTACGACAACAGTGAATGTATTGAATTTTAATTAATTGCCAGCTTTAACTATCCGTTAACAATATTGTTGCGCTCCGTCAGCTTCCGCTTATGCTTTACGCAAAACGGGAGAGGAAAGATGTTTAGCAAAAGCTTGATTATGCCGTTCAGCTTCGCAATGCTCGCCATAGCTGGCCTCCTGTTCCAGATTGCCGCCCACGCGCTCTACTCTCCGGTCACCATGTTGCAGCCGTGAGTCACATAAGTTGTTGAACCTGCAAGCAATCTCAGTAACTGGGAGTGGAACTTCCTCTCGTTTCGTGCATTCTGTGACTCGTTTTGCCAGGAGGGAGATAACCATGGAAAGCGCAGGCGTGGGTTGGATTGCAGCCATCATTATCGGCGGTGTCGCTGGATGGCTGGCGGAAAAGGCTATGAGCAGTAGCATGGGCTTGCTCATGAACATATTGCTCGGCATCGTCGGCGCTATCGTCGCCAACTGGATCTTGGGTCTTTTGCACATCCAGCCGCTCGCCGGTTGGCTGGGTTATCTGATAACCGGTTTCGTGGGTGCCTGCATCTTGATCGCCATCGGGCGCGTCATCCGCCGCTGACTTGGTCGCGCCAGCTGAGCCCGGTCGCGTCAGCTGGCCGGTTCCTTTTGCTGACGGATGCAAACACTAAAAGCCGGGCGTTCATAGCGCCCGGCTTTTTTCATTCTAGATTCCCGTTCAGCGACGGCTGAGCAGGCCGAACACGTAGGCAATGCCTGCGGTCACGGCGAGTGCCACGAGCGGTTCTTCGCGTACCTTGTCGCGCAGTCGTTCCGTCATCACCGAAGCCTCGTCGGTCACCGCCGACTTCGCCCCCTGCCCCAGCGCGACCACGCTTTCCGTCAGCCGGGAGAGATCGTTGCGAAGGGCTGCGACCTGCGCCGACAGATCCTCTGCTGCTATATCAGCCTTGACGCGCGCAGCGGTGGATTCGGCGGAAGCGGTTTTCAATTCTGCCATGGTCTGCTCCTGTTTCATGGGATGCCGCTTCAACGAAATGGCGGCCCGAAAGGTTCCGCCGCAACCGATCTTTTGTTCACCGCAAAGCCGTAGCGGCTGAGCGCCCGCCTTGTGCAGCTTTTCGCACGACAAACCCTTCATTTCCTGTCGGGTTTGTTTTAAGGAACGTCGAATGTCCGCCCGCGCGCGGGTCAATGATACTGCGAGGTTTGCGTTTCTATGTTCCACATCCTGAGAAGAGCTGCTCAGACCTGGGTCGCCAAGCTGCTGATGCTTCTGCTCGTCGCGTCCTTCGGCATCTGGGGCGTCTCCCGGTCGCTGATAACTGGCAGCAACAGCACCACGGTCGTGACCGTCGGCGATCAGCATGTGGACGTCAACGAATTCCACCTCGCCTATCAGCGCCAGGTGGCAAGCGTCAGCCAGCAGTTCGGCACGCGCCTCACCCCCGAGCAGGCCCGCGCCTTCGGCATCGAGCAGCAGGTGCTTGCTCAGCTCGTCGCCGGCGCCTCGCTCGACCAACTCGCCGAAGACATGAACCTCGGCCTGTCGCAGGATCGCCTCGCCCAGCTGATCGCCGACGATCCGGCTTTCAAGGCCGTCAACGGCCAGTTCGACCGCGAGCTTTTCGTCTCGCGTCTTCGCAATGCCGGCATCCGCCAGGACGATTACATCAAGGAGCGCAGCAAGGTCGCTGTCCGCAGCCAGGTGGTCGATGCCATCTCCAACGGTTTCACGGCCCCGAAGACGCTGGTCGATGCCCTGAAGCTCTACGGCGATGAAAGCCGCAGTATCGACTACCTCCTGCTGACCAACGCCAATATCGAGCCAATCAAGGCGCCCGCCGACGACGTGCTGGCGACATGGTTCGATGGCGTCAAGCAGCGCTACCGGGCGCCCGAATACCGCAAGCTCGTTTATCTCAAGCTGCAGCCCGCAGATATCGCCGATGCCGCGACCGTCACCGACGACCAGATCCACGAAGCGTTCGACAAGAGCAAGGATACCTATCGCACGCCGGAAAGCCGCACCATCGAACAGCTGACCTTCACCAGCAAGGATCTTGCCACCGCCGCCGAAACGGCGCTGAAGAGCGGCACCAGCTTCGACCAGCTGGTTTCCGACCAGGGCAAGACGGCAAGCGACGTGCTGCTCGGCGAATTCACCAAGGACAAGGTTCCCGACCAGGCCGTCGCCGATGCGGCCTTTGCGGTTTCGCGCGATGGCGGCACGACGCCTGTCGTCGATGGCTCCTTCGGCCCCGTCATCCTGCGCGTCACCAACATCAAGCCGGAAACGACGAAGAATTTCGACGAGGTGAAGGAGGATATCCGCAAGCAGTTGGCGCTCTCCAACGCCTCTCAGGAAGTGATCAACGTTCACGATCGCATCGAGGATCTGCGCGCGGGCGGTTCGACGCTCGAGGATATTGCCGGCCAGCTGAAGCTCACCGCCGTGGCCGTCGACGCCGTCGATATGACCGGCGCCGACAAGGACGGCAAGGAGGTCAAGGATCTCCCCGCCAAGCAGCAGCTGCTCGGCGAAGCCTTCAAGACCGAGGTCGGCGTCGATGCGCCGCCGCTGCCGATCGGCAACGACGGCTATGTCTGGTTCAACGTCCGCGAAATCACGCCGGATCGCGAGCGCCCGGTGGCCGAGGTGCACGAAAAGGCCGTCGAAGACTGGACGGCGGAGCAGCAGAAGGCCGAGCTCGCCAAGAAAGCCGGTGAATTGAAGGCCGAAGCGGCCAAGGGCACGGCACTTGCCGATATCGCGACACCGCTCGGCATCGCCGTCGAGAGCAAGAGCGGCGTCACCCGCTCCACCGATGATGCGGTCCTCGGCCGGGCCGGCATCACCGCCGCCTTCTCCGGCCCCGTCGACACGGTCGCAAGTGCTGTCGGCGCCGATCCGTCGACGCAGATCCTGCTGAAGGTCACCGAGGTCAACACCCAACCGACCGGCGATGTGCTGAACAACCGCGATGCCCAGATCACCGCCATGGCCAATGCCGCCGGCGATGATATTCTCGATCAGATGGTCAACCTGCTGCAGACGCAGTATGGCGCGCAGATCAACCAGACGCTCGCCGAACAGGCGACGGTCCGCTAGGAGGCTTTATGACCGATCTGAAGCCGTTCCTGGCCAAGGCCGCAAGCCGCGAGCCGCTGACGCGTGAGGAGGCCCGCGCCGCCTTCGACATCCTGATGTCGGGCCAGGCGACGCCCTCGCAGATCGGCGGCTTCCTGATGGCGCTGCGCGTGCGCGGCGAAACCGTCGATGAGATCGTCGGCGCCGTCGCCTCAATGCGCTCGAAAATGCTGACCGTCGATGCTCCGGCCGATGCGATCGACATCGTCGGCACCGGCGGCGATGCCAGCGGCACCTACAATATCTCGACGCTGGCGGCGCTGATCGTCGCCGGCGCCGGTGTTCCCGTCGCCAAACACGGCAACCGGGCGCTGAGTTCGAAATCGGGCGCGGCTGACAATCTGGCCGCACTCGGCGTCAAGCTCGATGTCGGTCCCGAGATCATCTCCCGCTGCATCGCAGAAGCCGGCGTCGGTTTCATGTTCGCGCAGATGCATCATTCCGCCATGCGTCATGTCGGCCCCTCCCGGGTCGAACTCGGCACGCGCACGATCTTCAATCTGCTCGGCCCGCTCTCCAATCCGGCCGGCGTCCGTCGCCAGTTGCTCGGCGTCTTCTCTCCGCAATGGCTGGTGCCGCTTGCCGAAGTCATGCGCGATCTCGGCTCCGAATGCGTCTGGGTGGTCCATGGCGACGGCCTCGACGAGATCACCACGACAGGCATTACACAAGTCGCGGCGCTCGAAGACGGCAAGATCCGCAACTTCGAGCTCTCGCCCGCCGATTTCGGCGTCAGCCCTTGCGTGCTCGCCGACATCAAGGGCGGCGATGGTGTCGCCAATGCCGCAGCGCTTCGCGAGGTGCTCGGCGGCGCCAAGAACGCCTATCGCGATGTCTCGCTCGCCAATGCCGCCGCCTCGCTTGTCATCGCGGGCAAGGTCGCAACCATCCGCGACGGCATGACGCTAGCCACACAGTCGCTGGATAGCGGCTCTACTGCGCTCGCTCTCGACAAACTCATCGCCGTTTCCAACGATATCGACTAGGATTGCCCGATGACCGATATCCTGAAGAAGATCGAACTCTACAAGCGCGAGGAGATCGCCGCTGCCAAGGCGACCGTGTCGATTGCCGATCTGAAGGCGATGCAGGCTGATCAGTCCGCCCCGCGCGGCTTCCACAAGGCGCTCGTTGCCAAGCGTGATGCCGGCCGCTTCGGCCTGATCGCCGAGATCAAGAAGGCGAGCCCCTCGAAGGGTCTCATTCGCCCGGACTTCGATCCGCCGTTGCTGGCGAGCGCCTATGAGGCCGGCGGTGCCGCCTGCCTTTCGGTGCTGACTGACAGGCCGAGCTTCCAGGGCGCGCCGGAATTTCTGACAGCCGCCCGCGCTGCCTGCACGCTGCCGGCGCTGCGCAAGGATTTCATGTTCGAGACCTACCAGGTGCACGAGGCCCGTGCCTGGGGCGCCGACTGCATCCTGCTGATCATGGCCTCGCTGTCGGACGATGAAGCCGAACGCCTGCAGGACGAGGCCTTCGACCTCGGCATGGACGTGCTGGTCGAGGTCCACGACGCCGAAGAGATGGAGCGGGCGCTGAAGCTTTCTTCGCCGCTCATCGGCATCAACAACCGCAATCTGCGTACCTTCGAGGTCAGCCTGACCGTCAGCGAGGCGCTGGCCCCCATGGTGCCGGACGATAGGCTGCTGGTCGGCGAAAGCGGCATCTTCACCCATGCGGATTGCCAGCGCCTGCAGGCCGTCGACATCAATACCTTCCTTGTCGGCGAGAGCCTGATGCGCAAGGACGACGTGGCAGCCGCCACCCGCACGCTTCTCTTTGGCGAAGCCGCCATCGCGGCCGAATGATATGAGCGGCGCAGAGCCCGGTCTGACTCATATCGATGCCTCGGGCGAGGCGCATATGGTCGATGTCTCCGATAAGGCCGAGACGGTGCGCATCGCCACTGCCGAGGGCCATGTGAAGATGGCGCCGGAAACGCTCGCTCTCATCCGGCAAGGCAATGCCAAGAAGGGCGATGTGATCGGCACGGCGCGCCTTGCCGGCATCATGGCGGCAAAACGCACCGCCGATCTCATTCCGCTCTGCCATCCGCTGATGCTGACGAAAGTCACGGTCGAGATCGCGGAAGATGCTGCCCTGCCCGGTCTGCGCGTTATGGCGACCGCCAAGCTGTCCGGCAAGACCGGTGTGGAGATGGAGGCGCTGACCGCTGTCTCGGTCGCTTGTCTGACGATCTACGATATGGCCAAGGCGGCCGATAAGGCAATGGAGATCGGCGGCATCAGACTTCTTGAAAAGTCCGGCGGAAAATCCGGCGATTTCCGTCATCCGGAGGCAAGATGAACCTTCTCCCGGTCGCCGAGGCCCTGAACCGCTTGCTCTCTCGCGCAAAGCCCATTGCTGCGTCCGAGACGCTGCCGCTGGCCGAGGCTGAGGGCCGCGTCCTGGCCGTCGATCTGACGGCCTGCCTGACCCAGCCGCCCTTCAATGCCTCCGCCATGGATGGCTATGCGCTACGCCGCGAAGACGCGCCGGAGCCGGGCGCCGAGCTGAAGGTCATCGGCACGTCTTCCGCCGGCCACGGCTTCGAAGGAAGCGTCAGCCAGGGTGAAGCCGTCCGTATCTTCACCGGTGCGCCTGTTCCGCCAGGCGCCGATAGCGTCCTGCTGCAGGAGGATGCGGAGAAGATCGAGGGCGGCATCAGAACTAATTTCCCCGTGCGGCAGGGCCAGCATGTGCGTCCCCGTGGCCAGGATTTCGCGGAAGGCGAAGCCGTGCTGTCTGCCGGCACCGTGCTCGATTTCTCGCGGCTAACGGTCGCTGCCGGCATGAACCGGCCTAATGTCGAGGTGGTGCGGCGCCCGCTGATCGCCATCCTCGCAACCGGCGACGAACTGCTGCCGCCCGGAAGCACGCCCGGCCCTTCGCAGATCATCGCATCCAATACGTTTGGTATTGCAGCCCTTGCCCGCAAAGCTGGCGCCGATGTGCTCGATCTCGGCATCGTGCCTGACGACAAGGCCAAGATCACCGCGGCGATCGACACGGCACGGGACGCCAAGGTCGATGTGATCGTCACGCTCGGCGGCGCTTCGGTCGGCGACCATGATCTGGTGCAGGCCACGCTGATCGAAGCCGGCATGCAGCTCGATTTCTGGCGCATCGCCATGCGCCCCGGCAAACCGCTGATGGTCGGCAGCTTCGGCGAGACGCATGTGCTCGGCTTGCCAGGCAATCCGGTCTCTAGCCTCGTCTGTTCGCTGCTCTTCCTTGAGCCGCTGATTCGCAGGCTCGCCTCCCTGCCGCCGGTGCAACGCGAGGCAACGGTGGAGGCGGCCGTCACACTGCGCGCCAACGACCACCGGCAGGACTATATCCGTGCGAAACTTTCGAAATCCGCCGGCCACTGGCTCGCCGAACCCTTCGGCAAGCAGGATTCTTCGATGATGAAGGTCTTCGCCGCAGCCGACTGCCTCGTCATCCGCCCGCCGCATGCACCGGAGCTGCCGGCCGGAACGCCCTGCCCGGTCATGCTGTTGCGGCCTGACCTCCTGGCATAATCTCGCCTTCAACTTTGCCGGAGAGCGCAAAGACATCCGCCTGCACGGCACCGCCGCCAGTGCTCCCGCCGAAATCCGCAACTGAATGGGTGGCGATTCGGTTGAGTTCTCCCTGCGGCAGGTGGGCCCGCTCGGGATCGCCGATCAGCACCTCGACGCCGCTCGCCTGGCAACGCCGCAGGAAGGCCATCACCCGCAAGGCCAGCGAGGGATCGTAGAACAGGTCGCCGACCACGAGAAGGTCAGTCGCTGGTGGCTGATCCTCGATAATATCGGCGGCCAAGGCCACGATGTTCACACCGTTGATCGCTGCGTTGAGCCCGATTGCGGCAATGGCATTGGCATCGATGTCGATAGCGGTCACCGTGGCTGCTCCGGCCTTCGCCGCGGCAATGGCGACGAGCCCTGAGCCCGCGCCGAGATCATGCACCCGGCGGCCGGTCACCATTTCCGGTCGATCGAGCAGATGGCGGGCAAGCACTGCGCCGCCGGCCCAGGGATAGGCCCAGTAAGGCGGCGGATCGGCCTCTCCGCGGCCGGCAAGCCGCCAGAGCCCGCTCGCAGGCCCTGCCGTATGAAGGCAAATCTCGGGGATCGAGGGAACGGTTGATATAGGCAGGTTGGCACGGATGAAGACGGCCGGATCGGGTTGCAACATGTCCGGGCGTTTCATCGTCATCTGCTCCTGCCGGCGCTGTAACTGCCTATCGTTTTTAATAGCAAGAGCAGGCCGCCGTTGTAAAATTCCGCGCCATTTATGCACGCTATGATTTGGGTGGAATAATGAAGCCGAGCTAGGCTTTTCGCAAGGAACTGCACCGGTACTCGTGATGAGGTGTGCCGTATGCCATTTAAGAACGCAACACAGGCCGTTGAAGCGAGACCGTTTTGGGAGCCTCGGCGCGCGCGAGATCTGCAAGAAACTGCTCCATCAGCGGGGAATCACCAAACCGGCGATAGTTGCGCTCTGTTTCAAGCGAGAAGTCGGGCTTTGCTTTGACCAAACTGGCCATGGTCGCCTTGGCCTTGTCCAGCTCTGAGCGACCAGCCTGCAACGCGGTTTGAATGAGCAGGCAATTCGAATCCTGCGGCGCGCGGATCAGGCACTCTTGGATAACGCTCGCAGCTTCATCGCTACGACCAGCCGCATAAAGCGCCTGACCATGCACATAAGCATAATATTCGGGAGCTATGGGATGAAGACGGCGAGCACGCTCAGCATTCCGTAATGCTCCATCGTAGTCACCAAAACGAACCTGGGCTTTTGCGAGCGCCATCATGCTGTCAGGATCATTCGGATTGAGTTCCACCGACCGGTGTCCCGCTTGCAAAGCACCAGCGTAATCGCCGCTTGCAGCCAAGCCGTAGCTCAATACCTGATATCCCATCGCCAGATTTGGATCGAGTCGGATGGATTGACGCGCCTCGCTCAAGCCAATCTCCAGGTCTCGGTCTGTGGCGTGGCCGCTGACGTTTTGCGTGACATCGAAGATATAGGTCATACCGAGATTGGCACGCGCCACGGCATAAGCCGGGTCTAATTCCAAAGCCCGCTGGAAAAGTCCTCGGGCGGAAAGAAGCCCCTCGGCATCTTTCGAATCATGCGTGAAACGAGCGCGTGCCTGAAGAACGAGATCGTAGGCCTGCAAATCCTTGGTTGGGCGTTTCATCGCCTCTGCGGCTTCAGACTTGCGGACAAAGGAAACAAGGTGGGCAACGATCTCGGATGTCAACTCGCTTTCGACCGTGAATATATCATCGATATGGCGGTCATAGCTGCGCGACCAGAGGTGAGCTCCGCTATTCACGTCAATAAGTTGAGCGGCGACGCGGAGTTTATCACCCACCCGTCGAGCGCTACCTTCGATGACGTAGGCCACACCCAATTTCTCGCCGACCTTGCGGACATCGGCTTCCTGGCTTCGCATCGCATAAGCCGAGTTGCGGGCAATCACCTGAAGTTCCGAGTTTCGGGCAAGTTCAGTCGTGATGTCTTCCGTCAGCCCATCGGCAAAGTAGGCCTGTGTTGCCTCGCCGCTCATATTGTCGAAAGGCATAACAGCCACAGACGGCCGAGGGTCCGGCCGTTCACCGCTGGCAAGCAGCGAAAGCTCAGCCGGTATCCGGCCGATCATTGCCGCGAGAGGAAGCGGCTGGATTGCGATTCCGATGAGCACGAGCGACGCAGCCCCAAGACAATAGCCAAGGCGAGCGCTCACGTGCGGGACAAGAGCCGCGTACCGGCTCCATTTGCTTCTCCGTCGTCCAGCGCGCGTGACCGCATAGACATCGAGTGGTTCAGGAAGGTTTTTGGCATTCCGACGTCCAATGCGGAAAAACTCGTCGCCTCGACCCCGGTCAGCACTCAAGACCACCGCACCACTAACAAAGATACTGCCAGGATCTGCCATTGCCTCAAGGCGCGATGCGACATTCACGCCATCGCCGTACATGTCACCATTGTCTTCGATGACGTCACCAAGATTGATGCCGATCCGAAATTCGAAGGGCCGCGTATCGAAGCCGTTCTGAATCTCCACCGCCGCATTCAACGCTTCGTTAACGCTCGGGAATGTAGCGAGGAAGCCATCGCCAGAGTTTTTGAATGTTCGGCCTCCATGGTGCTGGACCGCTGGATCGATCACGTCGTCAAACACGGAACGCAACTCCGCATACGTCGTCGCTTCGTTTTCCGCCATGAGCCGACTGTAGCCGACAATGTCCCCGGCGAGAATCGCTGCGAGCTTACGTTGCATCGCGGAACTTCCTGTTCGCATTTCTGTCACGTTCCACTGCCGATCGTTCTTCCGGGTGGAAGATCCACCATGGGCAGTGAAGAGCGATAGCAAAGAACGAACGGCTGGATTAGCCGTCGTTGCTCGCATGAAGTTATGAATGCGGTTTCTAAATAGGCGAACTTCCGCGCTGCAACCGATGTCTGCAGAACCTCTCCAAGGGAAGCTTAAGCTCAACTGATTGCATGCTGCGGCAGGCATCAAGAGGGTTGAGTCCTGCTGGTGCAAAAAAGGCAGACAACCTTCGTCGACGATCGTTGGCTGTCGGGCATTTATGAACCTCATTTCTAACATCATGCAGATAGTACCGCCTAATGCTCCATGCTGAGGCGAGGTAACGTCCCCAACCAACCGCCGTCTCCAGTGCGATGCCATGTCCGGAGAAGATGAGGCGCGTCTTGGGTCTAAGGTCTTTAGCGCGGCCTGCCAGCAACGGCGCTGGCGCGCGCAAATCGACCGTCCTTTCAGGGCTTCGAAAGCCTGTATTCGGGAAGAACACGCATGACAAAAATTTTTGCTTCCGTTGTGATCTCCACCTTGATCCTTGTGTCGGCGACGGCTCCTGCCGCAGCGGAGGGAGATGTCGCCTTGGGACAAAAAGCGTTTCAGCGCTGTTCCGCCTGTCATTCGACCACGGACCAGAAAAAGGCTGGACCGGGGCTCGGTGGCGTTGTCGGGCGTGCAGCCGGCTCTGTGGAGGGCGCCCGCTATTCGGCGGCCATGAAGGCGTCGGGATTAGTGTGGGACGAGGCGACGTTGGACCGGTTTCTAGCAGCGCCTCGCGAAGTTGTACCGACAACCACAATGACCGTGAGCGTGTCCAAGCCTGAGGATCGGCTAAACATCATCGCTTACCTGAAGTCCCTGTCGGAGTAGCGGCGAACCTCTTGGGCTCAGCAAGCCGGCGATCGATGGCCCCCCAACCCGGCTGATCATCGCTGACCCCGTCTTGGGTTGACGTGTCAGCTCGTGCTTTTGCTTCGCATTCAGAAGCCGCCTTTCTAACGTCGTGCAGGTTTCGCCAACTAATTCGGCGGCGCCGGACAAGCTAACGTTATCGCGGAGAGCAGGCTCTTGGTCGACGGCGTCTCATCATCCCGGAGGTGTTGGCGGCACTCCCGTCGCCGTCACTCTCCTTAGAGATCGACGGTCAACGAGCACATCCAGTATGAAACATCGGAGAACCGACCAGTCATGATCACACTGAATATCAACGGTAATCAGCACGAGGTCGATGCCGACCCGGAGACACCCATCCTTTGGGTCCTGCGCGACACGCTCGGCATGACCGGGACCAAGTTCGGCTGCGGCGCCGCGCTTTGCGGCGCGTGCACGATACATCTGGATGGTGAGGCCGTCCGTTCCTGCAGCACCCCTCTCTCCGCTGCCGAGGGCCTGAATATCACCACCATAGAAAAAGCGACCGACGGCAGCGACCGTGTCGGCGCAGCGGTGCACGCAGCTTGGGTCAAGCACGATGTAGCGCAGTGCGGGTATTGTCAGAGCGGTCAGATCATGAGCGCCACGGCGTTCCTCGCATCCCTGCCCTCCGGTTCGCAGCCGACTGCCTCGGAGATCGATTCGGCAATGGAAGGCAATATTTGTCGTTGCGGAACTTATGTCCGCATCCGCGCCGCCATAGCCGATGCTGCCAGCAATCTCGTCTGAAGGAGACGCCATATGTTGCCGAACATGGATTATAGCGAATTACCACGTGCGCTGCAGCACATGCTGGAACGGGGTCGTTCGACGGCGGTTCAGGCGTTGCCACGCCGCAGCTTTCTCAAGCTGACGGGGGCCCTCGGTCTGGCTGTCGGCATTTTCCCGCATCTGGCCGCGGCCCAGTCCACCGACGCGGATGAGGTGCCCACCGCTCTGAAGCCGACCGAGCGGCCTTCTGCATTTGTTCAAATTGCGCCAAATGGCGAAGTTATGGTCACAATCAACCGGCTCGAGTTCGGTCAAGGCGTCCAAACGGCATTGCCGATGATCCTGGCCGAAGAACTCGACGCGGACTGGAATTCAGTACGCAGCCAGCTCGGCACCAATGACATGGCCTATGTTGATCCGCTCTTCGGAATGCACCTTACCGGCGGTTCGAACACCATCAAGAACAGCTTTACGCAGTATCGCGAGTTGGGTGCCCGCGTCCGCGCCATGCTACTCGCAGCCGCGGCGGACCGCTGGAACGTGGATGTTTCGACGCTGCGAACCGAGGCCGGTGTGGTTCTGGCTTCTGATGGCCGCAAGCTCGGTTATGGAGAACTTTCCGAAGCGGCCATGGCCCTGCCCGTGCCTCAGAAAATAGCGTTGAAGGATCCGAAGGATTTCCGCATCATCGGCCAACCCACCCAGCGTCTGGACGCACAAGCCAAGAGCAGTGGCCAACAGAGTTTTGGCATCGACTTCAAGTTGCCGGGACAATTGACGGCCGTGGTGGCTCGCCCTCCGGTCTTCGGAGCCAAGATAGCCTCCCTGGACGACAGCGCAGCACGTTCAGTAAAGGGCGTGAAAGCTGTTTTGCGGGTGCCGCTGGATCGCGGTGCAGAGGGCGTTGCCGTGGTGGCCGACGGATATTGGCAGGCATCTCAGGGCCGCAACGCACTTAGGGTGGAGTGGGACACATCGGCTGTCGAAAAGGTCGATAGTGAAAAGCAACTTGCCCAGTTTCGCGAGATCGCCAATCGCCCCGGCCCGCGCCAGTTCGATGCCGACATGGCGCCATTGGAAACCGCACCCTTGAGTCTGGAAGCCGAGTTCGTGTTCCCGTATCTCGCCCACGCGGCGATGGAACCGCTGAACTGCACGGTTCGGCTTTCCGACGATCGTGCCGAGATCTGGATGGGGAGCCAAAGTGCAGGGCTAGATGCCGGCGTTGCAGCAAACGTGCTCGGCCTCAAGCCGGAACAGGTCGTGGTGAATGTGCAAACATCGGGTGGTGGCTTCGGCCGGCGCTTTTCCAGCAGCAGCGACACGGCAATGGAGGCCTGCCAGATAGCCAAAGCCGCCAGGGCGGCGGGGCTGAAGGCGCCAGTGCGCACGCTATGGAGCCGCGAGGACGATATGAGGGGCGGCTACTACCGTCCAACGCATCTTCACCGCGCTCGCATCGGCTTCGACAAAGAGGGCAATGTACTGGCCTGGGACCACACCATCGTCGGCCAGTCCATACTGACGGGAACCGTGTTCGAGAAGTTCCAGGTGAAGGACGGCATCGATGCCGCCACAACCGAGGGGATGCGGAGCCCCTACCCGCTTCCCATGCGCCTGACAGTACATCATCCTGCTGCCAACGTGCCGGTTCTGTGGTGGCGCAGCGTTGGCTCCACCCATACGGCTTTCGTTATGGAGACCTTGCTCGACGATATAGCGAGAGCCACCGACCAGGATCCGGTCGCATATCGAATGAAGATGTTTGGCGATGAGCATCCTCGTCATCGCGATGCACTGCAACTCGCCGTAGACAAGAGCGGTTACGGCAGTAGGACATTGGCAGAAGGCCGGGCCTGGGGTGTGGCCGTGCACGAATCCTTTTCATCCGTGGTGGCCTACGTGGTGGAAGCCTCCGTCGTCGATGGGCAGCCCAAGCTGCATCGGGTCACGGCGGGGGTGCACTGCAATCTGGCCGTCAACCCTCGGACCGTGGAAGCGCAGGTCCAAGGCGCGGCGATCATGGGCTTGTCGACGTGCCTTACCGGCTCGGAAATCACGCTCAAGGACGGTGTTGTGGAGCAAAGCAACTTCAGCGAATTCACGGTGGCAAGGATCACGGATGTGCCAGAATTCGACGTCAACATCGTACCAAGCGCGGATGCACCGACGGGCATGGGCGAACCCGGCCTGCCACCTTTGGCGCCGGCATTTGCCAATGCCATCTCGCGTCTGACAGGCAAGCCAGTCCGGCAGATGCCTTTCAACCTCGCTTAGAACCTGGCTCGGACGAGAGCCTGCCCCGGTCCTGTGTGCCGCTGAATGCAGCGGGCCGCACAGGGCCGCGATGTTCCTGTCGCGTGACGTCTCGACAACCATAGCGCTAAGACTTCGCGGTCGGCGGTGACCGCGCGCTTCACCAGCAATCAGGACAGGCAGGACTTCACGTCTATCGGCAATCGCGCGACTGAGAAAAGTCCCCCAACGCATCGCGACCATCTTCCGGACAGCCCTGGCAGGAGCGTCAGCCTTTGAAACGAAGCGCCTCGACGAGGAGCGCAAACGCAGCCGTATGCTGACGTCGGCTTGGGTAATACAGGTGATAGCCAGGGAACGGCTGACACCAATCGTCGAGGACCCGGATCAGTCGCCCGTCTGCAATGTATTGTGAAACCTGACTTTCGAACGTATAGGCAAGACCAAGCCCATCCAAAGCAGCGGCTTCCAGCATCAAACTATCATTGATGATGAGCGGCCCGTTCATTCTGACCACAAGCTCCTCGCTGTCGCGCTCGAACTCCCAGGCATACAATCCACCTCCTGTGGTTTGCCGGTAGGTAATACCCCGATGGTCGCCGAGATCGCGGGGCGTCATCGGGATTGTGCGGTTCTGGAAGTAGGACGGCGATCCGACGACTGCCATGCGAAGGTCAGGGCCGATCCTGACGGCAACCATGTCTTTTTGAACCTGTTCTCCAATGCGAATACCGGCATCGAACCGGCCGGCCACGATATCCGTCAGGCCCTCGTCAAGAATGACCTCCATTTCAATATCCGGGTATTTCGCCAAGAACGTTGTCATGACCGGCCAAAGCACGCTCATGGCGGCATATCGAAACGTCGTGATGCGGATAGTGCCGGCCGGCTTGTCACGAAGTGCGGTGACGGCTGCGATCTCGCTTTCGATGTGTTCAAAGGCAGGGCGGAGGCTTCGAAGCATACGCTCTCCGGCATCGGTCAGCGATAGGCTGCGTGTGGTGCGTGAGATCAGCCGCACGCCCAGCCTCTGCTCCAGCATTCTGACTGAGTAACTGACGGCAGACTGGGAAAGTCCCAGCTTGGCGGAGGCGCGCGTGAAACTTCCGGCCTCGGCGACGGCGATGAAGGCTGCAAGCTCGCTGAAATCACCGTGCCTCATTTATCTCTCTCATTTCTAACTTCATGCAGATTATACCAACTAATCAAAGTTTGTCCTCATTGCTACCTGTCATTTCACAAACCGCTTGAACGGCATGCAAGAGAGACAATGATGATGGAAGCCACCCGAGCACTATTTGAACCGTTCGTTTTCACCAATGGGATCACGCTTCGAAACAGGGTCGTCATGGCTCCGATGACGACGTGGTCAGCCAATGACGACGGAACAGTTTCGGATGAGGAAGTGTCGTACTATCGACGCAGGGTGAACGGCGTTGGCCTCGTTCTAACCGGCTGCACGCATGTCTCGCCCAACGGCATCGGGTTCACGGGCGAATTCGCTTCTTATGATGACAGCTTCACACCAAGCCTCCGGCGTCTGGCCGAGGCGGCCAAAAGCGGCGGTGCACCGCCGATTCTTCAAATTTTTCACGCCGGCAGCAAGGCCGTGCCGGCGCTTGTTCCCGACGGAGACGTTGTCAGCGCCAGTTCGCTGCAAGTCTCACCCGGTCCTTTCAATCCAGGCGGCGGCACGACGCGCGCACTCAGCCACGACGAAATCCTTGATGTGATTTCTGCTTTCGGCGAAGCAACCCGCCGCGCTATCGAAGCCGGCTTCGATGGGGTCGAACTGCATGCGGCCCACGGCTTCCTGATCCAGAACTTTTACTCGCCGCTCCACAATCATCGCGACGACGAATGGGGAGGCACGCCGGAAAACCGGATGCGGTTTCCGCTCGCCGTGGTCCGCAACGTGAGGCAGGTGATAGGCGCACACGCGACGCGTCCGTTTCTTCTGGGATACCGGGTCTCGCCCGAAGAACCTGAAGAGGGCGGCCTCCGTATTGAAGACACCTACGAACTCATCGAGCATCTGATCGACGGCGGCGTGGACTACATCCATGCTTCGCTGACGAGCGTACTCGAAGCCCAACCACTCGAAGCCATCGCTGATCAGCCTATCGCTGAACTGATCGCTGCCAGGGTAGCGGGGCGCATTCCGGTTATCGCCGCTGGCCAGATCAAGTCACCCCAACAGGCGGAAAGTGCCCTTCATCTGGGCCTTTCGCTTGTGGCTGTAGGCCAAGGGCTGGTGATAAACCCGGAGTGGGTCGAACTTTCACGGAGTGGCAAAGAGAAACTGATCGAGAACGAGATCAGGACCACGACAATCCCGGAAATTGCCCTTCCGGCCAAACTCTGGGGCGTCATCGAGGCGGCCACCGGCTGGTTCAACATCAACGATGATCACGATGCGCAGCGGCAGAAGGCCACTGTATAGAGCATCGGCACACAATCTCGCATGAAGGAAAATTCGATGACTAAGGTTTGGTTGATCACAGGAGCCGGGCGCGGCATGGGCCTGGATTTCGCAAAGGCGGTTCTGGCTGCTGGCGACAAACTCGTTGCAACCGGCCGCAATCCGGAGCGCGTTGCCAAGGCGATCGGCCAGTCGGAAAATCTGCTTGTCGTCACGCTGGATGTAACCAAGCTGACCGACGCGGCATCTGCCGTCAAAGCCGCACTCGAACGCTTTGGTCGCATCGACATATTGGTCAACAATGCCGCAAACTTCTACTCAGGCTATTTTGAGGAACTGACGCCGGCTCAGGTCGATCTGCAACTGGCCAGTAGTCTCCTCGGGCCTATGAGCGTCACCCGCGCTGTCCTGCCGGTGATGCGCCGGCAGGGATCCGGCAAGATCATCTCGATCTCATCGACGGCCAGCCTGCTGGGCTTTGAGTTTTGCAGCGCTTACTCTGCCGCGAAGTTTGCCCTCGATGGCTGGATGGAATCGCTGCAGCCCGAAGTGGCGCCGTTTGGTATCGAAACGATGATTGTCAATCCGGGCTTCTTCCGCACGGAATTGCTGACTGACGAATCAACCCAATATGCTCCGTCATCTGTCAGCGACTACGACGAAAGACGCGCCCAACACCTGGCATTCTGGAAATCCGCCGACGGCCAGCAGAGCGGCGATCCCGCAAAACTCGCGCAAGCGCTGATCACCCTGGTCAACCAACCGGAGCTACCCCGCCGGTTCATCGCCGGAGCTGATGCTGTTGGCATGGTGGAACAGAAAATCGCGCTGCTGCAGCAGCAGATCGACGCCTATCGGGACCTTTCAAGTTCGCTTGCCTTCGACGTGAAAACGCAAGCCTGAGGCTACGCTTTGCTGAAGCTCAGTAGTTCTTCATGGCAAGGTGCGGTATGCCGCCATCTAGGAATTCCGCGCCATAGGCGACGAAGCCGAAACGCTCGTAGAGCGGCAGCTTGTCCGCCTGTGCTGTGAGATAGAAGCGGTTGTCGCGGGCAGCGCGATGCAGGTCTATCGCTCGCTCGATCATTGCGGCTGCAATGCCGTGGCCGCGCCATTGGCTTGCAACCGCAACCCGGCCGATCTTCACATGTTCCTCGGCGTAAATGACCCGCAGGGTGCCGGAGACTTCGCCCGCCGTGACGGCGGCAAGATGATGAGCGTTAAGATCGTCGGCATCGAATTCCTCGGCTTCGGGAACCTTCTGCTCATGCACGAAAATAGCGCGCCGCAGCCGGAAGGCCTCATTGCAGAGCGTACTGAAAACCGGGACGCTGAGGATCGCCGTTTCCATCACCATCCTTGCCTCCCTCAGAGATACGGCCCAAAGCCCTCCGCCGGACCAGCGAAGGGCTGCCGGCAAGATCAGCCGGGCTTCTTCTTTGAAAACTTATTCTTCGGAGCGCCGCCGCCCTTACCCTCATATTTGGGGGCCTCGGATCTCGGGCCTTCGAATTTCGGCTTGTCGGACTTCGGGCCTTCGAAGCCGGGTTTGCCCGGCTTCTTGCTCCAGGGCTTGCTATCCCGTCTTTCCCCGCCGCTATTATCGGCCGCGGCATAACCGCCGCCCGGACCCTTGCCGAACTTGTTCTTCGGCCGCTCGCCGCGGAACGAATCATCCGGCCGCTCGTCACGGGATGGCTTGCCGGCATAGGGTTTTGGCGCAGGCGCCCGGCTGAAATCCGGTGTGCCGGAAAGCCTGGTCACGCGGATGCCGCGTTCGAGCGCCTTGTTTGGACCGATCGCCGCCAGGAAGCTTTCGGCACTCGCCGCGGCGATCTCCACGAAGGTTTCCTCAGGCTGCATCTTGATCGCGCCGATCTCGCGCTTCGTCACATTGCCGTTGCGGCAGAGCATCGGGATCAGCCAGCGCGGCTCGGCATTCTGCTTGCGCCCGACCGAGACGGAGAACCAGACACTGGCGCCGAAATCTTCGCGCGGTCCCTTCTGCGCCGGCTCGTAGGGCTCGGCATTGTCGCGGCGCTTGCGGCTGCGGTCGTCCTGCACGGTAATCTCAATGAGGTCCTCAGGCGCCGAATGATTGGTGCGGTAAAGACGCAGGAAGGCTGCGGCGAGCTTTTCGGCGCCGTGGCTGGCGAGAAGCTGCTGTACTAGCCCCTGCTCTTCCTCCTGCGGCGTTTCGTTGAAGATCGGATCGGCGAGCAGCCGCTCGTCGTCGCGCTCGCTCACTTCCTCGGCCGAGGGCGGCCGCGCCCAGGCAGCCGAAATACCGGCATTCTCGAGCAGGCGCTCCGCCTTGCGCCGTGCATTCAACGGCACGATCATGGCGCTGATGCCCTTGCGTCCGGCCCGGCCGGTTCGGCCGCTGCGGTGCAGCAGCGTGTCCGGATTGGTCGGCAGGTCGGCATGGATGACGAGATCGAGCCCCGGCAGGTCGATGCCGCGGGCGGCAACGTCGGTCGCGATGCAGACACGGGCGCGTCCGTCGCGCATCGCCTGCAGCGCGTGGGTGCGCTCGTTCTGCGTCAGCTCGCCGGACAGCGCCACGACGGCGAAATTGCGGTTGTTGAAGCGTGCGGTCAGATGGTTGACGGCGGCGCGTGTCGAGCAGAACACGATGGCATTGGTCGCCTCGTAATAGCGCAGCACGTTGATGATCGCGTTCTCGCGGTCGCTCGGGGCAACCATCAGCGCGCGATATTCGATGTCGATATGCTGCTTTTCCTCGGCCGCGGTGCTGATGCGCACGGCATCGCGCTGGTAGCTCTTGGCAAGCTTGGCGATCGCCGCCGGAACCGTTGCCGAAAACATCAGCGTCCGGCGTTCGTCCGGCGCCGCATCGAGGATGAATTCGAGGTCTTCGCGGAAGCCGAGATCGAGCATCTCGTCGGCCTCGTCGAGCACGGCGGCCTTCAGTTCCGACATGTCGAGCGCCCTGCGGCGGATATGGTCGCAAAGCCGGCCGGGCGTGCCGACGACGACATGGGCGCCGCGTTCGAGCGAGCGGCGCTCGCTACGGATGTCCATGCCGCCGACGCAGCTGACGATCACCGCGCCGGTCATCTCAAAGAGCCATTCGAGCTCGCGCTTCACCTGCAGGGCAAGCTCGCGCGTCGGGGCAATGACGAGGGCGAGCGGCGCGGCGGCATTGCCGAAGCGCTCCCTGCCTTCGAGCAGCGTCGGCGCCAGCGCCAGGCCGAAGGCGACGGTTTTGCCGGAGCCAGTCTGGGCCGAGACCAGCGCGTCGGAAGCGGCAAGCGCCGGATCGAGCATCGCCTTCTGCACCGGGGTGAGTTCGGCGTAACCACGCTTCTGCAACGCCTTGGCGATCGCCGGAACGACGCCGTTAAATTCTGTCATGAGTTCGATCTTTCGGAGCTGTCAGGCGCGTTGCTGCGCCATGGCCGGAGCCAGCCGGCGGGGTATTTGCGCCGTTCCTAGCCGCTCCCGCGGCGATTGTCAAAGCGTGCGGCTGCGCCACAGCCAGGCGTCGATGCGGCTTGCCCGGCCGCGCAGCGCCGTTTCCAACGGTCCCTCCATCCGGCCGGACTGCGTGAGCACGCTATCGGGGCCGGCGGCGCGGACGATTTCGGCGCTCAGCGCCAGTTCGACGCCATGGCGGGCGGCGACCTCCATCAGCCGGCTGCCGACATTGATGGTGTCGCCTGCCGCCGTAATCTGCTGCCGGTCGCCGGTGCCCAATCGCGAGGCGACGATCGGGCCGCAATGGGCGCCGACCTTGAAGCCGATCTTCTTCGGGGCAAAGCCCGCATGCGCTTGAAGCCAGGCCCTTGTGCGCTCGCAGAGGCTGACCGCGCAGGCAGCGGCGCGAGCGGCATCGTCATCGGCGGGCTCAGGCAGGCCGAACAGGATCATCGCCCCGTCGCCCATGAAGCTGGTTATGGCGCCGCCATTGGCGCGCGCCTCCTCGTCGACCAATTCGAAGAAGCCGCTCAGCATTTCGCTGACCGCTACCGGCCCCACATTTTCGCTGAGGCCGGTAAAGCCCGAGAGATCGATGAAGATAACGGCGGCGTTCTGGCGCACCGGCGCGGCGAGGAAATTCGGATCGCGCGCCAGCCACTCGCCGAGGCCAGGCGCCTCGATGCGCTGCAGGAGCGCGCTCTGCTCGGCGAAATGACGGGCGCGGCCACGGTCGAGCCAGAGTTCGGCCGCGCCATAAGCCAGCGCCGGCGGTAGTGCTGCGGCGATCGGCAGCGCCGCACTCAGCCAGTAGCCATGCGCGAAGGCCGACAGATTGAGCATCGACCAGACGATCAGCGTCAGCACGATGATGACATAGCCTGCCGCACTCCGGCGCCAGGCGACCAGCGACACGAGGACAATCGCCAGTCCGACGGCGGTGGCGGCATCGATCAGCCGCATCCTGTGGTCGCGCACCATGCCGTCGCCGGTGACGAGATGGGTGATCGCCGTCGACATTACCTCGACGCCCGGCATGACGGGATCGAACGGCGTCGGGAAGACGTCGCCGCCGCCAGTCACCGTCGAACCGATGACGACGATGCGATCAGTGACCGCATCCGCCGAAAGTTTGCCATCCAGCGCATCGGCGGCGCTGAAGGTGGCGATGCTGCCGTGCCCGCCATAAAAGGTCACCGGCAGGCGCTGGCCGATATCGGTGGGAATACGCAGCTTTCCGAGCATGATGGCATCGGGTTCTATGGTGGGATCGACGCCGAGCGCCACCGACGCGACACGCAGCGGAAAAGCCGGATCCAGCCGGTCTGCGGAACGCGAGATCAGCGGAATGAAGCGCGGCGTGCCGGTCTGGTCGGTTGCGACATTGACGATGCCGACCGCAGCTGCCTCGGCAAAGCGCGGAAGCGGCAACAGCAGCTGGTTTGCCTCAGGGATGGCGGCAAGCGGATCGCCTGCCGCATCCGTGACCCGCTGGCTGCTTTGCGCGAAAGTGGCTGCGGCCGCAATTACGCTCGGCCCCTGGCGAAGGGCAGCGGTCAGTGCCGCATCACCCGCCTCCGGCCCCGGATCGACCAGCAGAATGTCGATCGCCAAAGCCTTTGGCTTCAACGCGGTGATCGCGTCGGCGAGGCGCGCAAGTGTCGCCCGATCGAGCGGATAGCCGTGCGCTGCCGCGGTGCGGTCGTCGATCGCAACGATCGAGACGACGGGAGGCGGTGTCTTCGCCCCGACGATGGCGCTGCGGATATCGACAAGCGAGGCTTCCATCCGGTCGAGAAGGCCGGTTCCGGCATTGAGATTGGTATAACCGAGCGCAGCTCCCCAAAGACCGGCGAGCAGCAGCGCGATCACTGTCAGCAGGCGATGGTTCATGGGACTTATTGGCCGAGACGGGCAAGAAGGGCAGCGGCGCGCGGCGCCGGCCAGCGACGCACGACGAGGGGTTCCGTTCCGCCGGTAACATCGACGCCCTCGCCCGGCGACAGCACCACCGCCTCGCCGGCCGGCCGGCGGACTGCGACGCTGCCTCTGACGACCAGCACCGAGGTCTTGCCGCCTGCGACATCGACAGCCCATTGGGTGCCGCGCACGGCAGCGATCGCCTGCGGCGTCACGACCTGGAAACCGCCCGCGTGCTGACTGCTGTCGACATCGACGAGGATGGCCTTGCGCCGCAGCGACGCCGAATCAGGGCTGCCGTCGCGGTTGCGGTCGACGAGGCTGTAGGCGGCTCCGGCCTCTGCCGTCACCGTCACACCGCCCGGACAACTGAGCACCTGGCGGGCACCGGCATCACGCGATACCGTGCAGCCGGCAGACTGCGCAAAGGCCGCCCCATGCGGAATCAGGCCGAGAGCGAGTGCGGCGGCAAGCAGGCTGCGAAGCGTCGTATTCATGGAAAGTCCCCTTGACCGTGCGGAACAGCTCTTTTGGAAAGCGCCCGCCAACCGTCTTCTTCCATATGAGGCATGATAGCCGAATTCAAATATTTCCCTAGGCAAAAAAAGCAAACCGGCGCAATCGCCGGCGGAATTCTTACGTTCTACTATCCGTTTCAAGCACCGGTCCGGCATAACGCGCCCGCGGCCGGATCAATTCGCCGCTGTCAATCTGCTCCATCGCATGTGCAAGCCAACCGGCGGATCGGGCAAGCGAGAAAATGATGATCGGCGCCTCCCTCGGGAGATCGAAGGCGGCGGCCATTGCGGCAAGCGCGAAATCGACGTTGACCTTCTCGCCGACCATCTCCTCGCCGGTTTCCCGGACCTCGGCAAACTGCGGCGGCAAGTCAAAGTGCGAAAGCAGCGCCAGAGCCCTGACATCGCCATCGGGATAGAGCGGATGACCGAAGGCCGGCAGCCGATTGCCCTGGGCGAGCGTGCGGCGGATCGCGTGCTCCGCCCCAAGGGCGGAAGCGGTGTCGAGCAAGGCGTCGACGCCTTGCCAGGCGGCACCATGCAGCGGCCCTGTCAGCGTCGCCAGACCGGACAGCACGGCGGCCGAAAGGGCTGCGCCCGCCGATGCCGTGACCCGCGCCGCAAAGGTCGAGGCGTTGAGTTCGTGATCGGCAAGCAGCACCAGCGCGCGGCGCAGGCAATCGGCAGCGTCCGGCCGCTGCCAGCTTGCCGCAAGCCGCAAATGCAGCGGCTGGTCGAAGGGCCCTGGTGCCAGTGCATCGGCGACGGTGCGGAGAATGCCATTTGCTTCACGGCGAAGTGCTGCTTGCGAGCGGCCGAGCGACGGCAGATCCGATGTCACTCGCCCTGCCAGCGCCAGGAACGCCGCCTGAAGCGATGGAGCGGCATGTCCGGTCCCGCTTCCGGAGGGGAGTGTTTCCGCGCCGTTCCAGAGCAGCGCCGCCGTCTGCTCCAGCGTCGCGGCTTCAGCGAAACCGGCCGCATCCTTTCCACGATAGAAAAGCCGTCCGCCGATGATGGTGGAGATTGCCGAGGACAGAACCGGATCGCCCCAGCGGATCGCCTCGGCGGCCACCGTTTCAGTCTTGCGGCGGCCGGCATGGCGTTCGGCAAGCCGCTGCACGTCGGCAGCCTGGTAGAGGCTGCGGCGCGGGTCGGCGGGATCGGGCTTGGCGCGGATGCGCCCACGGCTGACATTGGCATAGAGCGTCTGCGGCTTGGTCTTCAGCGCCTGCAGCGCCTCCTCGGCGGTCAGCCACGACATCGGAACCTCACATTGATCAATTGCATCAAGATTGACGTCAATGAGACTAGGTCCGATCATCCCGGTCGTAAAGGAGAAACAATATGAAAAACGGCTTGGAAGATATCATTGCTGCCGAAACGCAGCTTTCGGATGTCGATGGCGAAGCGGGACGACTGATTATCCGCGGTGTATCGCTGGATCACCTGGTTGCAGACGGCACCTATGAAGGCGTCGCCGCACTCTTGCTCGACGGGTTGATGGAAAAAAGCTTCGACGAAGCGGAATTGCGCGCTTGGCTGGCGCAGGCGCGAACGGGGGTTTTCGACCATATCAAGGCCGCTGACACCGCCCTGCTCGCCCTGCCTCCGGTCGATGCAATGCGGGCGCTGATTGCCCGGCTGCCCGACGGGGAGGATTTCGATACCGCGCTCAGCCTTCTGGCAGCGCCCGCCGTCTTTCTGCCGGCGGTTTTGCGCCTGCAACGCGGTGAAAAACCGATCGCACCGGACGCCTCGCTGCCGCAGGCGGCCGATATCCTGCGCATGCTGACCGGAAAATTGCCGACCAGGGAGCAGACAGCGGCACTCGACACCTATCTCGTGACGATATCGGACCATGGCCTCAATGCCTCGACCTTCGCATCGCGCGTCATTGCCTCGACGCAGGCCGGCCTCACCTCTTCCGTGCTCGCCGCACTGAGCGCGCTGAAAGGGCCGCTGCACGGCGGCGCGCCCGGTCCTGTGCTCGACATGCTGGATGCGATCGGAACGGCGGAAAATGCTTACCCGTGGCTCGGCGAAGCGCTTGATCGCGGCGAAAGGCTGATGGGCTTCGGCCACCGCATCTATCGCGTCCGCGATCCGCGCGCCGATGCACTGAAGGGAGCGCTGAAGCCGCTGATATCTACCGGACAGGTGAACAGCGCCCGCGGCGCTCTGGCGGAAGCCGTGGAGGCCTCTGCGTTGGCCATCCTGAAGGCGCGCAAGCCGAACCGGCCGCTCGACGTCAATGTCGAGTTATACACTGCGCTTCTGCTCGAAGCGCTCGGCTTCCCGCGTGAGGCCTTCACCGGTGTCTTCGCGATCGGCCGCACCGTCGGATGGCTGGCGCATGCCCGCGAACAGGCGCTCGACGGCCGGCTGATCCGTCCACGTTCGGTCTATATCGGGCCGCTGCCCGCCGCTGCCTGAAAATTGAATTCGCCGGCAGGGGCATGTCCTTGCCGGCGATCATCAACCGCCGACGAAGGTGGCGAGGTTGTCGAGCGTCGAGCGGCAACCTTCCTCATTGTCTTCGAGGCGAATGCCGGAGGGGATGTTGTCGCAGACCATCGTCACATCGGTGCCTCCATCGGCGGGCGACAATGTCGTGCTGACCGTCATCTCGCCGGAAAAACCTTCATCTTCGGAATCGAAGACCGTAGCCCAGACGATGCTTTCGTCAGGCACGAGCCGTGCAAAACGGCCTTCGAATCTGTCGGTCTTGTCGGAGGTCTTGCCCGGCTGCGACGCCTCGTCATCGGGATAGACGAGCGACATGCTGAAGGCGCCGCCTTCCCTGCCCTCGAAGGCATGGACGATGCCCTTCATCGAACCGGGCGGAAGCCAGGTGGCCACCGCATCGGCATCGAGGAAGGCGCGGTAGATGCGCTCGCGCGGCGCTGCGATGAAGCGTGAGACGGTCGTGCTGCGTGAAGGGGTCATGCCGGCAAGTTAGCGCAGGCACGGATGTTATCCAGATCGCGCCTGAAACAACGCGATCTGGTTTGCATGCATCAGACGAGACGGCTCTGTTCCGTCGCCGCTTCTATGAAGCTGGCAAACAGCGGATGCGGGTCGAGCGGCCGGCTCTTCAGTTCCGGGTGGTACTGCACGCCGATGAACCAGGGATGATCCGGATATTCGATCGTCTCCGGCAGAACGCCGTCCGGCGACATGCCGGAAAAGACCAGGCCGCAGTTTTCGAGCCGATCCTTGTAGTCGATATTGACCTCGTAGCGGTGGCGATGACGCTCGGAAATATCAGTGGAACCGTAGATATCCGAGATCTTCGTGCCCTTCTTCAGCGCCGCCTTGTAGGCGCCGAGGCGCATCGTGCCGCCGAGATCCCCGGCTGCCGTGCGCTTCTGCAACTCGTTGCCCTTGACCCATTCGGTCATCAGGCCCACCACCGGCTCTTTCGTCGGGCCGAATTCGGTCGAGGAGGCACCGGACACGTCGGCGAGATTGCGCGCCGCCTCGATGACCGCCATCTGCATGCCGAAGCAGATGCCGAAATACGGCACCTTGCGTTCGCGGGCAAAGCGCGCAGCATGGATCTTGCCCTCCGAACCGCGTTCACCGAAGCCGCCGGGCACCAGGATGCCATGCACCTTTTCGAGATAGGGCGCCGGATCTTCCTTTTCGAAGACCTCGGATTCGATCCATTCGAGGTTGACCTTGACGCGATTGGCAATACCGCCGTGATGCAGAGCCTCGATCAGCGACTTATAGGCATCCTTGAGGCCGGTATATTTGCCGACGATCGCGATCGTCACCTCGCCCTCCGGCGTGCGGATGCGGTTGCAGACCTCTTCCCATGGATCCAGCCGCGGCTTCGGCGCCGGCTCGATACCGAAGGCCGCGAGCACTTCGTCGTCGAGGCCTTCCTTGTGGTAGGCTATCGGCACGTCATAGATGTTGGCGACGTCGAGCGCCTGGATGACGGCGGACGGGCGAACGTTGCAGAATAGCGAGAGCTTGCGGCGTTCGGCTTCCGGAATTTCCCGGTCGGCGCGCACCAGCAGGATATCGGGATGAATGCCGAGTGCCTGCAGTTCCTTGACCGAATGCTGCGTCGGCTTGGTCTTGAGCTCGCCGGCCGCCGGAATATAGGGCATCAGCGTCAGGTGAACATAGACGGCGGTGCCGCGCGGCAGGTCGTTGCCGAGCTGGCGGATCGCTTCCATGAACGGCATCGCCTCGATGTCGCCGACCGTGCCGCCGATCTCGCAGATGACGAAATCGTAGTCGTCATTGCCCTCGATGACGAAATCCTTGATCTCGTTGGTGACGTGGGGGATGACCTGCACCGTCGCGCCGAGATAGTCGCCGCGCCGTTCCTTGTCGATAATGTTCTTGTAGATGCGGCCGGTGGTGATGTTGTCAGTCTTGGTCGCCGAACGCCCCGTGAAGCGTTCGTAGTGACCGAGATCGAGATCGGTTTCCGCGCCATCGTCGGTGACGAAGACCTCGCCGTGCTGGGTCGGGCTCATCGTGCCCGGGTCCACGTTCAGATAGGGGTCGAGCTTGCGAAGCCGAACCCGATATCCACGGGCCTGCAGCAACGCTCCGAGAGCTGCGGCCGCAATTCCTTTTCCGAGAGAGGAAACCACGCCGCCAGTGATGAATACGTATCGCGCCATGGGATTCACCGGATACCTTTTCAAAAACGATTCCACCAGCCCAAAAATTCTTTTCCAGAACTTTCGATGCATGGCGCAGGAATCTGAACAAAAGAAAACCGGCAGACCCGAGGGCCTGCCGGCGTTTATGTCGAAGCCCGGTTTACTGTCCCGTCGGGACGCCGGAGGGCTGAGCCGGTGCCGGTGCGGCCGGAGCTGCGGGCGCAGTCGCTGCTGGAGCAGTCGTTGAAGGCGCGGTGGCCGCCGGGGCCTGAGTTGCTGGAGCAGTCGTTGCCGGCGTTTGAGCGGCGGGAGCCTGCGGTGCGGGCGTCGCCGCCCCGCTGCTCGGAACGCCGTTACCGGCCGGCTGGGTCGCCGGAGCCTGTGCGCCACCGCCGAGCGAATCGAGAATGCCGTTGCCCTGGCCGCCTGTTGCCGGAATGCGATCGAGAATGTCGCTCGGACGACCCTCGTAACGCGTCAGGATGCCGAGGCCGAGCGAGGTCAGGAAAAACAGCGTCGCAAGGATCGCGGTGGTGCGCGTCAGCGCATTGGCCGTGCCGCGGGCCGACATGAAGCCGGAACCGCCGCCGATGCCGAGGCCGCCGCCTTCCGAGCGCTGAATGAGCACGACGCCGACAAGGGCGAGCACGATCATGAGATGGATGACAATCAATACGGTCTGCATGGGTCCAGTCCTGCCCGCCTGGAGACGGACATAAGTAAGAATTCTGGCGGCTCTTTACATGAGGCTTTCATCTATTCCAAGCCCTTCGGCCCGGAATAAAACTAGGAATAAGCAATGCCTCAGGCGAGCAGCGCCTCATAGGCCCGGTAGATGGCGAGGAAGTCGGCCGCTTTCAAGCTTGCTCCGCCGATCAGCGCGCCGTCGACATTGGCGATGCCCATCAGCTCATGGGCATTGGCCGGCTTGACCGATCCGCCATAGAGAAGACGCATCTTGCGGCCTTCGCCGCCGAAGCGGGCCACAAGCTCTGCCCGCATGAAGGAATGCGCCTTTTCAACATCACCTGATGTCGGCGTCACACCGGTGCCGATCGCCCAGATCGGCTCGTAGGCGATAACGGTATTTTCGGCCGTCGCGCCATCGGGAACGGAGGCGGAAAGCTGACGTTTGATGACGTCAAGCGCCTGGCCTGTCCGGCGTTCATCCGCCGTCTCGCCGATGCAGATGATCGCCGTCAGCTCTGCGGCGAAGGCCGCCTCCGCCTTGGCGCGCACCAGATGATCGGTTTCGGCATGGTCGGTGCGCCGCTCGGAATGGCCGACGATGACATAGGTGCCGAAACAATCGGCAATCATCTCGGCCGAGATGTCACCGGTATGCGCACCGGACGGATTCTGATGGCAGTCCTGAGCGCCAATCGCCAGCGGGCTGTCGGTGCACAGCGCCGTCGCCACGTAGAGCAGCGTCGCCGGCGGGCAGATCAACGCTTCGACCTTGTCGGCCAGCGGCGAGCGAACACCCTCGGCGATCGTCTTGATCTGATCCAGGGAGGCACGCATGCCATTCATTTTCCAGTTTCCCGCCACAAGCGGGCGTACATCAGGTGTCATGCTGGCCTTCCACAATCTGCTTATGCCTTGGGCAATATCAAAAGCTTGCAGCAAAGAAAAGCATCATGCCCTTGACGTAAGGGGAATCTCTGCGATCCCGTGCATATTTCTGCCGAATATCGTCGGCTACAGCGCCGCGCGTCTTTTGAGACACGCAAAGGTAGCATTTTGAATTCATGCATCGTGCGTTCTAAAAATCGTCTCCGAATTTCCGACCGATGCGCTAGCGGGCAAGAATCCAGTTCACCACCCTGCGCCAGTCGATCATCCGGATCGGTGTCCCGTGATTGCCGGTCTGAAACAGCGTGAAACGCGCCGGATATTTTGCCTTGTGCAGGCTTTCGAACAGCGCCTGCTGGTCGGAGGCGGCATAGACCGGGTCGCGGCTGCCATGGGCGAACCAGAGCGGCAGCTTTGCCTTGTAGAAGGCGCTCCTGGTGAAATCGGGATCGGTGACTCCGCTCATGATCAGCATGCCCTTCAGCCGCTTGACGCTGTCACCATCGCGCGCAATGCCCCAGCAGACCTGGCTGCCCATCGAGGCGCAGGAAAGGATGATCGGCCGGCCGGGCGATTTCGCGCTGGCATAGCGGATGAGGCCGGCGATCGCCGCAACGCCGCTGCTGTCGAAGCCTTTGACCGTCGGAGAATAATAAACGCCGCCATTGCCGGCGACGAGGTTCTTCAGCCGGTTGAAATTGCCGCCGAAGCTGTAGTCGTTGGCGCCGAGCCGCCGGTCGCCGTCGCGCCCATGGATGAAAATCACCGTGAAAGCGGCATTCCCGACCGGTCCCACCCTGGTGACATCGAGCTTGATGCCGTCGAGAGACAGCGTCTCGTCCGCCTGGACCTTGCGGATGCCGAGCGCCACATATTTCTGCTGCACCCGCTTTTGCGGGATCTGGTCGCGGCCGTTGATATCGCGCATCTCGTCGTAATCGATGACCTCGAAGGCGCCGTCATCGCCTGTCTGCAGCACGGCCTGCTTCGAAAACAGATCATCCTTGAAAGGCGGCAAAGCATCGGCTGCCTGCGCCGGGCCAACAGCGGAGAGGATGGCCGCGGACAAGAAAAACGCCGCAATTGCGGTGAAGATGGTGCAATGACTTGTGGACATTCGCATTCGGATGGTTCCTGAAGCCCGCCGCCGCTTGCCATTCTGCACCCGGCAACGCAAATCATTTGGGAAAAGCCCGCCAAAACAGGCGGTGTCGCGTATAGATGTGCTTTCTGGCAAAATCTGCCTGATTCGCAAACGTGGCATGAAATGCGGTGATTTTGGGTCGGCGGCGGATTTCCGCCCAAGTCAGACCTAAGACAGGATGAAGATCTGAACGGCTCCATGGACGATAGCAACGACCTCTTTTCCGGAATGCCCCTCTCTGAAAAACGCGAGGAGGCGCAGAAGCCTGCGGCGCCCGCCGAACGGCCGCCGGTGACGGCTGCGCCCGCCGCCGCAGCACCCCCTGCTGCTGGAGCCTCAGCGCGTCCGGCGCCCGCCGCCTCGAACTCCGATGACTACGGTGCCTCGTCGATCCGTGTCCTCGAAGGCCTTGAGCCGGTGCGTATGCGCCCGGGCATGTATATCGGCGGCACCGATGAAAAGGCGCTGCATCACCTGTTTGCCGAAGTCATCGACAATGCGATGGACGAGGCGGTCGCCGGGCACGCCAATTTTATTGAGGTCTATCTCGACCTTGAGGGTTATCTCACCGTCTCCGACAACGGCCGCGGCATCCCGGTCGAGAACCATCCGCAGGTGCCGGGCAAATCGACGCTCGAAGTCATCATGACCAAGCTGCATGCCGGCGGCAAATTCGACGGCAAGGCCTATGAGACCTCGGGCGGTCTGCATGGCGTCGGCGTCTCGGTCGTCAACGCGCTCTCCGACGACCTCGAGGTCGAGGTAGCGCGAAACCGCAAGCTCTACCGGCAGCGCTTCTCCCGCGGCCTGCCGCAGGGCGGTCTCGAAGAGTTGGGCGACGTTCACAACCGCCGCGGCACCCGCGTGCGCTTCCATCCCGACCCCCAGATCTTTGGGGATCACATGAAGTTCGATGCCGCCCGCGTCTTCCGCATGGCGCGCTCGAAAGCCTATCTGTTCGGCGGCGTCGAAATCCGCTGGAGCTGTGAGGCGGGCGTGCTGCCCGAAGGCTCCGAGGTGCCTGACAAGGCCGTCTTCCACTTCCCCGGCGGCCTGAAGGACTATCTCCAGGCGACGATGGGCAAGGAATTCACCGTCACCCGCGAGATCTTTGCCGGCAAGACGGAGAAGGTGAGCGGCCACGGCTCGATGGAATGGGCGATCACCTGGTATGGCGGCGATCCGCAGGTGCATTCCTATTGCAACACCATTCCGACGACCGAAGGCGGCACACATGAAGCGGGGCTGCGCATCGCGCTGACCAAGGGTCTGAAGGCCTATGCCGAGCTGACGCAGAACAAGCGCGCCGCGCAGATCACCACCGACGACGTGATGATTTCGGCCGTGGGCATGCTGTCGGTCTTCATCCGCGAGCCGGAATTCGTCGGCCAGACCAAGGACAGGCTTGCGACCGTCGAGGCGCAGCGCATCGTCGAGAACGCGCTCCGCGATCCCTTCGACCATTACCTTGCCGACAATCCGAACGAGTCGGCCAAGCTGCTCGACTGGGTGATCGAGCGCGCCGAGGAGCGCCTGCGCCGCCGCAAGGAAAAGGAAGTCAACCGCAAGACGGCGGTGCGCAAGCTGCGCCTGCCCGGCAAGCTCGCAGACTGCTCGCAGAACACCGCCGTGGGTGCCGAACTCTTCATCGTCGAGGGCGATTCGGCAGGCGGCTCGGCCAAGCAGGCGCGCAACCGCGCCAACCAGGCAATTCTGCCGCTGCGCGGCAAGATCCTCAACGTTGCCAGCGCCGGCCGGGAAAAACTTGGCGCCAACCAGCAGCTCGCCGATCTCGTCCAGGCGCTCGGCTGCGGCACGCGCTCGAAATACCGCGACGAAGACCTGCGTTACGAACGCATCATCGTCATGACCGATGCCGACGTCGACGGCGCCCATATCGCCTCGCTGCTGATCACCTTCTTCTATCAGGAGATGCCGGAGCTGGTGCGCGGCGGCCATCTCTTCCTCGCCGTGCCGCCGCTCTACAAAATCACCCAAGGGGCGAAATCCGCCTATGCCCGCGACGACAATCATCGCGCCGAGCTGATGCAGACGGAGTTCAAGGGCAAGGCCAAGGTCGAGATCAGCCGCTTCAAAGGTCTCGGCGAGATGATGCCCGCCCAGCTCAAGGAAACCACGATGGATCCGTCCAAGCGCACCCTGCTCAAGGTGCTGATCGACGAGGTGGATTTCGAAGGCACGCGCGCCGCCGTCGACGATCTGATGGGCACCAAGCCGGAAGCCCGCTTCCGCTTCATCCAGGACCGCGCGGCCTTCGCCGAAAACCTCGATATTTAGGGCATGGTGCTACCTACCCGGCTTGACTAGTTCAGGGAGAACTTGCGGCCCAGGTAAGCGCGAATTGGCACATCGAAACGAATGTATAAAACATGTGCCACTCCAACAGCGGCTAAGACGGTGACGCTCACGGTGATTGGCCTTGGAATGAAGCCATCGGTAAAGTGTACGAATTGAGCACCAAGCTGAAAAACAGGCTGATGGACCATATAGAGAGGATAAGACAGCTTTCCGAGATATCCAGCGAATGGCCGCTCCTCACTCAGTAGGACTGCAGCCGCTAGCGCGACCACGATCGGAATCACGATCGCGATGCAGATGAAATCGTAGATCTCTCTCGGGACCGTAAACGGAAAGAACAGAACACCGATCAGGACGAAAAGTGGGATTTGAGGTGGTGTCGCTCCGACGCGACGATGGATCTGCCAGCGAAAGATCAGAACGCCGGCAAGAAACGAAAAGCCCACTCTGACAAATCCTTCAAAGAACGCTCGCCAGCTCCCAAATCCAACTGGCCCGATAGTACCCTCGATCGCGACAATCTGGAAAAGCGCCGCCGCCAATAATACGAGAACTGCTATCTCATGCCACAAATGAAATCGTCGGCGAGCGGCGAATCCGTAAGCCACGCTGGCGGCCATTTCAAAACAGAGGGACCAGAGCGGATTGTTAATCGCGAACGCCTCTTGCCCCACCATAAACCCCAGGGGCAATAGGAGTAGTGCACCAACCGCAAGAATTGAAACGTCGGCGAAAGAAAGACTTGACGTGGAAGCAAACAGCGACGCGAGTACGCCAAAGGCGACGCCAGCCGCGATCATGGGATAAAGCCGAACCACGCGCTTCAAGAGGAATGTACTGCTCCGCAGAACACCGGACTTCAGCTTTTGGTCGTACCCATTTGCGAGAACGAAGCCGCTAAGGCAAAAGAAGAAATCCACGCCCAGATAGGCGTACGAGAGACCGAAGCCAAAGATCTGGCTGGCGTGTAGGAGAGCCACCGATAGCGCAGCTATTCCCCGAAGCTCGTCCAGAAAGATAAAGTGGTTCTTTACTTGATCCGCCTGGCTAGCAAGATGGGAAGCATCGCCCGAACCAGGATGCACTTCCCTACGGAATGCTGAAGCGGTCAACTCGTCGGCCACAATTGAGAGCTCTTCTTACCCAAGTCTTTGATCAGCCGGAACGCCACGCATCTTGACTACTCACCTGGTCCACGAATGGCTTCGTCAGATATGCGAGCGCTGTCCGCTCACCGGTCTGTATGAAGGCCTCCACCGGCATGCGCGGAATAGGCGTCGCTCGACCAAGCCTCTGCCACTCGACATTGAAACCTAAGCCGAACGACATAGTAGATGCGACGCGAACGTTGGTCCGCGGCCACGCTCAGTCCTCGCTTCAGATCACAAGCGCCATCTTCCAAGTTGCAATTCAGCAATAATGATCATCAAAAAATGATTATAAATTGAATCTACAAATGACAAGTGAAACTTACATTTTTACCCCCATTAGAAGAAATAATGTATTAAAAATGCACTCTTGGGTGGAAAGGCTGAATGCGCCTGTGGGACGGAAGGAAGCAGTGTAGCGCGCCGCATTTTAGCATTCACGATTTCACGGAACTGACGAAGAACCGTAACAACTCCGTCAAACAACCGGCGCAAGAAGCGGTCGGCGAGCCTTCCCCTCGGGGAGGAGCAGCGCCTGTTTGAACCGTTTTCAACCCCTTGCCGGATATTTGTCATGACCAAGCGTTTTCTCGCGGCTGCCGCTTTCGTTCTCCTGTCCAGCACCGTCACCGCCAGCACCAAAGATATTGGAGCCACCGATATCGGCGCCACCTTCGAGACCGCCTGCCCCTTCGGCGATTGCGCCGCCGGCATGTCGCTCTCCTATCTCGGTGAATTCGTCATCCCCACCGGCCACATGGAAAACGGCGTCGAATTCGGCGGCATTTCCGGCCTCGATTTCGATGCCGCCACCGGCCACTATCTCGCCATCAGCGACGACCGTTCGGAAAGAGGCCCGGCCCGCTTCTACGAACTCGACGTCGATGTCGACGCATCCGGTCTGAGGGGCGTTTCGGTCGTCAAGCAGGTGACGCTGAAGGACAAGAACGGCGAGCCCTTCACTGCCCGGACCGTCGATCCGGAATCGATCCGCCTCGGCAAGGACGGCATCTACTGGGGCAGTGAAGGCGACGGCAAGGCGCTGCTTCCACCCTTCATCCGTGTCGCGTCGCCGGACGGTTCCTTCATCCGTGAATTCAAGCTCCCGGAGGGCTTTGCGCCGACCGCAGACAAGTCGACCGGCATCCGCGACAATCTCGCTTTCGAGGATCTCGCCGTCGCGCCCTCGGGCGATGTGTTCGTCGGTGTCGAAGCCGCCCTCTATCAGGACGGCCCGAACCCCTCGCTGACGTCAGGCAGCCTCTCGCGCATTATCCGCTATGACGGCGCCACCGGTGAGCCGAAGGCCGAGTACGTCTACCCGGTCTCGCCGATCCCGCAGGCCGCCATGAAGGCCGACGGCGGCAATGACAACGGCATGTCTGAAATGCTTGCCCTCGACAATCACCGCCTGCTCGCCGTCGAGCGGAGTTATACCCAGGGCTTCGGCAACAGCATCAAGATCATGATGATGGATCTGACTGATGCCACCGATGTTTCCACCATTGCGTCCCTTGCCAAAAACGACCAGCGCGTCGTTCCCGTCCGCAAGAGCCAGGTCCTCGATTTGAGGGCGATCGGCCTCGTTCCCGACAATATCGAGGCCATGTCGCTTGGTAAGGCCAAGGACGGCACCGATGTTCTCATTCTCGGCTCCGACAATAATTTTTCGACCAGCCAGAAGACGCAATTCTATGCCTTCAAGGTTCTCAACCGCCCGCAGCAGTAAGACGCTCGGGTCTGCGGGTCGAATAGCGACGCATTGTATACGCTTTCATGGTGCGGACCTTGAAACCGCCGGGTTGATGGCCCATAACCAGAGTACAAGAAAAAGAAGAGGCGCGCGTGGGTGTGTTCGACCGTCAGAAAAGCAATCATGAACCGCGATGGCTCGGATCGTCGGCGCAGACGCGCACGCCGCTGATTCCCTCCATTTCGGCGGCGCGCTGGCTGCTGGTTCTGGTCGTTGCTGCCGGCGTCTATTTCTTCTACGGCTTCCTCGTGCCGGTGCTTGCTGCCCTCGTCATCGGCTTTGCCAGTTGGCCGCTCTACCGCAAGCTTCTTGCCCGCGTCGGCGGCAATACGACGATCGCCGCGACCATCGCCATCATCATGATCATCACCTTCCTGGTCATCCCGATCGGGCTTGCGGTCACCTATACGACGGGCGAAGTGCGCACCTGGGTCACCTGGGCGATCCATGCAAACCGCGTCGGCGCCGCGACGCCCGACTGGATCGTCGCGCTGCCTTGGGCCGGTGCCTATCTCGATGAAGTCTGGACAAAATATATCGGCAGTCCCGGCGCCCTCGGCGAAGTCATCCAGGCGGTCAGCGGCGCCAATATCGGCAACATCTATCGCGCTGTGCTGGCGGCCGGGGGCGGTGCCTTCCATCTGCTGCTGACGCTGCTCTTCATGCTGATCGCGCTGTTCTTCGTCTATCGCGACGGTTTTTCCTTTTCCAAGCAGATCGACATGCTCGGCGAGCGCATCCTGCCGAACCGCTGGGAGCGCATTTCCCGCGTCGTGCCGGCGACGATCAGCTCCACCGTCATGGGCATGACGCTGATCGCGATCGGCGAAGGCATCGTGCTCGGCCTTGCCTACTGGATTGCCGGCGTGCCCTCGCCGGTGACGCTCGGTGTGCTGACCGGCGTGATGGCGCTGATACCGGGCGGTGCGCCGCTCTCCTTCACGCTGGTCTCCATCTATCTGCTGGCGAGCGGCTCGCATGTCGCCGGCATCGGTCTCTTCGTCTGGGGGACGGTCGAGCTCTTCATCGTCGACAAGACCCTGCGGCCGAAACTCGTCGGCGGTCCGATCAAGCTGCCCTTCCTGCCGACCTTTTTCGGCCTCGTCGGCGGCGTCAAGACGATGGGTTTCCTCGGCCTCTTCATCGGCCCGGTACTGATGGCGCTGATCGTCGCCATCTGGCGCGAATGGATCCATGAGGCCCGCAACGCCGACAAGAGCGAAACCGGACCGCAGATCATCATCGACGAACCAGCCCCGCCGCCAGTCCCCGGTTCGCCGAAAACCTTGCCGCGCGTCGCCGAAGGCTGAACATACCTTCGCAGACGGGCTACGCTAGCTGCTTTTCCATGAACAGGCTGAGCGGATCCGGCAGATAAGCGCCGAACGGCTCGATTTCCCGATATCCGTATTTGCGGTAGAGCGCGATCGCCTCGGGCTGGTAGATGCCGGTTTCGAGCCGGATCGCCTTCAGCCCCTTTTTCTCTGCGATTGCTTCGAGCGCATTCATCAGGCCGCTGGCGATCCTCAGCCCCCTCGCCTCGGGATCGACGAACATGCGCTTGATCTCCGCCGTGCCGTCACCGGCCTCGACCAGCGCGCAGCAGCCGACGATCGCATCGTCGCTGCGCGCGACGAGGAAGCTCACCGAAGGTTTCTCCAGCACGGAGAGGTCGACCAGATGGTTGCTTTCGGCGGGATAGAGCGATTGTGCGTAGGCATCGGAAAGATCGAGAAGGCGGATGACGCCCTCCTGGCGCGGTTGCTCCAGGGCGATGGTCACGGACATGCTGACTTCCTCTGCTGGCGCGGGGCACAATTTTTCCCGACATGACAAAGAGTTAATGCCGTTGCCTTCATTCGGTTGGAATTGCGCCCTCTAAGACGATCATGTGCTCAATAATCAAGGAAGCAGAATATGCAAGCGGTGTTGATCGCGATGACCATTCTTGGCTGCGACGATTCCATCAGCCAGTGCAACTATGTCGCGACGGTCGATAAACGCTGGGAAACCGTTGCCGCCTGCGATGCCGAAGCCGAACGACGGCTGAAGACCTATGTGAATGTCAACTATCCCTCGGTGATCGCGGTGTGCGAGGCGCCGAAAGCCATCGCCGCCGCCGAGCCGCCGAAGCCGGCGCCCGTGCCTGCCGCTGCGCCCGAGGTCGCTGTCTCAGAGCCTGAGGAACCCGCGGGAAGGATCGCCGGTTTTGCTGAAGGCATCGCCGGGCAGGTCCGCGCCCATCTGCCCTCGGGCAAAAGCGTCAGGGACACACTCACCAAGCCGGTGCATTTCGTCTCCGCCAGCTATTCCTGGGTGGTGACGCGGCTCGCTGATTAGGCCGCCGCAAGCGCCGCGTAGACGCGGGCCGATTGTCGCTGCTCGTTAACGTGCAGCTTTTCCACCATGTCGAGCAGTTCGCTGATCGCGCCATGCGCGTCATGATGGCGGAATTTTTCGAGAAGACGGCCGCAGACATTGCCGAGCACGCTGCCCGGCGCTTTTCTGGCAGCGTCGCGCCACAGCATCGTCGCCTCGACGAAGATCACGCTGATATCCCTCGGCAGGCCGGCGGACTCGTAGAGCGCGCGCACGGCATGCATGCGCCCGGTTGCCAGGATCGAGCGCACGCGGCGCTCGCTGCATGCGGTCAGGTCGACGATCGCGCCGGCAAAGAAGTCCACCTTGCCGGCGCAGAGCGCATGCATCAGGAAGGACGGCGTCAGCCGGCCGTTGAGGCGCAGATGCTGGACGAGGTCGGGTATTTCGCGCGGGGCAATGTCACCGGCGATCGAAACGATGGCTGCCTCGGTCGCCTCGCGGCTGATGCGCTGAAGCCGCTGCAGGCCGATTGCCGCCTGCGCCAGCGGCAGCCCGATCAACGCATTGCTGACATGCTGGGTGAGCAGCTGGCGGGCATCGGCGGGAAGATCGCTGCGCTCGAGAAGCAGGTTGCGGACATCGCAGCAGTCGCCTAGCCGTTCGGCAATGCGTTTCAACGATAGGCTGGAGATCACCGCGCCGTCATTCTCGAGCAGGCAGAGCAGTTCTTCCTCGTCGCCGACCTCGGCAAGGGCGGCAGAAACCGGGCGCGTCACATGCGCTCTGGCGGCGATCAGCATGCGACTGGCGCCGTTTCCGCGCGCGGCAAGGTCGACGAGATCGGCATCGCTCAAAAGCGGCGAACAGGTCACCGCGTGGCAGGCGACCTCAGGCTGGTCTTCGGCAAGCGAAAGGATCAGGTTACGCGGCGCATCGGGCGACCAGGCGATCGCCTCGGCAAGCGCAAGCCGCACGCGCGGCGACGGATCGTCGAGAAGAAAGGTCATCGCCATTTCGGCCGCCGCCCGCTCGGCCGCGGACATTTCGGACTGCAGATAGGCGCGCCCGAGGGCGTTTGCGGCCCGGGCCCGGTCACCGGTCTTGGCCGTTTCGATCCAACGAAGAAAAGCTTCTACGATCACGCGACGCCCCAGCACTTGAACGCGATTCCCTCGCGCTTCATTCAATGCTGCGACCGTAGCCGCAAAAGGTTTAAGATTGGTTCACCATGTTTCTTAAGCCTTTGGACGCCTTGCCGGTTGGGCTCAGCCTTGCTGCGGCTTCGGCCGGATCATCTCGAAAACATCGCTGCCTTCGCTGTAATCCATGTAACCCATGCGGGCGACAGGCCGGGCGATCGACATGTCGAGGCGGCCGTCCCTGACGATCGCTTCGTCGATGTGGATGCCGACCACTTCGCCGAAGACGAGGACGTTTTCGGAAGGTTCCCCCGACAGCGTCCTCGGCTCGATGATCTCGGTCACCTTGCATTCGAGCACCGCGAAAGCCTCGCCGACATAGGGCGCGTCGATCAGTTCGGCCTGCTTCGCCGTCAGGCCGATAAAATCGAATTCGCTGTCGCCGTAGGGCAGCGCCGCCGAGGAGAGGTTCATCTTCTCCGCGAGATCACGGCTGACGAAATTGCAGGTGAAGACGCCGGTCTCGGCCGCATTGCGCTGGCTGTGCTTGCGTCCGGCGGAAGAAAACATCACCAGCTTCGGCCGGTCGGCAACGGCATTGAAGAAGGAATAGGGCGCGAGATTGATTGATCCGTCTCTGCCCTTGCTGCCGATCCAGCCGATCGGGCGCGGCGACACGATCGCCTTGAACGGATCATGCGCGAGCCCGTGCCGGTTGCTGTCGGTGGTGTAGAACATCAATCCTCTCCGCCGACCCAGGTCACGGTATCGGCAAGTTCCGGCCGCGGCCGCTCGATTGCCGGAAATGTCGTCGAGCCGATATGGATGAAGCCCGCCACCTTTTCATCAGGGCTGACGCCGAGCAGCGGATAGGCGCGCTCGTCATAGGCGAACCACTCCGTCAGCCAGTTGGCGACATAACCATTGGCATTGGCGGCGAGAATGACGTTGAAGCAAAGCGCGCCGGCCGACATCAACTGCTCCCATTCCGGGATCTTGATATGCGGTCCTGCCTTGCTGACGACGGCGACGACCACCGGCGCGCGGGTGAAACGGCTGCGCTCGACCTGGATCATCTCTTCGGAAAGGTCGGGCTTTGTCTGAAGTGCCAGCGCCAGCAGCTCCTCGCCGAGACGAACGCGCTGCTCTCCGCGATAGACGATGAAGCGCCAGGGCGCGATCTTGCCGTGATCGGGAACACGTGAGGCAAGACGCAGGATCTCTTCGATCTCGGCCTTCTCGGGGCCTGGTTCACACATCTGGAAAGCGGGGATGGAGCGGCGCACGGCGAGGTAGTCGATCAGCTTGATATCGGATTTCATACGGGAGAAGCTCTCATTTTTATGCTGCTGCAAAGGGTGGGTCTTGAATTTGCCATCGCGTTGGTCTTGAAGTGACCTTTGCGATTTCAGAAGTCAATCGGTTCACGAAACAGATGTTTGGCATTTTGCCTTTTGCACGCATCGGCCTTGCCATTGCCCTGATGGTATTGACGCCCCTCGGCGCCGGCGCTCAGGATGCCTTCAAGGAATTCAAACAGCTTGAATCGACACCGAAGATGCCGAAGCTCGATGCCTTCATCGCGCCCGGTACGGCGCCCGAAGGGGTCAAGCTTCGCGACGTCCCGATGGAAGCCAAGCTGACGGCGGACGGCACGCCTGTTGAGGAGGGCCTGTCCTGGTACGTCTTCAGCCCGATCGCCGGAGCCGACGGCAAACTGCCGCTGATCGCCAGCGCCAAGGGCGGGCCTGCCGCCTTTCAGCTTGCCCCCGGCGATTATTTCGTCAACGTCTCCTTCGGCCGGGCCGGCGTCACCAAAAAACTGACTGTGCCCGCTGAAGGCGAGGTCGACAAGCAGGTGATGGTGCTCGATGCCGGCGGTCTGCTGCTCAATGCCGTCTCCGGCACCGACGCCCGCATCCGCCCCGACCAGTTGAGCTTCTCGATCTATTCTTCGGAAGTGCGCGACGATGGCGAGCGCGGCCTCGTCATGGCCGATGTCTCGCCGAATACCGTCGTCCGCCTCAATGCCGGCACGTACCACATCGTTTCCGAATATGGCAGCGTCAATGCCGTGATCCGCGCCGACATCCAGGTCGAGGCCGGCAAGCTGACCGAGGCGACGATCCAGCATCGCGCCGCGCAGATCACCTTCAAGCTGGTCTCCGATGCCGGCGGCGAGGCGATCGCCGATACCGCATGGTCGATCCTGACGGCGGCCGGCGACAGCGTCGGCGAAAGTGTCAGCGCCTTCCCGACCATGGTTCTCGCCGAAGGCGGATATTCCGCCGTCGCCCGCAACAAAGACAAGATCTACCAGCGCGATTTCACTGTCGTCGCCGGCAGGAACACCGATGTCGAGGTTCTGATGAAGGACCAGCAGCCGCAGCCGCCGGTGAGCGACGCGGCCCGCACGGTGCAGCAGGTGCCGGTCGGCACACCGACACCGCCGGGTGTCCAGCCAGCTCCGGTGCAGCCGCTGCCCTCCTACGAACAACTCGTGCCGCAGGGCGGCGACGACACCAGCCTCGATTGATTTTTCCGTGAGCGGTTTCGGCTCAAGACGACGTCGGCGCCACTGAGAAGACGGATCGCCGCCAGAAGCCCCCGACCGTGCAGCTCAGCAGTGCTCAGGCGCGGGCTCCATCATTGGCATAGAGTATTTTTTTGAACCGCACCCCCGGTCTCGGGATGACACGTTCCGATAACATTATGGCGATAGATCAGCTTCCGACAGCGCCGAAGCCCGGCGCTGTCGGTTCCCGGCCGTTTTCAGGCCGCTCTGGCTTTTTTTGCCTCGGCCTTGCGACGAATGTCGGGCGGTGTCGCTTCGAGGGCCAGGCTCTCGACGGCGGCGTCGAGCGCCATCGAAACCTGTTCCTGGCTGCCGAGGCGGCGGATGTTGACCGTGCGCTCCTCGGCTTCCTTCCTGCCGCAGACGATGATGACAGGAACCTTGGTGACCGAATGCTCGCGGACCTTGTAGTTGATCTTCTCGTTGCGGAAGTCGGTCTCGACGTTGAGACCGGCCTCGCGCAGCGCCTCGGCCACTTCAAGCCCGTAGGCATCGGCTTCCGAAGTGATCGTTGCGACCACCGCCTGAAGCGGCGATACCCAGAGCGGCATGTGGCCGGCGAAGTTCTCGATCAGGATGCCGAGGAAGCGCTCCATCGAGCCGCAGATGGCGCGATGGATCATCACCGGCTGCGTCTTTTCGGAGTTGCTGTCGATGTAGAAGGCGCCGAACCGTTCCGGCAGGTTGAAGTCGACCTGCGTCGTGCCGCACTGCCATTCGCGGCCGATGGCATCCTTCAGCGTATATTCGAACTTCGGACCGTAAAAGGCGCCCTCGCCCGGCAGGATGCCGGTCTTGATATTGTTGGACTGCTGCTGGATCGTCTCCAGCACGCCCATCATCACGCTTTCGGCGCGGTCCCAGAGCTCGTCCGAACCGACGCGCTTATCCGGCCGGGTCGACAGCTTGATCGTCACTTCGTCGAAGCCGAAATCCTTATAGACTGAAAGAATCAGGTCGTTGATCTTCAGGCATTCGGCGGCCATCTGCTCGTCGGTGCAGAAGATATGGGCATCGTCCTGCGTGAAGCCGCGCACGCGCATCAGCCCGTGCAGCGCACCCGACGGCTCATAGCGGTGGACATTGCCGAATTCGGCAAGCCGGATCGGCAGCTCGCGGTAGGATTTCAGCCCGTGCTTGAAGATCTGGATATGGCCGGGGCAGTTCATCGGCTTCAGCGCGAAGATGCGGTCGTCATCGGTGTCGTCGCCGGCAACCGTTACCTTGAACATGTTGTCGCGATACCAGCCCCAATGACCGGAAGTTTCCCACAGTGACTTGTCGAGCACTTGTGGTGCGTTGACTTCCTGATAGTCGCCGGCAAGCCGGCGGCGCATGTAGGCAACCAGCGTCTGGAATACGCGCCAGCCCTTGCCGTGCCAGAAGACGACGCCGGGACCCTCTTCCTGGAAATGGAAGAGATCCATCTCGCGGCCGAGGCGGCGATGATCGCGCTTTTCGGCTTCGGCAAGCATATGCAGGTAGTTGTCGAGCTCCGACTGCTCGGCGAAGGCCGTGCCGTAGATGCGGCTCAGCATCGGATTGTTGCTGTCGCCGCGCCAGTAGGCGCCGGCCACCTTCAAGAGCTTGAAGGCGTTGCCGATCTGGCCGGTCGAGGCCATGTGCGGGCCGCGGCAGAGGTCGAACCAGTCGCCCTGGTAATAGATCTTGAGATCCTGCCCTTCGGGGATCGCATCGACGAGCTCGACCTTGTACTGCTCCCCCTTGTCGGCGAAGACCTGTTTCGCCTTCTCGCGCGACCAGACCTGCTTGGTGAAGGCGGCGTTGCGGGCAATGATCTCCTTCATCTTCTTTTCGATCTTCGGCAGATCGTCGAGTGTGAAGGGCTCGTTCTTGGCGAAGTCGTAATAGAAACCGTTTTCGATGACCGGGCCGATCGTCACCTGGGTGCCGGGCCAGATTTCCTGCACCGCTTCGGCCATGACATGCGCCGCGTCGTGGCGGATGAGTTCCAGCGCACGGTCGTCATTGCGGGTGATGATCTCGATTCTGCCCGTCGTCACGGGATCGGAAAGGTCGCGCACGGTGCCGTCGATTGCAACGGCCACTGCCTTCTTGGCGAGCGACTTGGAAATGGATTCAGCGACATCCCGGCCGGTTGCGCCGGCATCGTAGCCGCGCACGGAACCATCGGGAAATGTCAGGGAAATAGCTTGGGACATCGAAATTCTCCTTGTCCAGTCCCGCCAACGAATGCGGGTGGTTGCAACGACAGCGCCTCCGTCCTTGGGTGCGCTGCCGCCTGATACTCAGATTTGCTGCGTGAGTAAAGACGAAGCCCGGCTACATGATCATTTCGGCAAGGCCGCACACCGTGTTCCAGTTGCGCATCGTACCGACGCCGATCCGCTTGGTCGATAGCGCCGAAAGCAGCTTGGATTGGCTCGGCTTGCCGGCGAAATCGATCCAGAGATCGCCGCCGACAACGGCGATGCGCTGTCCCTCCGTCATCAGCGGCTTCAGCGCCTCCACCTTCTTCGGGTCGACGGGCAGCCGCATCACCCGGACGATGACCTGGTCGCCATTGCCGTCCTTGAAGGGATTGGTGCTGCAAAGCGCCATCCAGGTGCAGTCGCTGCGCACGATGATGTCGACATGTTTGCCGAATTTTTCTTCAAAGCCCTCTTCCAGGGTTACTTCGAGTTCGTGCGGCCGCATATCATCGGCCTCGAAGACGAGATTGCCTGTGGAAACCAGCGTGCGCGGCTCGCGATAGCCGAGCTCTTCGGCAAGGGCGCGCAAATCCTGCATGATGACGCGGCGATCGGGCGTCAGGACAATGCTGTGCAGAAGGGCGATGAAGGTGCTCATGGCGCTCACCCTTTCTTGCGTCCAAGGGTGAAATAGCGCCACGGGGTCCACCAGCGGAAGCCGTCGCCGAGTATTTCCGGCACCTGGTCGAGGCCGCTGGTGCCGCCCGGACCGCAGCGACCGACGCGAAACAGCGTCATCCAGCCGCCGGCCCACAGGCCGTGGCGGGCGATCGACTCGTAGCCATATTCGGAGCAGGTCGGGATATGGCGGCAGGAATTGCCGACAAAGCCGGACAGCGTCAGCTGGTAGAGGCGGATCAGACCCATGCCGAGCAGGCGGTCGGGAGTCTTGCGGAAAGGACCGGTATAATTGCGGGAAGTGTGTGCGGCCTTTTCAAGCGGCTTGTCCGATCCGGCGGCGCCACCGTCGTCCTCATCGTCAGCCTGCTGGGCGCAGAACTCGCACATGTCAGTTACGCCTCGACAAATTCCGCCCGTTTCGCCTCGATCTGCCCGATCGCATCGACGACCGCATCGAAGGTCAGCATCGTCGAAGCATGGCGCGCCTTGTAGTCCCGCACCGGCAGCAGATAGCGCATGTCTTCGAAGCGTCCCTGAGGCCCCGCTCCATCCGCCTTCAACATGGCGAGCATGTCCTGGCGTGCCTGGCGCAATTCGCCCGACGTGGCGCCGACCACATGGCGGGCCATGATCGAGGACGAGGCCTGGCCGAGCGCGCAGGCCTTCACGTCATGGGCAAAGCCGGTCACGGTGTCGCCATCCATCTTCAGCCAGATCCGCACCTTCGAGCCGCAGAGCTTGGAATAGGCCTGGGCGCTGGCATCGGCATCGTCAAGCGCGCCGGTCAACGGAATATTGCCGGCGAACTCGAGGATTTTGCTGTTGTAGATATCGTCCATGCTGGATTTCCGCTCCAAAATCACTGCGGATCGGCCTTTATGGGGGCGTTATTGTCATCAAAACAAAAAACACACCGTGTCGTCTGAGGATACTTACATACGATGGCCGTCTTCCTATATGTATGTCGTTCGAAGGCCATTAAAATGCAATGGCCTCGTGTAAGTTTGATTGGGAAACCGTGCCGGACGGGCTGAACTTGCCCTGAAAGCCCCGGAGCCTGCCAAAGGTGCATGAATTCCCGCATGGGATTGACCAGTGGCGATTCCGACAGATCGGTCCGCGGTGCGGACCAGGAGACCATTGTTCATGGACGCCATCGTAAAGAATTTTCCGCAGACGAACCGCGACTCGGATCGCCCCTCCCAGCAGGAGGCGGAGGAAGCCGTTCGCGTCCTGTTACGCTGGGCCGGTGACGACCCGACGCGTGAAGGCCTGCTCGAAACGCCGGCCCGCGTCGTCAAATCGTACCGCGAGCTTTTTTCCGGTTACGACATGGCGGCGGAAGACGTGCTCGGCCGCACCTTCGAGGAAGTCGCCGGTTACGACGACATGGTCCTCGTCAAGGACATTCCGTTCTATTCGCATTGCGAACACCACATGGTGCCGATCATCGGCAAGGCCCACGTCGCCTACATGCCGGACGGGCGTGTGCTCGGCCTGTCGAAGATTGCCCGTGTCGTTGAGATCTATGGCCGCCGCCTGCAGACGCAGGAAACGATGACCGCGCAGATCGCCCGGGCAATCGACGATACGCTGCATCCGCGCGGTGTCGCGGTGTTGATCGAAGCCGAACACATGTGCATGGCGATGCGCGGCGTTCAGAAGCAGGGCTCGACCACGTTGACGACCACCTTTACGGGAACGTTCAAGACCGAGCCGGCCGATCAGGCCCGTTTCATGACTATGGTGCGGAGCCGCTGATACCGGCTCCCTCAGGAGGGCCGCGATGAGTCAACTGATCTTCAATCAACCATCCGAGGACAAGTCGGCGTTGGAAGACGCCGGCGATTTTACGCCGCGTTTCGACGACCGCGGTCTGATCACCGCGATCGTCACCGACGCCGGCGACGGCGAGTTGCTGATGGTGGCGCACATGAATGCCCAGGCGCTGGCGCTGACCATCCAGACTGGCACAGCGCATTATTTCAGCCGTTCGCGCGGCAAGCTTTGGAAGAAGGGCGAAACGTCAGGCAATCTCCAGACGGTGAAGGAAATCCGCACCGATTGCGATCAGGACGCCATCTGGCTGAAGGTCGAGGTCGCCGGCCACGACGCCACCTGTCACACCGGCCGCCGCTCCTGCTTCTACCGGACGATCACCCTTCAGGACGGGAAGCCGATGCTTGAGATCATCGATGACGAGCTTCAATTCGATCCCGCGGACGTCTACGGAAAATAGGGCGACTTCCCCGGCATTTGCCCCTTATTGCGCCAAGAACCGTCTCTATATACCATTTGGAAACTGATCGGGCAGACTATCAGGAACCAAGTGTTGGGAGGGGTATCGCCATGCTGAGCTGGAGTTTGCATCGTCAAAGCTCTGAAGGCGAAGGTGCCGGTTCCGGCATGTCGACCACACTCGAGACGATCCCGCCTCCCCCGCCCGTCAAGAAAATCAAGATCGCGCTGGCGCTCGGCGGCGGCGCTGCCCGCGGCTGGGCTCATATCGGCGTGCTGCGCGCCCTCGATGAGGCAAAGGTCGAGATCGGCATGATTGCCGGCACCTCGATCGGCGCGCTGGTCGGCGGCTGCTATCTCGCCGGCAAACTCGATGAACTCGAAAGCTTCGCGCGCTCGCTGACGATGCGCCGCATCGCAAGTCTCCTCGACCTCACCATCGGCGGCAGCGGCCTGTTTGGTGGCATGCGGCTGACCAAGCGCATGCAGGAACATCTCGAAGGTCTGAACGTCGAGGATCTCGACCGGCCGTTCGTCGCGGTCGCGGCCGAGGTTAATACCGGTCACGAGGTCTGGATCGCCAATGGTTCGCTGATTACGGCGCTGCGCGCCTCCTATGCCCTGCCCGGCATCTTCGAGCCAGTGCGCAGCAATCACCGCACGCTGGTCGACGGGGCGCTGGTCAATCCCGTCCCCGTCTCCGTCTGCCGCGCCTACGAGCAGCCGCTCGTCGTCGCCGTCAATCTCAATTACGATCTCTACGGCCGCTCGGCCGTCGTCCGGCACAATGCCAGCCTCTCTCCGCAGGAAGTGCAGAAGCAGGAAGAGGCGCCCTATGCGCGCCTCGGTATGACCGGCGTCATGGTGCAGGCCTTCAACATTATCCAGGATAGGATCGCCCGCGCCCGCCTTGCCGGCGACCCACCGGATATTTCACTGCAGCCGCGTCTCAGCTATATCGGCCTTTCCGAATTCCACCGGGCTGGCGAAGCGATCGAACGCGGCTACGAGGAAGCCAGAGCCCGGCTCCCCGAGATCAAGCGCATGCAGGAAGTCTACGCCAGCCACCCCTGATGCAGGCCTTCCAAAAGCCTGCAGCGGTTTTGCCGCAAGGACATCGGTCAAGCACGGCCGGCGAAAACCTCAGCCGGCGATATAGGCCTTGATTTCCTCGGCCTCACGCTCGACTTCGGCGATACGCGATTTCACCACGTCACCGATCGAGATGATGCCGGCAAGCTTGCCATTGCTTTCCACCGGAACGTGACGGAAACGGCGGCTGGTCATCAGCTCCATAAGCTCGTTGACGGTCGTATCCTCATTGCAGCGGTAGACCTTCGCGGTCATGACCTGGGCCAGCGACTGGTCGAGGCCTTCCTTGCCGTGTTTGGCGATCGCATGCACGAGATCGCGCTCGGTGAACATGCCCGAAATCCTGTTCTCCATGCCGACGACGACGATGGCGCCGATCTTCTTCTTGCTGAGGATGGTGGCCGCCTGGGCGACGGTGGTGCTCGGCCCGGCAGTGATGACGTCCCTGCCCTTCAGATCGAGAATTGCTTTGACTGAACTGGTCATTCGAACCTCCTATGTCCGTGAAACACTTGTCACAGGCATCCGCGGCGGTTTCTCCCCCCATCGCGGATAGGTAGATCGTGCACTGCCCGGCTCAGGATTGCAACACATCCTTCTCGGTTCCGTCAGGTTCCATCACCGGCGGGTGCGGCGCCCGATCAAACAGCGAAAACAGCAAGAAGCCGAAGACGAAGCCGCCGATATGCGCGTCCCAGGCAATCGCCTGGTCGCTGTCGCCGACGAGCGGGATGCCGACCGCAATCAGCGCGTTGCCGACCAGCCAGAGCAGCATGAAGATGACGACGGTGCGGCTCTTCAACGCCTCGACGATGGAAAGCCGGGGGTTGAGATGCGCAGGCAGCATCGGCCGCCGTTCGGCCGGAAAGGCGAATCGGCAAGCGGCGCCCATCAGCCCGGAGATGACGCCCGACGCACCGATCAGAAGCGTCACGTCCCCCCAGTTCAGGACCGCGTGCAGGGCGGCGGACGCGACAGCGGAAAAAACCCAGAAGAGCACGAAACGCAGCGTCCCGATGCGGCGCACGACTGGCGCGCCGAAGGCCATCAGCCAGAAGGCGTTGAAGAGGATATGCTGGACGCTGCCGTGCAGCAGAGAATAGGTGACGGGCGTCCAGAATAGCTCCGGCCCCTGCTGCGACAGCGGAATCACATAGCGGGCAGGAACGAAGCCGAAAGTGAAGAACAGCCAGTTCAGCGCATCGTCGGAGAGCAGGAGCTCCTGCACCGCATAGATGATGGCTAACAGGCAAAGGCTGAAGAACAGTGCCGGTGGAAGGTTGAAGACCGGTTCGCGCGGTGGCCGTGCCGGCGGCTGGACCTCGGGAGGTTCGGGCGCCTTGTGCGGCTCGGCCGACTGCTCATTCATCTGTGTTTCGCCTCGTTGAGGCCACAGCCATACAGGAGCGACTGTCAAAAAAAAAGCCGTCCGAAGGGTCGGACGGCATACCGGGAGCTCCAGGAAAAGACCTCGGCCCGAGCAGGTTGTGCTGAACTTCGAAAGTCGAAGTGATGGCAGGACAGTCTCACGACAGGCATCGCATCTCAACCGAAACCATCTCTTAACCTTAACCGCCGTGATTTGGCATGAAATCCGCAAGGTAGAGCCTGTAAGGGCAATGACTGCCCGAAAATGCTCCGGAATGGGACAGGTTGGTGTGAAATGCGTGTGCAAACGACCATCGAAATTTTTGATTATTGGAACCGTATCCGCGGCGCTGCCGATGCACCGCTGAAATCACAGGTCGAACCCTCCGCCGTCCCTCACCTGCTCCAGAGTCTGTTCATTCTTGAGAGGCGCGAGGGTGGAGACATCGGTTTCCGACTCGCCGGCACCCGCATCTGCGATCTCTTCGGGCGTGACCTGCGCGGCGAACGCTTTTCGTCTCTCTGGGCAAATGGTCAGCTCGCCGACATCGAACGCACGGCGATGGGCGTCATGGACCATGCCATGCCGGCCCTGTTCAACGCCACCGGCTACAGCACTGTCGGTCATCAGGCCTCCTTCGAGATTATCATGATGCCGCTGCGTTCGCCGGACGGCGCCTGCGACCGGCTGCTCGGCGCGATCGCGCCAGCAGCGGCCGCGAGCTGGCTGGAGATCGTACCGCTCGAATTCCTGGCGCTCGACCGCAGCCGCCTGCTGCCCGGAAAATTCGACAAGCCAGCACCGGCCGAACTGCGCCCCATCAACAGGATCGTCGCTGGCAAAAGCATCCATTTCGGGCAGATCATGCGCCGCATGGTGTCGCAGCTGCTGAGTGTCGAGGCTCGCTGACGGTCCCACTTTAGGACATCGGGCATACTCGTTTTCCGCTATGTCGGGATTGGGTGAAACAACCTTCTGTTAATGGATTGTGGGTAAAGATCGGTCTCTGCGATTTTCATGAAGAAGCCCTTTGATGCACTCGTTCCAGCCAGCTCAGACGCAACGACCTGCGCCGCGCCCTGAACAGGGCGTTTTTCAGCGTGTGCCCATCAATATGCAGGGCCGGCTGATGCTTGCGAACTACGAGGAATTCGAATGCATGGTGATCGACATGTCGCCTGGCGACATGTACGTCACCTGCCCCGGCCGGCCGCGCGCCAACGAACGTGTCGTCGCCTATATCGACCATCTCGGCCGCGTCGAAGGCTATGTCCAGACGATCGATGGCCGCGGTTTCACCATGTCGATCAATGCCACCGACCGGAAGCGCGAGAAACTCGCGGCCCAGCTCACCTGGCTTGCCAACAAGCACGAACTCGGCCTGCCCGAGGATCGCCGCCACGACCGTCTGACGCCACGCGACACGAAGACCGATCTGACGCTTGAGGACGGCACGCGTTATTCCTGCCGCATCATGGACCTTTCGCTGTCGGGCGCTGCCGTCGACGTCGAAATGCGCCCTTCGATCGGAACGGCGGTGCGGCTCGGCAACATGCGTGGTCGCGTCGTGCGCCACTTCGTCGAAGGCGTGGCAATCGAATTCCTGTCGATCCAGTCCCGCGAGACGCTGCGGGAATTCCTTTAACCGCTGCTGAAAATGTTGCTGGCCTGCCGGGGATTCCATGGCGGGTACAATTCTCGACGCACTTCCATCGAACGCGATCGCCAGGTCCTGTGCGCACCCGGTCAGGTCGTGTTGAAAAGCCGACACTTCACGGCAAGAGATTTGCAAGCGGCAACAAATCTGGCTTTGGAAAGCAAGCGCGAAACCCTGTCGCAAGTCGTTCCACCCAGTCGGTAAATAGCATTATGAGTGGAACAAGCTGCGACACCGATCGGCACCCAACCAGGTTGCGCAAAATTGTAGAGTGTTCTTGCGTCCGGGAATGCCTCGCCCTCGCCCGTCTTCCCTTCGTCAAGGATATAACGGATAAGGCCCGCCTCAACTCGAAAGACGCGCCCATGTCAGCTCTCTATCCGGAAATCGAACCTTATGATCATGGTCTGCTCGACACGGGCGACGGCAACCTGATCTACTGGGAGGCCTGCGGCAATCCGGCGGGCCGACCGGCGCTGGTGTTGCATGGCGGCCCTGGCTCCGGCTGTTCGACCGCGGCGCGCCGCTATTTCGATCCCGATGCCTATCGAATCATTCTGTTCGATCAGCGCAATTGCGGCCGCAGCCTGCCGAGTGCTGCCGATCCCGAAACTGATCTCTCCCTCAACACCACCTGGCATCTCGTTGCCGATATCGAACGGCTGCGGGCCTGTCTCGGCATCGACACCTGGCTCCTTTTCGGCAATTCATGGGGTTCGACGCTGGCGCTAGCCTATGCCGAAACCCATCCGGAGCGCATCGCCGCGATCGTCCTGTCAGGCGTGACCACCACTCGGCGCTCGGAAATCGACTGGCTCTATGGCGGCATGGCGCCGCTCTTTCCGGAAGAATGGCACCGTTTCCGCCAGGCGGTTCCTCCAGGCAGTCAGGGACGAGACGAGGACATGGTTGCCGCCTATCATCGTCTCCTCAACGATCCGGACCCGGAAACGCGCCTCAAGGCGGCGCGCGACTGGCATGACTGGGAGGCGGCCTCAATCCTGCTCGCCGATCCCCAAGGCCGGCCGCGCCGCTGGGCCGATCCGGCCTATTTGCTGACGCGGGCCCGCATCATCACCCACTACTGCAGCAAGGGCGCCTGGCTGGAGGACGGCCAGCTTTTGAAGAATGCCGCGCGGCTCACCGGCATTCCCGGTATCCTGCTGCAGGGAAGGTTCGACATCGAGGCGCCGCTCGTCACCGCCTGGGAACTCGCCCGCGCCTGGCCGCGAAGCGAGCTCAGCATCCTTCCGCATGCTGCCCATTCCACCGCAAATCCCGGTATGAGCGCGGCGATTGCCGCCGCGACCGATCGATTCCGCGATATCTAGCAAAAATAATTTTCCCGCCGGAATCGGCGATCTGAGCGATATTCTGCATTTGAGCCGGCCGAATCGGCCCATTCCGGCGGCATCGCCGGCCGGCTGCGCGCCGCTGCAGATCGCCGGCCGGCCGCTGAAATTTATCCGGCTCAACGAAAATTCTTAACATGCGGACGGCAACGCAGCGTTTTCGCGGGCGAAAGCCTTGTTGCGTGGATTACAATTTTAATCGAATTCGCGACAAATCCGCGTCAAATTTTATGCGTATTCGAATCTGTTTTTAGCCAAGCTTTATCGGTATTTGAATCAACTAAGCCTCTAATTCTATTACGTAATTTTGCGTGAGATAAAAACGTCTGTGCCATTGTCACCTCAACTTAGGGGAGACGGCAATGACAACTGCGAATATCCTGAAAGGCGGCCTTCTGGCCGGTGCGATCATGATGGCAATGGCGGGTTCGGGACAGGCGATGCCCGCCAGCATGGTACTGGCAGGCAATGCCAGCCCCCCGATCGGACATTACGAATTCTGCAAGGCGAATCCGACGGAATGTGTCGAAGTCGGCGGCGATGCCGGACCGGCCATCCTCACCGAGGATCGCTGGAAGGAAATTCTCAAGGTCAACTACACCGTCAACTCGACGATCCAGCCGATGACGGATGAGCAGATCTACGGTGTCGAAGAGCGCTGGGCCTATCCGCGCACCGTCGGCGACTGCGAGGATTACGCCCTGCTGAAGCGCAAGATGCTGATCGACGACGGTTTCTCGCCGTCCGACACGCTGATCACCGTCGTGCTGCAGCCGAATGGCGAAGGCCATGCCGTGCTGACGGTTCGTACCGATCACGGCGACTTCATTCTCGACAACATGCGCAACAAGGTGCTGCTGTGGTCGGATACCGAATACACCTATCTGAAGCGCCAGTCCGCCGACGATCCGGCCCGCTGGTCGAAGCTTCAGGACGGCCGCGCTGTCGCGGTCGGTAGCGTCAAGTAAAACAACTTGCCGGCCAATGCCGGCTGCAGCCTGCGGCCCGGTCAGTCCCCGCATCCCGTCCCCGACCGGTGCCCAAGAGCCGTTCCCGCTGTCCCGGGAACGGCTCGCCCCTTTCCTAGACTTCCCTTACGAAAGCGCTTCGCGATCTTAAGCTGCGCTCCTGCGCTTTAAGTCTTTGTTTTTACGCATGTCGTTATCGCAAACCGCTGCATACCTTTGCGCGACGGACTTTAGCATCTTAGTGAATTGTTAACCCTGTCGGTCCGATCATGTCGATGAGAATCATCATCGGACCGGCGGCTCATGTTCTTCCTGCGGCGGACCGAAACGCGAAGAACCGCCATGAGCCATGCCGCACACAGCGCACCCGACGAGCAGCCGCTTCTTTCCATGGGGTTTCTCCTCCGCACGATGGCGGTGATCGCCGTCCTGGCGGTCCTGACCGTTGCCATCAGCATTGGCGGCCGTTGGTTCGGCCGGCATATCTCGCTCGCCGGCAACACCGACAGCACGGTTGAAATCCAGCTGGCTATCGGCCGCGACGCCGTGAAATTCCCCGAGAATGCAATCCGTTTCCCAAGTCAAAGACACGAAGGCTCCGCCGAGCGCGTCGATCTCTACCTCGCGTGGCCGGAGATGCAGGGTTACAGCAAGGAAAATCACCTTCGATTCGACGACATCGCCCAATCCTCCGGGCTTATCTTCCTGCAGATCACCCAGAGCACCATGTCGCGCGACATGTCCGGGCGCCTGGAGCCGATCTATTCGCATCTGCTCGAAGGCCCGGCCGAGCCCTTCCGCGACGGGCTGACGCTGCATCGTCTTCGCGCCGATGCGGGTTACGGCGATGAGGTTCTGCTGACGGCGCCCGTCAAGGGCGGGCCGGATTACGTCGTGCGCTGCATATTGCCGTCAGTCCCGGATAAGGCGGCGGGCGGAGATTGTCAGCGCGATATCAAAGTCGGCAGGGATCTCAGTGTTCTCTATCGTTTTTCGAGCAGCCATCTCGACGACTGGGAACATATTGATGCCGCTATCCGCACCTTTGTAGACGCGCGTCTTGTGAACCGTTCTGCGACAGGTCCCTAAAATGCTCCGCGGACAGCGAAATAAACGATTCATCATAAACGGATTGGTAACGCCCAACCGGTAATTTTAGCAGACGTGCTGCGCGGCGGGAGGTGTGCGGTTCCTGCCAAATTCTGAAATGCCAAATATCTGAAATGCAAGCGAAGAGTGGAATAGTGTCAAGGTCAGTCTCCTCCGTATCATCGTCCCGATCCGGCAGCTTTTTCGCAAGGCTGCTGGCGATCCTTTCGGTGGCCGTCACGATCGTCATGGTCGACTCGGTGAATGCCGACGCGGAAGCGGCAAATCCGAAATATGCGGGCATCGTCGTCGACGCCAAGACCGGCAACGTTCTCTACAGCGAGAATGCCGACCGGCTGCAATACCCCGCCTCCCTGACCAAGATGATGACCCTCTATATGACCTTCGAGGCATTGGAGCAGGGTCGCATCCGTCTCGATACGCCGGTCCCCTTCTCCGCCCATGCGGCAGCCCAGGCGCCGACCAAGCTCGGTGTACGCGCCGGCGGTACGATCACCGTCGAGCAGGGCATTCTCGGTCTCGTCACCCTGTCGGCCAATGATGCGGCGACCGCGCTCGGCGAAATGCTGGGCGGCGGCAGCGAGGATCGCTTCGCCCAGCTGATGACCGCCAAGGCGCATGCGCTCGGCATGACGCGCACCACCTATCGCAATGCCAACGGCCTGCCGAATACGGCGCAGATGACGACGGCGCGCGACCAGGCCCGCCTCGGCATCGCCCTTCGCCAGCATTTCCCGCAATATTACGGCTATTTCTCCACGCGCGCCTTCAAGTTCGGCAGCCGCACGATCCGCAGCCACAACCGCCTGGTCGGTTCGGTGCGCGGCGTCGACGGCATCAAGACCGGCTACACGCGGGCTGCCGGTTTCAATCTGGTGAGCTCGGTGCAGGTCGACGGCAAGTCGATCGTCGGCGTCGTTCTCGGCGGCGCCTCGACGCCTGCTCGCGATGCCCAGATGCGCAATCTGATCGCCAGTTACCTGCCGAAGGCATCGAGCCGCGGCGGATCGTCGGCGCTGATCGCCCAGGCAGCCCCTGCCCCGGCGATGATCGAGACACCCGCTCCGGTTCAGCCGAAGAAGGCCCAGCAGCAGATCGCAAAGACGATCACCGCAGCGCAGCCGCCGGTTTCGGCCGCCGCTGCCGATCTCAGCCTGCCGCACAAAGGCCCGCTGCCGGATGCGCGTTATCAGGTCGCCGAGACCGAGGTCGCCTATGCCGAGACCGCTGCGCCGAAATCCGACAATCCGCTGGTGGCTCAGCCGATGCCGGCGCCGACCAAAGTCAAGACCATGGCCTTCAAGCAGCAGGCATCGGTCGCCGTGCCGACGCCGGCACCCGCCTATATGCCGCCGGAACAGGGCGACACGTCGGTCGATAACGTCACCACCGCCTCGACCACTCCCTCCCCGACTCGTGCCGCTTCAACCAGCAACGGTCCGACCGGCTGGGTGGTGCAGGTCGGCGTCTCGCCGAACCGGCAGATGGCCATGGATCTTCTGGAAAGCGCCAAGAGCAAGGGCGGCAAGGCGCTGGCCTCGGCGAAGCCCTTCGCGGTTGCCTATGCCGCTGGTGGTGACCAGCTTTACCGCGCCCGCTTCGGCGGCTTCGACGATCAGCGCGATGCCGTCAACGCCTGCAAGGCCCTGAAGAAGGCCGGCATCAAGTGCTGGGCGGCTGCCCAATGAGCTATTCGATGCTGCCTGCAAGATGGTTGGCGGCATCGGTGACGGCCGGAATCGGTGTTTGCGTTTCCGGCCACCGTTCTTGAACTCGATCAGTATTGCGTACGGGGAAAAACAATGGCGATCAATGAGAATGTTCCGGGAATGCCTTCAGACCGCCGCATGGCGGCCAAGGGGCGCTCATCTCTGCATCCGCTGCACGAGGCGGCTATGCGCCTCGCCGAGATCGGCCTGCAGCGGCCGAAGGCGAAGTCTCCGAAGACCCGCGATCTCATCAATCTGCTGCTGTGCCATGGTGCCCGCGCCTGGCGCTATTCCCAGCCCGAAGCCCGTGTCCATCTGCACGTGACCTCGCCGGACGGCAGTGCGCCGGTGCAACTGCGCCTGCGCTGAACGCAGAGTACCGCGTGCCCCAAGGGGCACGCTGTCACCTTCAATTCACGCATGAACCTTTCCGGAAATCGCTTCGATTTCGAGGGTTATAGCAGACCGAGGTCCGTAAGCTCGCGGCGAAGATCCGCGGGCATTTCGGCAATGCCGGCACCAAGGCTTGTCAGGTCGCGCGGCACATCGTCCTCAGTGTAATACCGCCAGCCCTGGAAGGGACGCTTCGGCTGCACAACTGTCTCGATGACCTCCGGGCCGAGCATCAGGCGGCAGCGCGAAATCCCCTCGCCGTCGGTGAAGGTCTCGATGTCGAGCAGCTTCTGCCTCGCCTGCACCTGCCCCTTGATCACCCAGTAGAGCGAGCCGCCGTCAAGCAGCTCCTCCATGCGTTTCGGCGCCATGCGCGTCGTATGCACCGAATGCGGCTCGAGGCCGGCGGCGATGGCGCGCAGCGAGCGTTCTGCCACCCATTCGCGCAGATCGTCTATCGAGTCGGCGCCGACACAGAGTTTGATGAGATGCAATGCCATGCTGCCGTTCAAATCCTTTTGGCAGCGAGCGTCAAGCTTCAAGCATCAAGCATCCACAAACTCAGCATTCGACGACGTTGACCGCAAGACCGCCGGTTGAGGTCTCCTTGTATTTTTCGCTCATATCGTGGCCGGTCTGGCGCATCGTCTCGATACAGGCGTCGAGCGGCACGAAATGTTGGCCGTCGCCCTTGATGGCGAGCGAAGCCGCCGTGACTGCCTTGACGGCGCCGAGCGCGTTGCGCTCGATGCAGGGAACCTGCACCAAGCCGGCGATCGGATCGCAGGTCATGCCGAGATGATGTTCGAGCGCGATTTCGGCAGCGTTTTCGATCTGCTCCGGCGTTCCGCCCATGACCGCAGCAAGGCCCGCGGCAGCCATCGCCGCCGCCGAGCCGACCTCGCCCTGACAGCCGACCTCGGCGCCCGAGATCGAGGCATTGTGCTTGATGATGCCGCCGATGGCAGCGGCCGTCAGCAGGTAGTCGCGGATGCCGTTCTGGTCCCAGTCCTCGTGGAAATGCTCGTAGTAGCGGATCGTGGCCGGGATGACGCCGGCAGCACCATTGGTCGGCGCCGTGACGACGCGCCCGCCGGCTGCATTCTCCTCGTTGACCGCCATCGCATAGACGCTCAGCCAGTCATTGGCGAGCAGCGGGTTAACGCGGTTGCTGCGCCACTCCTCCTCCAGCTTGTCGTGAATCCTGCGCGCGCGCCGCTTGACGTTGAGGCCGCCAGGCATGATGCCCTCGACCTTGAGACCACGCTCGATGCAGGAGCGCATTGCCTCCCAGATACGGTCGAGCCCCTGATCGAGCTCCTCTTGGCTGCGCTGGCTCTCCTCGTTCGCCCGCTTCATCTGGGCGATCGACAGCCCGGAGCGCTCAGCCATCTCGAGCATCTGCTTGGCGGTGGAGAAGGGATAGGGCACACGCGTGCCGCCGGCCGCGTTCTTCTTCGCCCGCATCTGCTCCAATTCGGTGTCGGTGACGACGAAGCCGCCGCCGACCGAATAATAGATGCGCTTGACGAGCAGCCGGCCGTCCCTGTCATAGGCGGAAAAGACCATGCCGTTGGCATGCCCCGGCAGCGGCTGTTTCTTGTCGAAGATCAGGTCGGTCTTCGGCTGGAACTGATAGCCGGGGTGGCCCTCCGGCGTGATGCGGCCTGTGCGCTCCACCGTGTCGACGATGCCGTCCATCTTGTCGGGATCGACGCCGTCGGGCGCCTCGCCCATCAGCCCGAGAATGACAGCCCTGCCCGTGCCGTGGCCGATACCGGTATGGGCGAGCGAGCCGTGCAGGCTGACCTTGATGGCTGTGACCTGCGCGCCTGATGACGGCCGCGGCCATTCGTTCGAGAGGATCAGCTCGAGAAACCGTTTGGCCGCCGACATCGGACCCATCGTGTGTGAGCTCGACGGCCCGACACCAATCTTGAAGACATCGAATACCGAGAGAAACATGGGTGCGCCTTCTGAAGATGAGGATGCAAGCTTAAGCGAGGCCGGTTTCGAATCCGTGCGGCGCACCGACATCGCATGGAGCCGGTGCGACATTCGGACTGCACGCTGGAGCGCCACCCGTCCAATAGGACACTCTAGCACTTTGAGCTTGTGCATAATCCTTTCCGAAAATCGAATCCGATTTTCGGGGTCGTGCGCTAAACCAAGCGGCCCGCCTTACCAATCATTGCTGCATTCAATGAAGGCTATTCGGAGGAAGAACTGGTTGCCTTATCTTGACAGCCTGCTCCGACTTCCAATGTCCTGCTAGACGACACCTTGTAGATTGGGAGATTGGACACATGCCGCTCAAACGAATGGACAACGTAGGAATCGTGGTCGATGACCTCGAAGAGACGATTGATTTCTTTCGCGAGCTCGGCCTCGAGCTCGAAGGGCGGGCTGCAATCGAAGGAGAATGGGCGGGGCGTGTCACTGGACTGGGCGATCAGCACGTCGAGATTGCCATGATGCGCACGCCGGACGGCCACAGCCGGCTCGAGCTCTCCCGCTTCCTCAGGCCGCCTGCCGTCGCAGATCACCGCAATGCCCCGGTGAACGCTTTAGGCTACCTCCGCGTCATGTTCACCCTTGATGACATCGACAAGACGCTTGAGAGGCTTCACAAGCGCGGCGCGCAGCTCGTCGGCGAAGTGGTGGACTATCAAGACACGTATCGGCTCTGCTACATCCGCGGGCCTGGAGGGCTTCTCATCGGACTCGCCCAAGAACTCAGCTGAGCGCTATGCGCGAAGCTTCTCGTCGCGATTATCTTGAATGACCGCGCCGTCGGCTCCATCCGAGGGTTCTGCCGTCGCTGAGATTTGCCGTTGATCGGCCATGGCTGACGTTGCGCCGCTCAGCAGGCGCTTTTCGATCTCCTGCAGATCGAGAATTGCGCGGTCCATTTGGTCGGCCGGAGTTTCGCGCGAAACCAGACGCCAGCGATTATCCTGCCATATCAGGACCAACAGCCGCCGGCCTGGAACCTCTATCGTCTCATGGATGAACCATGCCCCGACGACCGCGACGCAAAGCGTCACCACGATGAGCGCTGGTTCAGGCATCAAGGCATCAAAAGTCAGACGCGCCAGGAACATGATGGGGACATGGAAAAGGTAAAGTGAAAAACTGATCTTTCCGAAAAACCGTACTGGTGCAGCTGCCAGGACACGGGCTGCGATGGGAGGCTGTCGAGCGACGAGCCCGACAATGACGGCTGCGGCCACCGCACTTTGCAGGCCCCAAAATTCAGGGGAAAATCCGGGCAAGATATGCCTGTAAGCGAAAAACACAGCCAGAAGGAAAAGCGTTGAAATGCCTGTGAGGGCAGATGGAATCCAGCTGTTCCAGAAGGAATGCATCATTCCGGCAAGTGCGCCGAAAAGAAAATACGGGAGCTTCGAGACGAGCAGGATTCCCGGGCCTGGCAATTCAACCAGGCCATCCACGACGACGACCACGGTGAGGCCCACAATCATGCCGCTATAGCGGTGCGGCTGTGCCAAGCAAAGCCACAGGACGGGAAAGAGCAGATAGAACTGGATTTCGGGTGGTATCGACCAGAAAACACCACTTGAGCCGAGAAGAAAGATATGACGGACAAAATCCGTGCCACTAACGATCGGCTGAACAAAATCCAGACTTTGCATGCTCGACAGTATCGCCACGAGAACGACGGCCACCAGGTAAACCGGATAGATGCGGGCAAAGCGGCTCACAAGAAAATCCAGCACGTTTTCTCTCGTGACCGGCCGTGAGCCGTAGAGATGAGCCATCAGGAAGCCGCTGAGAGCAAAAAACAAACCGACGGCTTCGTCGCCCATCGTCACGAAATGCGGAGCTGTGATCGGAAAGATAAGGCCAATATGGGCTCCAACGACCAGAAGCGCAGCGACACCGCGCAGGCCATCAAGACTCGGGATGTAATCCGGCCGACTCATGGGTCACTTTTGAATTCGGAGTTGAGGTTCAGTCCTGAACAATTGGCCATCACGACTTTACAGGCGGTTAACGCGGCGCCGCCCTGCTCGTGCGCCTCTAGACTGGTGTGGCTCTACACTTTGAATCGACGCATCGTGCTTTCCGAAAATCGATTCCGATTTTCGGGCCGCTGGGCTAGCGTGCATCTTCAAGACGGCAAATTGCTTTGGAAAACGGGACCACTTCTCCATGACAGCCACCGATCGCATCGCCCTCTCCAGCGACCACGCCGCCATTCAGCTCCGACAGGCTATTGCCGGTCATATCGCGGCGCAGGGCTGGATAGCGGTCGATATCGGACCGACAACGCCGGAGAGCACACATTATCCCAAACACGGCGAAGCGGCGGCGCGTCTTGTCACCTCCGGCGATTGCCGGTTTGGCATCATCCTATGCGGCACCGGCCAGGGCATCATGATGGCGGCGAACAAGGTAAAGGGCATCCGTTGCGGCGTCTGCGTCGACACATTCTCAGCCCGCATGATCCGCCAGCACAACGATGCCAACATGCTTTCGATTGGCGTGCGCGTGGTCGGCGAAGGGCTGGCGCTCGATATCGTGGATGCGTTCCTGACCGCCCAGTTCGAGGGCGGCCGGCATGCGATGCGGGTGGGGATGATTGAGGCGCTGGAGGGCTAGCGTCGCCCTTTTCTTCTTCTTTGGGTTACCGTCCCAAATTCCCAAGCCGACGGATGACCGCTGCAGTTAGTTCCTTAAGATGCCGGTCGGCGACCCACCAAGCCTTGTCGTTTCCCGACGCCTCGATTATGCCGGACTGCCGCATGGCCAAAAGCCTGCGCCGAGCCGCCGAACTCGGCCATGCGGCATAATCCGGCTTGCGGCACGATGGCCGCGTTCATGCGGAGACTGAACACTGATGACGACGGCGGACTATATCGCTCTGGCCTTCTTTGCCTGCGTCTGGGTGGGCTATTCCTGGCTGCTACACGGCCGCACCTTCTTCGGACGCACCAGCCTGACCCACGCGATGACCGAACGGCGCCGGGAGTGGATCTACAATTCACTGCGCCGCGACCTGAAGATGATCGACACGCAGATCATGGCCGGCCTGCAGAACGGCACCGCCTTCTTCGCCTCGACCTCGATCTTCGCGCTCGGCAGTTGCTTCGCTTTGCTCGGCGCGACGGAAAAGGTCGACGCGGTCTTCGCCGATCTGCCCTTCGTCCTCCATGGCGGCCATGCCGTTTTCGAGATGAAAGTCGGCGGACTGGCAGTGCTTTTCGGCTACGCCTTCTTCAAATTCGGCTGGTCCTATCGGCTGTTCAACTACTGCACCATTCTCTTCGGCTCGATCCCGATGATGCGCGACACCGAGCGCGACATCATCGCCGCCGAGCGGGCCGCCGAACGCGTCATCCGCATGAACGTCATTGCCGGCAGCAATTTCAACGAAGGCCTCAGAGCGATCTTCCTGTCGATCGGCTATCTCGGCTGGTTCATCAACCCTTATGTCTTCATGCTGACGACGGCGATCGTCATCTTTGTGCTGACACGCCGCCAATTTTTCTCGCAAGCGCGACTGGCGATCATGGATACCGGCCCGCCATCAAATCTCCACCTTTCTGCTATTCGCCGCGATAGGCCGTCGAGCGACGGAAGTGATTTGCCGGAGGAACTTGGATGACATTGCCGGCAAGGGAAACCGACGCAGCGGCAAAACCGCCGCGCATCGGACTATTGGATACGGCGCGCGGCGTCGCGTTGATCGCCATGGCGAGCTACCATTTCAGCTGGGACATGGAGTTCATGGGCTATCTCGCGCCGGGCACGGCCGAGACAGGCTGGCTGAAGATCTATGCCCGGGCGATCGCCACCACCTTTCTCTTCATCGTCGGCGTCAGCCTGGTGCTGTCGAGCACGCCTGAGATTCGCTGGCCATCCTTCTGGAAGCGCTTCGGCATGATTGCCGCGGCAGCCGCGCTGATCTCGATCGCCACGCGCATCGCCATGCCGAACGAGTGGATCTATTTCGGCATCCTGCACTGCATCGCGGTGCTCACGCTCATCGGCGTCGTTTTTTTGAGATTGCCGCTCGCCTTCACGCTCATCGCCACGCTCGCGCTCCTTGCTGCCTGGATAACCGATAATTTCGGACCACCCGGCCTGCTTCGCTCATCCTTCTTCGATCCGCGATATCTCGCCTGGATTGGCCTTGCCGTGACGCCGGAACGGTCCAACGACTACGTGCCGCTTTTTCCCTGGGCAACGCCCTTCTTCGCTGGATTGAGTATCGCCTCGATCGCCATCAGAACCAGGCTGCTGCACCGGCTTGCCGCCGTCGGCACCGGCTCCTGTTGGCCGGCAAGGCTCGGCCGCCACAGCCTTGCTTTTTATCTCATCCACCAGCCGGTATTGATCGCCATCGCCTACGGAATTTCCCTCGTCTTCCCGCCGCAGGCGCCGGATCCGGTCGCGACTTACCTAAGGCAATGCAACGCCTCTTGCGTCATGCAGCAAGGCGAAGCGCTCTGCCATAGCTTCTGCCAATGCACGCTGGGAAAATTGCAGGCGCAAGCCCTGTTCACACCGCTGCAGGCGGGCGCGATCGATATACAAAACGACGAGCGAGTCCAGACGATTGCCGCCGAATGCAGCGCCGAGGCTGAATGAGTTCACCGACAATACGGCGCGTGATCAGGTGGTGACGCCGATTTCGGCGAGGCGGCCGAGGCAGGTCTCTTCGATAGCGTCGAGTTCCGCCAGCGTGTCGTCGATATCCTTGCGCTTCTGGCGCAGGTCGTCGCGCTTCTCGTCGACGCGCTTCATCAGCAGCTTCAGCTGGCCGAGTTCGCCCGGCGGCTCCTTGTAGACCTGGATGATCTCACGGATCTCCGCGATGGTGAAACCAATGCGCCGGCCGCGGAGGATTTCCCCGATGAGGCGACGGTCGGCTTGCCGGAACAGACGGGTACGCCCGCGCCGCTCCGGATGGATCAGTCCCTCGTCTTCGTAGAAGCGGAGCGTGCGCGTCGAGACCCCGAATTCGCGCGTCAGTTCCGTTATGCTATAATATTTGTTCACCGGCATGTGTTCCCCGTCGTCGGACAGACGATAATATTGACTTTTACGTAATAGTCAATTTTGGGGCGGTTCAGATGCCGAACCACCAGGTGGCGATACCAAGAAAGGCGAAGAAGCCGGTACAGTCCGTCACTGTCGTGACGAAGACCGAAGAGGCGATCGCCGGGTCGGCCCCCATCTTGTCGAGCAGCAGCGGCAGGAGGATGCCGGCAAGGGCTGCCGCTATCAGATTGATGATCATCGCCGCCGCAATCACCCCGCCCAGCTGGTAGTTGTGGAACCAGGTCCCGGCGATCGCGCCCATGATCGTCGCGAAGACGATGCCGTTCAGGATGCCGACGCCCGCCTCCCTGCGGATGATGCGGCCGGCATTGTAGATGTCGAGATCGCGGGTGGCGAGCGCGCGCACCGTCACCGTCATCGTCTGCGTGCCGGCATTGCCGCCCATCGAGGCGACGATCGGCATCAGCACCGCAAGCGCGATCATCTTCTCGATCGAGCCGTCAAACAGCCCGATGACGCTTGCCGACAGCATCGCCGTGCCGAGGTTGATCAAAAGCCAAAGGAAGCGCGAACGCACTGTCGAGAGCACATTGTCCGACAGCTCTTCGTCGCCGACGCCGCCGAGGCGCTTGATGTCCTCGTCCGCCTCCTCGTGGATGACGTCGACGACGTCGTCGATGGTCAACACGCCGACCAGCCGGCCGTTTTCGTCGACAACGGCGGCCGAGAGAAGGTCGTACTGCTCGAAGAGCTGAGCAGCCTCCTCCTGGTCCATCTCAGCCGGAACCGGATGGTTGGTCTCGCGCATGATCTGCTCGATCTTCGTCTGCCGCTTGGTGCGCAGGATCTGGTCGAGATCGACGGCGCCGAGCAGCTTGAAGGTCGGATCGATGACGAAGATCTGCGAGAAGGAATAGGGCAGATCCTCTTCGTCGCGCATGTAATCAATCGTCTGACCGACCGTCCAGAATGGCGGCACCGCGACGAATTCCGTCTGCATCCGGCGCCCGGCCGAACTTTCGGGATAGTCCAGCGCCCGGCGCAGCCGCACCCGCTCGGTGAACGGCAGCTGGGCGAGGATCTCTTCCCGGTCCTCCTTGTCGAGGTCTTCGAGAATATAGACGGCATCGTCCGAATCGAGCTCGCCGATCGCCGCGGCGATCTGCGCGTTCGGCATCTGGTCGACGATTTCGCGGCGGATCGCCTCGTCGACCTCGGTCAGCGCGGTCATGTCGAAATCATCGCCGAGCAGGCGCACCAGCGCCAGGCGCTGATCCGGCTGGATCGATTCCAGCAGGTCGCCTATTTCGGATTCATGCAGGCGGGCAACGTTCTGACGCAGGAACAGTGTGTCGCGGTCGGCGATCGCAGCACCCACGAGCGCCAGGAAATCGCTGCGGACATTGCCGTCCTCGTCGTAGATATCGGCTTCCTCGTCATCGGGACGCCTGCGAATGCGGTCTTCCCCGTCGGTCGTCGTCATCTGCCGCCCTCGCATCTGGTTCGAATTTCAACGACTGCCGCGCCGCATTCGCAAATCTCGGCCGAAAACACATTATCAACAAGCGGATAAGCAAATCCCGCGCGAGGCTCCCGCAGCCGGAATTCTTGGCCTCTGCTAGCCCAAAGCACCCGTGTCGTAAAGCGGCAAACCGCCCTTCGTGATGACAATGCCTGCGGCCGGCGATAGTTTCCTCCCCCGTCCATGCAGAGGAAGCCTGCCCCATGCCCATCCGTCCGATTCTGCGCTACCCGCATCCAGGCCTGAAGACTGTCTGCGCGCCTGTGACGGCGTTCGATTCCTCGCTCACAGCCCTTGCCGGCGACCTGCTGGCGACGATGCGCGCAGCCCCCGGCGTCGGCATCACCGCCGCCCATATCGGCGTCTTCAGCCGTGTCACGGTGCTGGAGCTCGACAAGGCCGACGGCGTGCGCCTCTACGTGAACCCTCATATCACCTGGTTTTCGCAGGAGACGATGAGCCATGCCGAAGGCAGCGTCTCGATGCCGGGCGCAACCGACGAAGTCACGCGCCCGCGGGCGATCCGCTTCCGCTATCAGGATGCCGAGGGCGCCGTGCACGAGGACGGTGCCGAAGATTTCCTCGCCATCTGCATCCAGCACGAAGTCGACCAGCTCGACGGCATATTCTGGCTGCAGCGCCTCTCGCGGCTGAAGCGCGACCGTCTCGTGAAAAAATGGGAGAAGACCCAGGACTAACAATCATGGCTGACAAATCGCCGTCCACACCGAACCATTCGCCGCTGCCGGCGTTTCCAGCAGAGAAACAAGGAGCAATGCAATGGCAAGGATCGGTGACAAAACCCAGTTTTCCCCGGAGAAGCCTGAGCTTTCCCGGGAAGAAGATTATCGCGATCTCGAAGAGCGCAATCTCGACGATGGCTGGCCCTATGCCGATGGCAGTGGCGCCGGCACCGGCGGCCCGGATAATCGTCCTTACGGTGAGACAGCAGCCAATTTCGACAGCGATCCCAACAAGGGCTTCCGGATCGACGGAACGGATGAGGACGGCAACGAAAACCGCCTGAGAGATTCGCTACGGGCAGATACGATCGACCGCGATGAAAGTGATGAGATCGAAGCGAGGGTAAACGACAATCTCGAAAACATTCCTGAGGTCGACATCGACAGTATCGAGGTTCATGCGGATGGTCACGTCGTCACCCTGGAAGGCTCGGTGGAGACGATCGGCATCGCCCGCAAGGTCGAACTCAGCGCGCTTTCGGTCGACGGCGTCCGTCACGTCCGCAACAAACTGCAGCTGACCGGTGTCGATGCGCATATCCCGAACGAGGACTGACTTCACGCACAAGGCGTAGATCATCAGCGGGGGGCGGGCTGCCGCCTTCCGCTGATGATCTTTCTCAACATTACTAAAAGTTAACAATTTACGATTGTAGCACCAGCTGTCTTATTCGTGACACCAATCACCCATTTTTTGTTAGGCGGCTTCTGTCACGCGAAGGTCAATTTCGTTGACAACACTGTGATTTCATTTGGACAAAAGGTCGCGGGTGCGTCGCCATATTATCACAAAATTGCCCGAATTGGGGCGCGAACTCGTGTCTGCCGAGGGTTAGTTTTATGTTGTGGAATTCAACAGAAGATTGAGGAGATAGACCCATGTGCATCAAATTTGCCCTTGCCGCGTCCCTGTTCGCCGTCAGCCTTGCAGGCGCTGCCTTCGCCCAGCCGACTTACTCCGACGATTACAACAACGACAGCGACGGCTTCGCCCCAAGCCCCATGTCGAAGCCGGCTCCGGTCCACTACAGCAACCGCAAGGCCCCGGCCTATTCGAGCGACTACACCAATGACAGCGACGGCTTCGCCCCGAGTGCCATGGCGTCTCCTGTCGTCGACAAGACCGCAACGGCCAGCATCAACTCCCTGCCCCCATGCCATAGCATGATTGGCCCGAAGGGCTCCCACACCAAGGGTGCCGACAGCGGCGCCTCTCGCACCGAAGCATGCCGCGCGACGCATTGATCCGATAAAAGACCGGGATCCGATACAAGAAGGGCCGGAAACGGCCCTTCTCTTTTTCAATCGACGTGCTTGTCGTCTCAGAACACGAACGGAGCGAGCCGGTAGCGGGTCGTGGTCATAAAGGCCTCGTAAGCGGGATCCTGCTTCAGCAGGCGCTCCTCCGCCAACAGGCGGAAACACTGTGCGGAAAGGGCCGCCGCATAGATGGCAAAATTCCAAAAGCTCGGATGGGTCAGGAAGAAGCCGATATGCGTCATTAGATAACCCGCATACATCGGATGGCGAATAAACTTGTAGGGTCCGCCGATTTTGACGCCGCGATTGGCCGGCACCAGGCCGAAGCTCCGCCGCAATGTCAGCTTTGCCGATATCTGCAGGACGAAACCAAGTGCCATCACCGTCCCGCAGAATGCGAGCGGCGCCAGCGGCTGTGTCGCGGAGGGTGCGGCGAGCAGCGGGAAGATCGTGCCGATGGCGGTGACCGTCCAGTCGAAGAGGCGCAGAGACGCGTTTTTCGTCGGCCGGCGCGTCAGGATGAGGAAGGCGGCTGCTCCCTCCGAAACGATCAGCAGGCAATCGATGATCGCCCGATTGTCCTGCATCTGCGGCAGGACACGCATGACGATCCCGACAAAAAAATAGCCGATGAGGACTTTCTCGATAAGATCGAGAACGAAATACATATCGAGGAATGACCAGCTTGCCGCTGCATTTTTTTTCATTGTCCTCAGACTTCCACATTCACAGATCTGTAGTGTCGTATATATTTATCATTGCTAATTATAGGTTAAGATGTTCGCTCGCATCTGACGGAGAAGCGATTGCTGAGCCTGACTGCACAATGCGTCAGGCAAGCAATGCATATTGCCCCGTCGCCGTCGGAATCAGTCAGATTTAGCCGGTCGTTTCGCCGAAAACTGCTTCGAAGGCGGTGCGCAGCCGGATGTCGACATCAGCCATCATCACCGGCAAACCAAGATCGACGAGGCTGGTCACGCCATAAGCCGATATCCCGCAAGGCACGATGCCGCCGAAATGATCGAGATCGGGGTCTACGTTGAGCGACAATCCGTGGAAGGTCACCCATTTTCGCAGCCTTATGCCGAGGGCGGCGATCTTGTCCTCGGCCATCGTCCCATCGGCCAGCAATGGCTTTTCCGGCCGGCGCACCCAAACGCCGACGCGATCTTCACGTCGCTCACCGCGCACATTCATCATGTCGAGCGTGCGGATGACGACATCTTCAAGGGCGGCGACAAAGGCGCGCACGTCCTGGCGCCGTCTTTTCAGGTCGAGCATGACATAGGCGACGCGCTGGCCCGGTCCGTGATAGGTGTATTCACCGCCACGCCCGGTCGCAAAGACCGGAAACCGGTTCGGCTGGACAAGGTCCCTCGCATTGGCGCTGGTGCCGGCGGTATAGAGCGGCGGATGTTCGACGAGCCAGACGAGCTCATCACCACCATCTGATATCGCCGCCACCTCGCGCTCCATCGTCTCCACCGCCTCCTCGTAGGGGACGAGGCCGTCGGCGATGCGCCAGCGGACCGGCGGGGTGCCGAGTTGGGGAAGCATGGAGAATTCGAGATCGGTGCGAAGCATGGCCATTCCTTGCCGCTCTCCCCGAAACGCCTGAGAAAAAGGGGCGGCAGGACAGCTATATGGACCCGTTTCGGGGCCAATTCAAATGCTGTGAGCGGTTTTCAAAAAAACTGTCATATCGCCCTTGTGCACCCCAGATGCTTTTGCTACATGCTGCCCCGCCGACGCAAATCGGCACCTACCACGATGCGGTCGTGGCGGAATTGGTAGACGCGCAGCGTTGAGGTCGCTGTGGGGCAACCCGTGGAAGTTCGAGTCTTCTCGACCGCACCATTTCCCTTCAGGGAAACGCTTTCTAAGCGACGATTTCGATTTCACCTCGAAGCTATTTGCGGTTGCTCGGCTTGATTGCCCGGCCTTCTCATGGTTGATGGCGTCATCCTCGCAAGAATCAGCAGCCATGTCAGAGCCCCATCAAAATTCCCTGCAGGGCATGGCCATCATGTCCGGCGCCATGCTCATCCTGCCGATCATGGATGCGATCGCCAAATACATGGCGACCTTCGAAGCGATGTCGCCGGGTCAGGTGACCTTCTACCGATTCTTTTTCCAGATCGCCTGCACCCTGCCGATTCTTTTCGCCCTTTTCGGGTTGAAGGCGCTTTCGGCGCAACGGCCGTGGATGAACCTGCTGCGCGGTGTGCTGCATGGTGCTGCAAGCCTGCTTTTCTTCGTCGCCGTCAAATACATGCCGCTCGCCGATGTCTTCGCCATCTATTTCGTCGAGCCCTTCATGCTGACCGCCCTGTCGGCGCTGTTTCTCGGTGACAAGGTCGGCTGGCGGCGATGGACGGCGATCGTCGTCGGTTTCGGCGGCGCGATGATCGTCATTCAGCCGAGTTACGAAATCTTCGGCCTGAAGGCGCTGCTGCCGGTCGCCTGCGCCTTTCTGTTCTCGCTCTATCTCTTCCTCAACCGCGCCATCGGCGAGGCCGATTCGCCGCTGACCATGCAGACGATGGCCGGCATCGGCGGAACGATCTTCATGGCCGCCGCCCTTCTCGTCGGCAGCAGCTCCGGCAATGCCGATTTTGCGGTCTCCCTGCCCTCCTCCGGTCTCGGCGTTGTCCTGCTTCTCGCCCTCGGCACGATCTCGGGTTATGCGCATATGCTCGTGGTCCGGGCTTTTCGTCTCGCGCCGCTGTCGCTGCTTGCGCCGTTCCAGTACTTCGAGATCATCTCGGCGACCGTTCTCGGCTATGCGTTGTTCAACGATTTCCCGAGCTTTTCCAAATGGATCGGCATCTTCATCATCGTTGCTTCAGGCCTCTTCATCATCTGGCGGGAGCGGCTGCAGGCGCGATCATTAAAATCTTCCTGACCTCGGGAATATCGGGTTAACTCCGCTTCTTGAGGGATCGTCAATTCGCAGGCGCTAAAACTGTCTCCGGTTTCATGATGAAGCCTGGAGTTAAAACATGAGCGAATTTCGTCTCGCTTTTCCGGCCTGTGTCGTGGCCGGCAAGCATCGGCTGACGGCCGAAGATATAGTGCTGTTGCGCAAACATGCTTTCCCGGAGGGCATCCGGACATCCGACGATGTCGTGGCGATGTTGGCGCTCAATAATTCCTGCCCTGAAAAATGTGCCGCGTGGAACGCTTTCTTCGTCGAGCAGCTCGCCGGCTTCATCGTCCATTATACTTATCCGCAGGGCTCGCTGGATGAAATCAACGTCGCCTGGATCATGCGCATGTTCACGACCGACGGTGTCGTCAACTCGGCGCTGGAACTCGAGCTCATTCTCCACGTCATGGAGATTTCGGCCGATGTTCCCGGTGAGTTGAGAGCGCTCGCCCTCGATCAGCTCCGCCTGGCGATCACCGACAATATCGGTGGCTACAAGCTGTCGCGTGCCGTTGATCGCCGAGGCGTCACCCGCCAGGACGTCGACTACGCGATGCGCATTTTCAGAAGCGTCGCCGAAGGTGGTGTCATCCCCGTCTCGTCGGTCGAATACGGCGTTCTCCAGCAGATCGAGCGGGCAACGCTGTCCGGCGCCAATCATCCGCACTGGACGGGGATCATGGCTGCCGTCGAGCTGCGCGATTATGCCGAGCCGCGGCGCAGCCGCTGGCTGCGCATCGTCGACGAGGAGCCCGTCGCAGAAGCTGCCGTCGCCTGACGCGCCGCAAGCCTGATTGTGCGTTCCGGTGTTTTGTGCGTAAAACTCCGGGATGCATTTCTGGGTGGAGTCTCGATGTTCAAGAAAATCCTGATCGCGAATCGCGGCGAAATCGCCTGCCGCGTGATCAAGACTGCGCGCCGCATGGGCATTTTGACCGTCGCGGTCTATTCGGATGCGGATCGGGACGCGCTGCATGTCGAGATGGCCGACGAGGCCGTGCATATCGGCCCGGCTGCGGCGTCCGAGAGTTATCTGGTTGCCGAAAAGATCATTGCCGCCTGCAAGGCAACCGGTGCCGAGGCGGTGCATCCGGGTTACGGCTTCCTGTCCGAACGCGCCTCCTTTTGCGCTGAACTGGAAAAGCAGGGCATCGTCTTCATCGGCCCGAAGCCGAAGGCCATCATGGCGATGGGCGACAAGATCGAATCGAAGAAATTCGCCAACGCCGCCGGTGTCTCCACCGTGCCCGGCCATCTCGGCATCATCGAGGATGCCGCCCATGCGGAAGTGATCGCTGGCGGGATCGGATATCCCGTCATGATCAAGGCGTCGGCCGGTGGCGGTGGCAAGGGCATGCGCATTGCGTGGAACGAGGCTGATGTGCGCGACGGCTTCGAACGCGCCCGCTCGGAGGCGAAAAGCTCCTTCGGCGACGACCGCGTCTTCATCGAGAAGTTCGTCGTCGAGCCGCGCCATATCGAGATCCAGGTGCTCGCCGATGCGCATGGCAACGTCGTCTATCTCGGCGAGCGCGAATGCTCGATCCAGCGGCGGAACCAGAAGGTCGCGGAAGAGGCGCCCTCGCCCTTCCTCGACGAAGCGACCCGCAAGGCCATGGGCGAACAATCGGTGGCGTTGGCGAAGGCCGTCGATTACCAGAGCGCCGGCACCGTCGAATTCATCGTCGACCGCGACCGCAATTTCTATTTCCTGGAAATGAACACCCGCTTGCAGGTCGAGCATCCCGTGACCGAACTCGTCACCGGCATTGATCTCGTCGAGCAGATGATCCGGGTCGCAGCCGGAGAGCCCCTTCCCTTTGTTCAGCAGGATATCAGGCTCGAAGGCTGGGCGATCGAGAGCCGGCTCTATGCCGAAGATCCCTACCGCAACTTCCTGCCCTCGATCGGCCGCCTGACGCGCTACCGCCCGCCGGCGGAAGGCAGGACCGGCAATGTCGTCGTCCGCAACGACACCGGCGTCTTCGAAGGCGCCGAGATCTCGATGTATTACGATCCGATGATCGCCAAGCTCTGCACCTGGGCGCCGACGCGGCTGGAAGCGATCGACGCCATGGGTCAGGCGCTCGACGGCTTCGTTGTCGATGGTATCGAGCACAATGTTCCTTTCCTGTCGGCGCTGATGAAACATCCGCGCTGGCGCGAGGGCCGGCTGTCGACAGGCTTCATCGCCGAGGAATATCCTGACGGCTTCGCACCGATGAAACCGGACCCGGCGGAAGAAGCCGTGCTTGCCGCGATCGCCCTCTCCGCCTCGCTGATCGAAACGAGCCGCCGCGAACGTTTCGCCGATCGTCTGCGCGCCACATCGGGCGCGCTACGCGAGCATTGGGTGGTCAAGATCGGCGACAACCATGTCGCGGCAAGATTGCTTGACGGCCTAGTCACCATCCCCTTCGATATGGACATCGCGATCGAGGGTGAGAACAAGAGCGTTGTCACCGATTGGAGACCGGGTGACCCGGTCTGGAGCGGCAAGGTCGGCGGTCTCGACATCACCGCGCAGATTCGCCCCGTTCTGAACGGGTTGCGTATCGACTGGCAGGGGCTTTCGGTGATTGCCAAGGTCTTTTCGCCGCGTCATGCCGAACTCGACAGGCTGATGCCGGTGAAGCTGCCGCCCGATACCTCCAAACTCCTGCTCTGCCCGATGCCCGGCCTCGTCGTCGCCATCGCCGTTACCGAGGGCCAGGAGGTCAAGGCGGGTGAGACGCTTGCGATCGTCGAAGCGATGAAGATGGAAAACGTGCTGCGCGCCGACCGCGATCTCGTCGTCTCGAAGATCAATGCCGCGGCCGGCGAAAGCCTGGCCGTCGATGCCGTCATCATGGAATTCGACTGAGAGATAAGCCATACGGCCGGCTTCACGTCAGCCCGGCTTGCCGACCATGCCAAGCTCAGCCCGAAGCAGGAAAACCGCTCGAAGTGACGACCGGGCAGCGGGCGTAGCCCGCCATTTCCTCGCTTGAAGTCCGCCGTTCCTTCGTAATATGCGGAGCCTCGAGCTGATGCATTCGGGCAAGGAGCATCCGCAGCGTCGTGTTGTACTAACGCATGATACAAAGACTGCGGGACCTGAAGTAAAGCCGCTCGATACCCCAAAAGTAACGCGCCGGATCTACAAAGAGCTTCACCAAGTATGAAGCCCTTTCATGTTACAGCTTCGGTGCTTGAGCAATCATGCTTCGCCAAGGGGGACCCTATGATTTTTCGGACTGTTATTTCAGCTTGCGCATTTGTGTTACTGCCCGCCGTCGCACATGCGGACCCCACAGGTTCCTACAAGGTTGCCGGCACCAGCGAGGACGGCAGCAAATATAGCGGTACCGTCAAAGTGCTTCGCAACGGCGAGACCTATATCGTCGACTGGATGATCGGTAAGAACGAGTCGATCGGCACCGGCCTCGGCGCAAAATTCAGCGGCGATCGTTTCGAAATGGGTCCGGCCAGCGACGAAGACACGGCGATCTCCGTGGGTTACGTCTCGAAGGAAAATTTCGGCATCGCCATGTATTTCGAGCAGCCGGACGGCAGCTGGCAGGGTGTCTGGACCTATGGCGGCTCGGAAAAGGTTGCGAGCGAAATCTGGACTCGCGAGTAATCCGCGCGTATCAGCCGTCGGCATTAGATCCGGAAGTTTTCAGGTCGGATCGACCTAAAAATTAAACCCGTATCTAAATCAAAGAATTAGAGCATGATGTCTTCCGAAAACCGCTCACACTTTTCGGCATCATGCTCTAGGTGAGGTGAACAGCCCTTGATCTATGTCGACGCAGATGCCTGCCCGGTGAAGCCGGAAATCCTGAAGGTGGCCGAACGCCACGGCCTCGAGGTCACCTTCGTTGCCAATTCCGGCCTGCGTCCCTCGCGCGATCCGATGATCCGCAACGTCATCGTCTCCAACGCCTTCGACGCCGCCGACAACTGGATCGCCGAACGCGCCGGCGCGGGCGATGTCGTCGTCACCGCCGATGTGCCGCTTGCCGTGCGCTGTGTCGCGACCGGCGCCTTCGTCAGCGGCCCCACAGGGCGCGTCTTCGACGAAACCAATATCGGCATGGCGAGCGCCATGCGCGATCTTGGCGCGCACTTGCGCGAAACCGGCGAGAGCAAGGGCTACAACGCCGCCTTCAGCCCGAAGGACCGTTCACGCTTCCTCGAAACCTTTGATCGCCTCTGCCGCCGCGCCAAGAGCCTTGCCTCGGAGGCTGGCGGGCAGCAGTGATGCAGCAACTAAAGCTGCTACAGCGTCCTTGCAGGTCTGAAAGACGCGCGGCGCTGTAGACCGCAAGAAACGGGTGGCATGGCAGCTATGCCGATTCCTATCTTGAAGTCGGCCGTTTCCTCACGCATATAAGCGCTATCGCAGACGACTGCGGCATCCTCTGGGATGCAACTGTCGCGGGGACGGCCTCGCTCTTGAACAAGGAGAGTCGCATGGCCTGGTTTCTGCTTTTTCTCGCCGGTCTTTTCGAATGTGGCTGGGCAATCGGCCTTAAATATACCGAGGGTTTCACACGGCCGCTGCCGACGGCGCTGACCGTCATATCCATGGTGGTGAGCATCGTTCTGCTCGGCCTGGCGGTGAAGCACCTGCCGATCGGCACCGCCTATGCGGTCTGGACCGGCATCGGCACGGTCGGCACCGTATTTCTCGGCATCTGGCTGCTTGGCGATGAGGCAAGTGTCTCCCGTCTTGCCTGCATCACGCTGATCGTCGCCGGCATCGCCGGTCTGAAGCTTACCGCCTGATGTGAAGGTTGAGGGGCGTCGCGACGCCCCTCAGTCTATCGTTCAGGCTGCCTTGCGGTTATCGACGGCAAAAGCGCCGGGACCGGAGAAGAACAGGTAGAGGAAGACGAAGCAGAACAGTATCGCCGCATCGCCCTGGTTGACGGCCGGAAAGAAGCTGTTCGGGGCATGCGCCATGAAATAGGCGACCGCCATTTCGCCGGCCAGCAGGAAGGCAACAGGGCGCGTCAGCAGGCCGACGAGAATGAGGATACCACCGATAAGCTCAAGAAGGGCGGCGAAAAGCATCAGCGGCGGCAACGGGCCAGCCATCTGCGCAGCCGGGAAAGCGAAAAGCTTCATCGTGCCGTGTTCGATGAACAGCAGCGCAGTGATGATTCTGAGAGCGGCCAGCCCATAGGGGCGATAGGCAGAAAGACGCTCGAAAGTTGACATTAAACCTCTCCATTAAAACAATAAGAGCCGAGCGTTAGCCTGTCCCTCGCAAGGATAGAACACACGGATCGCTGACGGCCGTTCACTTTTTCGACAGTGGCTAAACACCTGACCGGACAGTTTTATTCGCCGGCAGCCGTCAAAGCGGGATGTTGTCGTGTTTCTTCCAGGGATTGGCGAGATCCTTGTTGCGCAGCATCTTCAGACCGCGCGCCAGCCGCCTGCGGGTCGAGTGCGGCATGATCACCTCATCGACATAACCGCGCTCGGCGGCGACGAAGGGCGAGAGGAACCGGTCTTCATACATTTTCGTATGCGCGGCGATTTTCTCCGGATCGGCAATATCCTTGCGGAAGATGATCTCGACGGCGCCCCTGGCGCCCATCACGGCGATCTGCGCCGTCGGCCAGGCATAGTTGAGGTCGCCGCGCAGATGCTTCGACGCCATCACGTCATAGGCGCCGCCGAAGGCCTTGCGGGTGATGACGGTGAGCTTCGGCACCGTCGCCTCGGCATAGGCAAAGAGCAGTTTAGCGCCGTGCTTGATGAGGCCGCCATATTCCTGCGCCGTACCCGGCAGGAAGCCCGGCACGTCGACGAAGGTGACGATCGGAATATTGAAGCAGTCGCAGAAGCGCACGAAACGGGCGGCCTTGCGTGAGGCGTCGCTGTCGAGAACACCGGCCAGCACCATCGGCTGGTTGGCGACGAAACCGACGGTGGAGCCTTCGACGCGGCCGAAGCCGCAGACGATGTTTTTGGCAAAGCTCGTCTGGATCTCGAAGAAATCCCCCTCGTCCGCCACCTTCCGGATCAGTTCCTTGATGTCGTAAGGCTTGTTGGAGCTCGCCGGCACCAGCGTATCGAGCGACATGTCGATCTCTGTCACCGACTGGTAACATTCGATCTCCGGCAATGGCGCGGTGTTCGAAAGCGGAAGGAAATCGATCAGCCGTCGCACCTGCAGCAGCGTTTCGACATCGTTGTCATAGGCGCCGTCGGCAATCGACGAGCGCACTGTATGCACGATAGCGCCGCCGAGTTCTTCGGATGTCACCGTCTCGTTGGTCACGGTTTTCACCACATCGGGACCGGTGACGAACATGTAGGAGGTATCACGCACCATGAAGATGAAATCGGTCATCGCAGGCGAATAGACGTCGCCGCCGGCGCAAGGACCCATGATCACCGAGATCTGCGGAATGACACCGGAGGCCAGCACATTGCGCTGGAACACCTCGGCATAACCGCCGAGGGCCGCCACGCCCTCCTGGATGCGGGCGCCGCCCGCATCGTAGATACCGACGATCGGCGCGCGGTTCTTCAGCGCCATGTCCTGCACTTTCATGATCTTCTCGGCATGCGCCTCAGACAGCGAGCCGCCGAAGACGGTGAAGTCCTTGGCGAAGACGAACACGGTGCGGCCATTGACCGTGCCCCAACCGGTGACGACGCCGTCGCCGGCGATACGGCTCTTGTCCATGCCGAAATCGGTGGAGCGGTGTTCGACGAACATGTCGAACTCCTCGAAGGAACCTTCGTCGAGGAAGAGGTCGATGCGCTCGCGCGCCGTCAGCTTGCCGCGCTTGTGCTGGGCGTCGATACGCGCCTCGCCGCCGCCGAGGCGGGCAATGTCGCGGCGCCGTTCCAGTTCTTCGAGAATTTCCTTCATGCGATCTCCCTCACCGCTGCGGGCGGCAATCCGGCGGTTAAAACGTCGCGCTAGAGCATGATGCCGAAAAGTGTGCGCGGTTTTCGGACAACATCATGCTCTAACGATTTAGCGCCCGCGCCCGCTGAGTGAGAAAACCGAGCGTATCCTAGCAGCGGCGTCCTCAGCCAGGATCTCGTCGGCAAGCTTGGGATCGGCAGCGATGCTGGTGACGTCGAAGGCGCTGACGGCGATGACCGAGCCGTCCTCCACCGAGGCCGCGTCGATGCTGATCTTGACGACGTTGCGGTCCTTCTGGAAGCCGAGGCCTTTCTGGATGGAAACCACGCGGATAGTCAGCACCACCCGCGGCAGCACGGTGTCGCGCACGGTGGCATTGATCGCTGCGTTGACGCGGTCGTTGATACCGGAAAGCAGCTCGGCCGGCATGTTCGGACCGGAGAGAACGACGGCACTGCGCACATCATAGACCGGCGCCGCCGGCTTGGTGACCGAGAGGCTGCCGCAGGCTGTGAGCGCGACACAGACGAGTGTCGCCCGGCAAAAACACGACCTCAGCCAATTCATTGCAAAATCCCGCACCACCCCGTTGGAGTCGCAGACTTCGTCATAATGCATTGGAAGGCAATATGTTTCAGGCGCTTAGGGCGAAAAAAACATCCGCTGCGGCTTTGAACTCGGCAAAGCGCTTGGACCGCCGCTGCTCGGCTTCCTCGTCGCTGCCCCAATGCTCGATCGTCCAATCCTCATCGAGATGGGCAAGCGACCATGCCTCCTCAGTCGTTACCCGGCCCTCGGCGAAGGCGAGCGCCAGGATCGCCGAGCCGGTCAGCGTGGTGACTGTGTGGAGGGCGGCCAGCGCCATCGGGCTATCATATCTCGCGAGCGTGACGGCGAAGGCGGCAGTCGCCTCGCGCGGCTGCTCCTGCGGCATCACCCCTTCGACGAGGATGAAGCGGGCGCCGAGATCATTCGCTGCCCAGTCGATCACGGGATCCCAGTGCTCGGCCTGGCGCTCGACCAGCAGTTCCGGCTCCTCGGCGCGGTAGCAGATCAGGTCGCTGGAGGAAAAGCGCAATATATCCTCGAAGATAGCCTGCGCATTGGCGGCAACGCCGTCGAGTGCCGTGTTGACGAGCCGTGTCACCGGCATGCTCACCGGGTTGATCTCTTCGCCCTGCGCCTGCCATTCGGCGGCGACAAGCCGCGCCAGCGCCTCGGTCGGCACGGCGAGAACCAGGCGCGCCGGCGTGCGCACCATCTTTCCGTCGAGGGTGATCGCAAAACCGCCCTCGTGCTGGGCAACGGAAACGTCGGTATAGAAGCGCTTGGGCAGCGGCTTCTTCATCTGGATCTGCGCGCGGCGGATGGGATCGGGATGGCTCAAGCCTTCGGAAAGGTCGTTCAGCAGATCGCGCATGGGCTCACCTCAGGAAAAATGACGCAATATCTCGTTCGGATGGTAGGCGATCGCATCAGCGCCGTTGGCGATCAGTTCATCCACGCTGGCATAGCCCCAGGCAACGCCGATCGCCTTGGCGCCGGCAGCCTTTGCCATCTGCATATCGTAAACCGCATCGCCGATGACAATGGTGTCGGCAGCATTCATGCCGGTTTCATCGCAGCATTCCGTCACCATGGCCGGATGCGGTTTGGAAGGGCAATCGTCGGCGGTGCGTGCGACGATGAAATGCTTGTCGAAGCCATGCGTCTCCATCACGGCCTTGAGCCCGCGCCTGGATTTGCCCGTCACCGCGCCGATCAGCAGGTCATCGCGTCCGCTGATCGCGTCGATCATCTCGCGAATGCCGGGAAACAGAGGCTCCTTATAGTCAAGATCCTGACGCACGATCGAGAACAGCGATTTGTAATGCGCCGTCATGTCGATATCTTGCTGCTCCACATGCGGCCTGCCCTGCATGCGGGCAATCGCAATATCGAGGGACAGGCCGATAATGGCCTTGGTGTCTTCAAATCGCGGTTCCGGCTTGCCGAACTTGTCGAAGGTCCTGCGCATGGTTTCGTGGATCAGACTGGCGCTGTCGACCAGCGTGCCGTCGCAATCGAAAAGCGCCAGTTTCATTCGGCGTCCCTTTCGGCACCGGCAAGGTCGAGACCGAGAAGGTTCCAGGTCTGCACCATATGCGCTGGCAGCGGCGCACTGATGCGCAGGCGGCCGCCGGAGGGATGCGGGATGTCGATGTGACGCGCGTGCAGATGCAGCTTCTTCTGGACGCCGCCTGGAAAATCCCAATTCGGATCGTCGTCGAAATATTTCGGATCGCCGATGATCGGATGGCCGATATGCAGGGCATGGACGCGCAACTGATGCGTACGGCCGGTATAGGGCTCCATCTCCAGCCAGGCGAGGTTCTGTGCCGCCGTCTCCAGCACGCGGTAGAAGGAAATCGCATGGTCGGCGCCGTCCTCGCCGTGCTTGGCGATGCGCATGCGGTCGCCGTCGACCGTCGGTTCCTTCACCAGCCAGGTCGAGATCTTATCCTCGTGCTTGCGCGGCACGCCCTTGACCAGCGCCCAGTAGGTCTTCTTGGTATCGCGCTCGCGGAAGGCAGCCGTCAGCTTCTGCGCCGCACCGCGGGTGCGGGCAATGACGAGAACACCCGAGGTGTCGCGGTCGAGACGGTGAACGAGCCGCGGCTTCTCACCCTTCGGGCTGGTCCAGGCTTCGAGCATCTGGTCGATATGCCTGGCCACACCCGAGCCGCCCTGCACCGCAAGGCCAGGGGGCTTGTTGAGTACGATCACCTTTTCGTCCTCGTGCAGCACCATGCGCGACAAAAGTTGGAAATCCGTCGAATGTTTGAGATCCTTGCCGGCGATCGGTCCGGATTTCAGCTTCGCATCGACATCCATCGGCGGCACGCGCACCGTCTGGCCGGGCTGCACGCGCGCATCCGATTTGACACGCCCACCGTCGACGCGCACCTGGCCGGAGCGCAAGAGCTTCTGCAGCGGACCGAAGCCGAGCCCGGGAAAATGCACCTTGAACCAGCGATCGAGCCGCATGCCGGCTTCGTCGGGTTCAACCTTGATATGTTCTATGCCAGCCATAAACGATCTTTCGGAAATTGCAGCGCAGGCCGAGCCGGCGTTCTTGCCGCAGCCTTTAGAGCATTTTCAAGCAAAACGGAAACCGGAAAAGAAATCAGGCCAAAGCGCGCATGACGGCGAGCCCGGCGATGACGGCCGCCATCGAAAGTCCGACACTTGCAGCGATATAAATACCGCCGGCGACGGCCTCGCCGCGCTCGAACAGCGAGATCGCATCCAGCGAGAAGGCCGAGAAGGTTGTGAAGCCGCCGAGGAAGCCGGTGATCAGCAGCAGGCGCAGCTCCACCGAGGCGTTGAACTTCCGCGCGATCAGCTCGGCGAAGACGCCGATGACGAAGCAGCCGACAATATTGACGGCGAGCGTGCCCCACGGAAATGCCGGCCCCATGAGTCTCAGCGCCCACTGGCCGACATAATATCTGAGAAGAGAACCGATGGCGCCGCCGGCGGCGACGAGAAGAGCCTGGATCATCAGCCGGATTTATCGCAACTCCGCAACGATTCCAATCGAGAAGGTATGAATTCTTACCATCCGGTAAAATGCCGATGATTTTCTTATAATGGCGCCAAGATCGTGCCGATACCGTGACGGCATGACCCAGCTCCTGTCCATATCGGCCAGCACCGCCGCTATTGCGTTCGAGTCGCTCCGAATCCCCCAGCGTGTCGCGACGAGCACCGCCGCCCGCGATGCGCGCCGCGTTGCCGACCGGCAGTTGAAGGCCGAAGGCACCGAGGAAATAGACGAGCCCTCCAGCATCATCCAATCGACCGAAGTGGCCCTCGACCTGATGGCCAAGGGCAATCGCCAGCCGCAGGCCGGCCTGAAACAGGCGCTGCGATCCTACGAAGACTTCTGAGGCCATCGCCTTCCAAACGAAAGCCCGCGACTGCCGTCACAGTCGCGGGCTTTTCTGTTTAATGAGTCTACTTTCATTTGCCCTGGGCGGAGAGCACCTGCAGGACCAGATCGACCTTGCCGGCCTTTTCGAAGATCAGCGTCACCGGCACCGTATCGCCCTGCTTGAACGGCGTCTTCACCTTCTGGAACATCAGATGCAGGTTGCCGGGCTCAAGCTTGACCGTCTCGCCGGCGCCGATGGCGATGCCGTCCTTCAGCTGGCGCATCCGCATGACATTGTCCTTCGTCACCATCTCGTGGATCTGAACCTCGCCGGCTGCGGGCGAGCTAACGGACACCAGTCGATCGTCCGTCTGGCCGTTGTTCTTCACCGTGAAAAAGCCGCCGCCGACCGGCTGGCCGGGCAGCATTGCCTTGGCGAAGCCACCGGAGACTTCGAGATCGCCGGCCTTGACCGTTTCGCCGGCCGGCGCCGCAGCGCCCATGCCCGCCATAGCGGACATGTCCATGCCGGCCATATCGTCATGATCGTGACCATGATCTTCGCCGGCAACGACCTTCAAGAGCGGCGCCGGACTTTTCATCCCATGCGCATCGCCACCTTCTTTCGCCACCTGGTCCCAGGCCTCGACGGTGTCGCCACACATCTGCGTGACGGGAAAGGCGAGCGAGGTGCCGGCCGCGATGCCGGATACCTTACCCTGGATGACGAAAGTGTCGTAGAAATCGTCGGAGAGATTGCCGTTTTTCCAGCGTATCTCGATCGCGCCCTTGTTCACCTTGTCGCCGTGATTGTCGTAGGTCTTCTGGTAGTCGCCCTTGATCACCTCGAGGTCCCAGCCGGCCTTCGGCTGCGGCTTGGCGAAAACGAATCCCTCAGGCAGCTTGACCCGCACTTCCGTGGTCGCCTTGCCGTCGCAGCCATGCGGCACCTGCAGCGTGGCGAGAATGGTGCTGTCTTGCTTCGCCTCTCTGTCGAGGAAGGTCACATGCGCCTCGGCGCTGGCAAAGGCGGTTGCGGAAATTACGGCGGCAAGCCCGAATGTCTTGCCAAATGTCTTGATAGTTTTCATCGGATATCTCCTCGCCGGCCACGGACCTCTCTCGGGCGGACCGGCATGCTGCATCATGGGTTGCGGAAGCAGATCAGGCGAGGACGGGAGGTGCGCGGGAATTCGGCCGGCTGACAGCGCTTGCGCCTGTTATGGCTGATGTTTCGATCGGCGCGTTGATTAGCGCGGCGAGCTTGCGCTCAAGCCAGGAGTCCGTATTCGGAGCCGGCAGGATGACGGAGGCCGACAGCCGGCAGGCTTCGCAATTCGGCTTGAAGGCAACGGTCTTGCCGTCGGTGTCCTTCACGGTCACGCAGAGCGAGGCGAAGGTACCGTCGGGCAGCACATAGGCCGCGGCATCGTAGCCTTCGGAGGCGACAGCCTCTGGTGCCTGATGGGCAAGCCCAAGCAAAAGCAGGCTCAATGCGCAAAGCATGCGCAGGAAGAGCGTCGCTTTCAGTCCGGTCTGCCGCATGAGATCCCCTTCAACAGCATGTCGCGATAGCCGTTTTCCCCACGGAATGCAAAAACAGATTTGTCGCAGATCAGGGCTTGGCCGGGATATGGCGACAAAAAATTGTCCGGTCACGACATTTGGCCTTGCCAAGCGCTGCAGCCGCCGGATAATTGCGCCAACCTTGTTGGGAGAAGCCGGTGCTTTCGCCACCGGTGCCGAAGGAGCAACCGCCCCGGAAACTCTCAGGCAAAAGGACCAGCAAGGGGCAGACGGAACTCTGGAGAGAAGCGTTCTCGAAACGCTCGCCGAAGGGATAACAATCTCAGGCGCAAGGACAGAGGGGGCTCAGGAGAGAAGCGCGCAGCCGCGCCTTCAGATTTGAGCCCGCGCCTTCGCGAGAAGGCGCAAACCCCGGAGGCGTCTTTTGGACGATACTGCTGCCCTGAAGAAAACCCCGCTGCATGCCCTGCATCTTTCGCTCGGCGCCCGCATGGTACCTTTCGCCGGCTACGACATGCCGGTGCAATATCCCGCAGGTGTGATGAAGGAGCATCTTCATACCCGCGCCGAAGCCGGCCTCTTCGATGTCTCCCACATGGGCCAGGTCATCGTGAAAGCGAAGTCGGGCAGCTACGAGGATGCCGCTCTCGCGCTCGAAAGCCTGGTGCCCGTCGATATATTGGGTCTTGCCGAAGGCCGCCAGCGCTATGGCTTCTTCACCGACGATACCGGCTGCATTCTCGACGATCTGATGATCACCCATCTCGACGACCACCTTTTCATCGTCGTCAACGCTTCCTGCAAAGAGGCCGATCTCGCCCATCTGCAGGCTCATATCGGCGACCAATGCGACATCACCGTCCTCGACCGCGCATTGATCGCGCTGCAGGGACCGCGCGCAGTTTCGGTTCTCGCCGAGCTCTGGGCCGACGTCGCGGCGATGAAATTCATGGACGTCCGCCACTGCCGCCTGCACGATGTTTCCTGTCTGGTCTCGCGCTCCGGCTATAGCGGCGAGGACGGCTTCGAGATCTCGATTCCATCAGACAAGGCCGTGGATGTCACCATGCGGTTGCTCGAACATCCCGATGTCCAGGCGATCGGCCTTGGCGCTCGCGATTCGCTGCGCCTCGAAGCTGGCCTCTGCCTCTACGGCAACGATATCGACACGACCACCTCGCCGGTCGAAGCCGCACTCGAATGGGCCATGCAGAAGGCAAGGCGCGGCAACGGCGCGCGCGCCGGCGGCTTCCCGGGCTCTGGCCGCATCCTGTCCGAACTCGAAAACGGCGCTGCGCGCCGCCGCGTCGGCCTGAAGCCGGAAGGCAAGGCGCCGGTGCGCGGCCATGCGAAGCTCTATGCCGATGCCGAGGGCAAGGTCGAAATCGGCGAAGTCACCTCGGGCGGCTTCGGCCCCAGCGTCGAAGGCCCGGTCGCCATGGGGTACGTGCCGCTCTCCCATGCTGCGGCAGGCACGCTCGTCTATGCCGAGGTGCGCGGCAAATATCTGCCGACCACCGTCAGCGCCCTACCCTTCGTCACACCGACCTACAAACGCTAAACCTTTTCCAGAGAGGACGAACAATGCTGAAATTTACCGAAGAACACGAATGGCTGAAGATCGAAGGCGGCGTTGCGACGGTCGGCATCACCACCTATGCCGTCGAACAGCTCGGCGACCTGGTTTTCGTCGAATTGCCGGAAGTCGGCGCGACTTTCTCCAAGAACGGCAATGCCGCGACCGTTGAATCCGTCAAGGCTGCTTCCGACGTCTATTGTCCGCTGGATGGCGAGATCACCGAGGTCAATCCGGCCATCGTTGCAGATCCGTCGCTGGTCAATTCCGATCCTCAGGGCGCTGGCTGGTTCTTCAAGCTTAAGCTTGCAAATGCTGCCGACGCCGACGGCCTGCTCGACGAGGCGGCCTACAAGGAGCTCACTGCGTAATGACGACGCCGACAGAATTCCAGTTCACCGACTATCAGCCCTACGATTTCGCCAATCGCCGCCATATCGGCCCCTCGCCGGCCGAGATGACCGACATGCTGAAGGTGATCGGTTACAACAGCCTCGACGGCCTGATCGACGCGACGCTGCCGCCGTCGATCCGCCAGAAGGCGCCGCTCGTCTGGGGCGCGCCGATGACCGAGCGCGAGGCGCTCGACAAGCTGCGCGAGACCGCCAACAAGAACAAGGTGCTGGTCTCGCTGATCGGCCAGGGTTACTATGGCACGATCACGCCGCCGGTCATCCAGCGCAACATCCTGGAAAACCCGGCCTGGTACACCGCCTATACGCCTTACCAGCCGGAGATCAGCCAGGGCCGCCTGGAAGCGCTGCTGAACTACCAAACGATGATCTGCGACCTCACCGGACTCGACGTCGCCAACGCTTCGCTGCTCGACGAGGCGACTGCTGCCGCCGAAGGCATGGCGATCGCCGAGCGCGTCGCCAAGTCGAAGGCAAAGTCTTTCTTCGTCGATGCCGACTGCCATCCGCAGACCATCGCCCTCATCCGCACCCGCGCCGAGCCGCTCGGCTGGAGCGTCATCGTCGGCAATCCCTTCACCGATCTCGATCCTGTCGACGTCTTTGGCGCGATCTTCCAGTATCCCGGCACACACGGTCACGTGCATGATTATACCGGCCTGATCTCACGCCTGCATCAGACTGGCGCCATAGCGATCGCCGCCGCCGATATCCTGGCGCTGACGCTGCTGAAATCGCCCGGCGAAATGGGTGCCGATATCGCCGTCGGATCCTCGCAGCGCTTCGGCGTCCCGGTCGGCTATGGCGGCCCGCATGCAGCCTATATGTCGGTCAAGGATGCCATCAAGCGCTCCATGCCCGGCCGCCTCGTTGGCGTCTCCGTCGACGCCCGCGGCAACCGCGCCTATCGCCTGTCGCTGCAGACCCGCGAACAGCATATCCGCCGCGAAAAGGCGACGTCGAACATCTGCACCGCGCAGGTGCTGCTTGCCGTCATGGCCTCCATGTACGCCGTCTTCCACGGCCCGAAGGGCATCAAGGCGATCGCCCAGCAGGTGCACCAGAAGGCCGTGCTGATGGCCAAGGGCCTGGAAAAGCTCGGTTATAAGGTCGAGCCCGAGACCTTCTTCGACACGATCACCGTCGATGTCGGCCATATGCAGGGTCTCATCCTGCGTGCCGCCGTCGCCGAAGGCGTCAATCTGCGCAAGGTCGGCGAAACCAAAATCGGCATGAGCCTTGACGAACGCACCCGGCCGGCGACGCTCGAAGCCGTCTGGCGCGCCTTCGGCGGCAATTTCACCATTGCCGATTTCGAGCCTTCCTACCGCCTGCCGAAGGGCCTGCTCCGCACCAGCGATTACCTCACCCATCCGATCTTTCACATGAACCGCGCCGAAAGCGAGATGACGCGTTACATCCGCCGGCTCTCCGACCGGGATCTGGCGCTCGACCGCTCGATGATCCCGCTCGGTTCCTGCACGATGAAGCTCAATGCGACGGCGGAAATGCTGCCGATCACCTGGCCGGAATTTTCCGACATCCATCCCTTCGTGCCGGCCGACCAGGCGCTCGGCTACCGCGAGATGATCGACGACCTGATCGAAAAGCTCTGCGCCGTCACCGGCTACGACGCCTTCTCCATGCAGCCGAATTCCGGCGCGCAGGGCGAATATGCCGGCCTGCTGACGATCCGCAACTATCATATCGCCAATGGCGACGGCCATCGCGACGTCTGCCTGATCCCGACCTCTGCGCATGGCACCAACCCGGCCTCGGCTCAGATGGTCGGCATGAAGGTCGTCGTCGTCAAGGTGCGCGAAAATGGCGATATCGATCTCGACGATTTCCGCGCCAAAGCTGAGCAGCATGCGGCAAACCTTTCGTGCTGCATGATCACCTATCCCTCGACGCACGGCGTCTTTGAGGAGACCGTCAAGGAAATCTGCGATCTGGTGCACGAGCATGGCGGCCAGGTTTATCTCGACGGCGCCAACATGAACGCCATGGTCGGCCTGTCCCGCCCCGGTGACATCGGCTCCGACGTTTCGCATCTCAATCTGCACAAGACCTTCTGCATTCCGCATGGCGGCGGCGGACCCGGCATGGGCCCGATCGGCGTCAAGGCGCATCTGGCCCCCTACCTGCCCGGCCATCCCGAAACCGACGGCCGTCCGGGTGCGGTCTCGGCCGCCGCCTTCGGCTCCGCCTCGATCCTGCCGATCTCCTGGAGCTATTGCCTGATGATGGGCGGCGAAGGCCTGACGCAGGCGACCAAGGTGGCGATCCTGAACGCCAACTATATCGCCACCCGGCTGAAGGGCGCCTATGACGTGCTCTACAAGTCGGCTGCCGGCCGTGTCGCGCATGAATGCATCATCGACACCCGTCCGTTGGTCGACAGCTCAGGCGTCACCGTCGACGACGTCGCCAAGCGGCTGATCGACTGCGGCTTCCATGCGCCGACCATGAGCTGGCCGGTCGCCGGGACGCTGATGATCGAGCCGACGGAAAGCGAGACCAAGGCCGAGCTCGACCGTTTCTGCGAGGCAATGCTGGCGATCCGCGAGGAAGCCCGCGCCATCGAGGATGGCCGCATGGACCAGGTGAACAACCCGCTGAAGAACGCGCCGCACACGGTGGAAGATCTCGTCGGCGAGTGGGATCGCCCCTACTCGCGCGAACAAGCCTGCTTCCCGCCCGGCGCCTTCCGCGTCGACAAATACTGGTCCCCGGTCAACCGCGTCGACAATGTCTATGGCGACCGCAACCTGATCTGCACCTGCCCGCCGGTGGAAAGCTACGCCGAGGCAGCCGAATAGCGGTCAAGCCTGACGCTGTAGCGAAGGGCCGAGCAATCCAAGCCCCTTCCATCATGGGAGGGGCTTTCCTAATTCTGATAGAAATGTGCGTCTAACCGTAAACGGTGTGCCGCTGGCACCTTGACTAGCTTGCTCAAAATTGGACGTGATCATTTGCCAGTCGCTGACGCTGGTGATAAAGATGCACCATGGAATTTGTTCGCGCTTTCACTGTGATTATTATCACCATTCATCGAGTGGTGGGTTAAGCACGTCATATTTCCAGACAAAGCAACCCGCCGCGAGGCGGGTTTTGTTTTTCCGCTCGCGGCCATTTTGGAGTCCAGAATGTCCGACCATCCCTTGAAAGCCCTTATCGAATCTGCAGACCGTTCCATATCGGCCAAAGACTTCGACGGCTTGATGCGATTTTACACCGATGATGCCACCTTAGTGGTCAAGGCAGGCATGTACGCCAAAGGCAAAGACCAGATCAGGAAAGCGTTCGAAGCAATCTCTGCTCATTTCCAAGGTAAATTGAAAGTCCGCCAAGGGCGGATGGAGGTGATCGAGGGCGGAGACACAGCGTTGGTCATCATGGAAACGTGGTTGGATGCCGTCGACGAAAGCGGCATTGCGACGTCGACGGTACGACGTGCCACCTATGTGTTTCGTAGAGACTCGTCTGGCACCTGGTTATGCGCTGTAGACAATTCCTACGGCACGGCTCTCCTCGATAGTTGAGAATGCCCCCGGCCCGGTGCCCACGTTGGGTCGGGGACAGCGTTCCGGTTGGCGCAGATTACGTTGCCGCATACTGCCACGGCAGAAGCTCATCAATCCGGTTCTGCCTGTGGCCGTTGACAATGGCGGTGAGCGTGGCGGTCAGGTAGGCCTGCGGATCAACCGAATTGAGCTTACACGTCTCGATGAGCGAGGCGATGGTCGCCCAGTTCTCAGCACCAGTGTCGTGCCCGGCAAAGAGCGCATTCTTACGATTGAGGGCTATCGGCCGGATGGTCCGCTCGACACTGTTGTTGTCGATCTCGATGCGGCCATCGGTCAGGAAGAGCTTCAGACCATCCCAGTATTTGGCAATGTAGGCCAAGGCCTCGCCGAGTGGGGACTTGGTTGAGACACGGGCACGGTGATGGACAAGCCAGGTTTGCATGTCGGCGACGAGTGGCGCTGACCGCTCCTGCCGTCCAGCGAGACGAACCTGCGGATCACGGCCGCGCAGTTCGGCCTCGATGCGATACAGTTCACCGATCCGTTTGACGCCGTCTTCGGCAATCGGTGCTATTCCGTTGTGGGTGATCTCCACCAACTTGCGACGGGCGTGTGCCCAACAATAGGCAAGCCGAATGTCCGGGCCAACGCGCTCTGGTGCGATCAGCCTGTTGTATCCGGTATAGCCATCGACCTGCAGGATACCGGAGAAGCCCCGCAATATTCGTTCTGCATGAATGCCTCCTCGACCAGGCGCATAGGTGAAGGCCACGCCCGGTGGAGCGCCGCCGCCCCATGGGCGATCATCCCGCGCGAGCGCCCAGAAGTATCCGGTCTTGGTTTTGCGGGAGCCAGGATCAAGCACCGGAGCACGGGTTTCGTCCATGAACAGCTTGGTCGAGCGCTTCAGGTCGGCAATCAGTGCATCGAAGACGGGCCGCAATTCATAGGCTGCCCGACCGACCCAGTCTGCGAGCGTGGAGCGGTCGAGATCGACACCCTGGCGGCTCATGATCTGGGCCTGGCGGTAAAGCGGAAGGTGATCGGCATATTTGGAGACCAGAACATGCGCGACGGTCGCTTCGGTCGGTAGGCCTGCCTGGATCAGCCGTGCTGGAGCTGGGGCCTGAAGGACGCCGTCGGTGCAGGCACGGCACGCATATTTGGGACGACGCGTGACGATGACGCGCAATTGCGCCGGGACCACGTCCAAACGCTCCGAGACATCCTCGCCAATGCAATGCAGGCATCCACCGCAGGCGCAGATTAGGCTTTCCGGCTCGATCACCTCTTCGACACGGGGAAGGTGCTTTGGAAGGGAGCCGCGATTGATCGCGTGTGCCTTGGCAATCCTGTTTCCAGCAGGAACGTCCGCCTCATCCTCGGCATGGATCGCTGCAATGGCCGTTTCCAGGTCTTCCAGTGCCAGATCAAACTGGCAGGGATCGGTCTTCTCAGACTTGCGCCCGAAGGCTGCCTGCTTGAACGCTGCGACCAGCTTCTCAAGCCGTTCGATCCGCTCATCCTTGCGGGCTATCTGGGCGTCTTTGCCTGCCTCGCGTGCCTGGGCTGCGAGCAGCATCGCCTTCAGGGCGGCAACATCATCGGGAAGGTCGGCGGCGTCTAGCATGGCTAGAACCTACCAAAATCCAGCCCGTTTTGCCTTTGGAATTTATAGTCCTGAGTCATCGTGCCGCAGCTATTCGATGACCTCCGGGGTTCTCGTCTGTATGGCATGAACCCGCCGCCAATCGAGGCCCGCAAACAGAGCTTCGAACTGGGCGTGGGTGAGCGTCATCAATCCATCCTTGATGCCTGGCCAAGTGAACGTCTGCTCTTCCAGCCGTTTGTAGGCCATGACGATCCCGGAGCCATCCCAGTAGATCAGCTTCAACCGGTCCGCCTTGCGTGATCGGAACACGAAGACCGTTCCGGTAAACGGGTCCTTGTGCAGCTCATTCTTCACCAGCGCCGCCAAGCCGTCATGACCCTTGCGGAAGTCTACGGGTTTGGTGGCCACCATGATCCTGACGAGGTTTGACGGAAAGATCATGTCGCCGCCGCCAGGGCGCGAGCGATTGCAGCGATCCGGGTCGCAGATGCGCCTTCCTCCAGGCGGATCGTGACCGGACCAACGACGATCTCGGCACGGGAAACGGCTTTGACCTTCGACGGCACAGGCAACGGCGGCTCGACAACCATGGCCGCGAATTCGACGGCGTCTTCTGGCTCTGGCAACACCAGCTTGCCCTGCCGCGCCATCGTCCGCCAGGTGGAAAGGCTGTTGGCTCGCAATCCATAGCGCTGCGCAACTTCATTGACTGTCGTGTCAGGCCTCAAGCTTTCCGAAACAATCTTCGCCTTGACCTCGTCCGGCCAATGTCGGTGAACCTCACGTCCAGGCTTCCTGGTTGTGAGAAACTCCAATGTAGTCTCCATGGAGAAACTCCCGTTCTTCATCCATGGAAAGCCGATCACAGATTAGACGGCAGCGAGCAATGTGGGAGTGGAACAGCGGTTACGTCTAACCTGTGTGGTTAGCAGCCGATCCAGGCTCAATTCCTCGGCAAGGGCACCAGTTCCCCTGCTCTCCATCAGCGTCGAATCGTGCCGGTTTGCGGCCTAGAACAGGATGATTTTAGGCCCGGTCGGCCTAAAATCTGAGTCCTGTTCTACATTATATGATTAGAGCATGATGTCGTCCGAAAACCGCTTACACTTTTCGGCATCATGCTCTAGAAGCGCTCGCCGACCATATCCTCGCTTTTGGCCCACAACGCCCTGGCCGTCTCGGGATCGAGCGCGTAGGTGCGCACGCCTTCGGAAATCGGGCTGATCTCCGCATCCGTCACTTCGGAGACGTGGCAATTCTCGCAATATCTGCCGCCGACCGCGTCTGCCGGGGCGACGAAACCTGCCCAGACGGAGGTAGCCGCACCCTGGGGAATCGTCTTCCACTGGAAGGGCGGCTTGCCCTCGGCGGCGAGTGCTGCGTTGATCTGCGTTATCATGCCTTCAATCATGTCGGGGTCGAGATGACGGTCGAGCTCGGTCTGGATGCCGCCGGGATGCAGTGCCGTTGCACGGATGCCGCGCTCCTTGAGGCGCCGGTCGAGTTCCACGGCGAACAGGATATTGGCGGTTTTCGACTGGGCATAGGCCGCCCAGGGCTCATAGGTCTTGCTCTCGAAATTGAGGTCGTCGAGGCTGAAAGGTGCCATGCGATGGCCCGAGGACGCGACGATCACCACTCGGCCGCCCGATGTGACCAGCGGTGCGATGCGGTTGACCAGCACGAAATGACCGAGATGGTTGGTGCCGAATTGCGTTTCGAAGCCATCGGCGGTGCGGCCGAAGGGAGCGGCCATCACACCGGCATTGGCAATGACGACATCGAAGAGGCGGCCATCCGAAATGAGCGCATCGGCGCAGGCACGCACGCTCGCCAGAGAGGCAAGATCAAGCTCGACGATGTCTAGGCTGCCGCCATTGGCCGCACCGGCACGCACGATTTCCGTTGCCGCCCTCGCCTTTGCAAGGTCGCGTGCCGTACCCGTCACCTGCGCTCCATGGGCTGCCAGCACACGCGCGGTTTCCACGCCGAGGCCGGCAGAAACACCCGTCACCAGAACGCGCTTGCCCTTGAGATCGACGCCGGCGAGCACCTCATCGGTGGTTGATGTCGCGCCAAAAAGTCCACTCATGATTATCTCCTTGATCATGGACGCACCACTCCAGGCAGGTGGACCATTGCCCGCCGGCCCCAAATGAAATAAAAGGAGGGTGCCTCCAGATAAATATGGAGGGCGCCTCCGCTTATCAAGAGGACTGCTCGGAAATGGCCGAAAAAAGTGACGAGCCCACAGTCCGAAAGCCGCGTGCGGATGCCGAACGCAATCGTCTTCTGCTGATGGAAACGGCAAAGACCGTCTTTGCCGACAAGGGTTCCAGCGCCAGCCTGGAGGAAATCGCCCGCATCGCCGGCGTCGGCATCGGCACGCTCTATCGCCATTTCCCGACGCGCGATGCACTGGTTTCCGCCATCTACCGCAACGAGACGGCGCAGCTTGCCGCTGCCGCCAAAAGCCTTGCCGAGACGCATCCGCCTGTCGAAGCGCTTCGCCTGTGGCTGGTGCAGTTCGTGGATTATGTGGTGACGAAACACGGCATGTCCGAGGTGCTGGATTCTTTGGTCGGCGGCACTTCCGAGCTCTATGCCGATTCCGCCGATTTGATCATAGGTGCGGTCAATCTGCTGGTGGATCGCGCAGTCGCCACCGGTGAAATCCGTCTGGCGATGGACCCGGTCGATATCCTGCGCGCCCTGGCGGGCGGCGCTAGCATCAGCAGTGGGCCCGCCTGGCGGGATGCGGCAAGGCAACTCATCGATATTCTGATAGCGGGTATGAGAGCCAATCGCTGAGCTACGCTGAGGCAGCGGAATAGCAGCAGTGCGGCAAAGCTCCTTCCACAGGTTGGGAGGGGCTGCATGCTTTGGCGCTCAAGGATCAAATTTAACCTTTCTTAGCAAGTCTCTGTTAGCAATTCATAAAGGCGGCTTCCATCAACATGGATCACCGTCGATCCCTTGTTTTGCGTGCAGGTTCTTATGCGTCCATCGGCTGTGCCAGCAATCCTCCTCGCCGCCCTGATCCTCTCGGGATGCGCTGCCAGTTCTGGCGCCGAAGATGTGCTGGGCAACGTGCCGTCGCCGGAAACGACCAATGCCATCGCCCAGCCGAGCGGCCCGATTCCTGCCGCCGCCGTTGGCGATCCTGCGCCGCAGGCAAGCCCGCCGCAGCAGGCTTTGCGCTGGGCGGGAGAGGTTCCGGAGCCGCAGGCGCTCGTGCCCGCCGACAGGCCGGTCGGCATGCCGCTGCCGACAGATAAGCCGGTCGCGCTGCTGATGCCATCCAATCCCGCCGGCAATGCAATGCCCGATGTCAGCACGAGATCGCCGACCCGCGGGCAAATTTACGGCCACCGCTTCCGCGATGCCAAGCCGATCAACTTCGGTTCCACTTCACCGAGAAAGCTTGCCGTCCATGGCGTCGACGTGTCGCGCTGGCAGGGCGAGATCGACTGGGAGACGTTGCGGCGGCAAGGCGCGAACTTCGTCTACATCAAGGCGACCGACGGCGGCGATCACCTCGATCCGATGTTCAAGAAGAACTGGCGCCGGGCCAAGGAAGCCGGCCTGAAACACGGCGCCTATCACTTCTTCTATTGGTGCCGGACAGCCGGCGAGCAGGCCGACTGGTTCATCCGCAACGTGCCAAGGGAAGCCAACGCTCTTCCGCCCGTCATCGACGTCGAGTGGAACGGCGAATCGAGCTGCAAGAGGCGCATTTCTCCCGCACGTGTCCGGGAAAAGATGCAGGTCTTCATGGATAAGCTGGAGCGCCATTACGGCCAGCGCCCGATCATCTACACGGCGCCGGACTTCTACCGCGACAATTTGAAGGGCCAACTGCTCGACTACCCCTTCTGGCTGCGCTCCGTGGCCGCTCACCCCTCCAAGGTCTATCCGGGCCGCAAGTGGCTCTTCTGGCAATATTCCGGCTCCGGCCTTTCCGATGGCGTTGACGGCAAGATCGACCTCAACGTGTTCAACGGCAATGAAAGCGATTGGCACGACTGGGTGGCGTCGCGATAGCCGAAGCCTGCTTGCCCCGTCCTCACGCGGACTTCTGCACCTTCACCGGCACGCCTTTGTAGGCAGGCGTTCCCGATTTCCGGTCGTAATCGCCAAGCGCGATGACCCTGTTCATCTCGGGATAATATCCGGCGATGGAGCCAACCGGGATGTCGTAGGCCACTGCGGTAAAGCCTCTAACCGCCCTGCTGCTGGTTTCAGCGACCGACTCGATATCAATCTTATCGCCATCGGCGAGGCCGCGTGCGGAGAGATCCCCGCTGTTCATGAAGATCACGTCACGGCGGCCGAAGACACCTCGATAGCGGTCGTCAAGGCTGTAGATTGTCGTGTTGTACTGGTCGTGACTGCGCAGCGTTGTCAGAACCAGTGTGCCTGCATCTGCAAGCCGCGGATCTTCCTCCAGACCAGGCGCGATGAGGAACTGTGCTTTTCCTGAGGGCGTGCGCCATTGCCGGTCGGAGGCCGCCACCGTCAGCCGGAAACCACCCGGTTTCTTGACACGGCTGTTGAAATCTTGGAAATCGGGAAAGACCACTTCGATCTTTTCCCGAATACGATTGTAATCGCTGATCATCCCGTCCCAGTCGATATCGTATTTAGCGCCGAGCGTTGCCTTGGCGATGCCGGCGATGATCGCCGGTTCGGATCTCAGCTCTTCGCCTGGTGGTTTCAGGAAGCCGCGCGAGGCGTGCACCATCGACATGGAATCCTCGACGGTCACCGATTGTGGTCCCGTCGTCTGAATATCCTGGTCGGTGCGGCCGAGAACGGGAAGGATGATGGAGGTTCGGGCGATCAGCAGGTGCGAGCGGTTGGGTTTTGTCGCCAGATGGACCGCAAGGTCGAGCTTGCGCATGCCTTCGAACGTCACCTCCGGATCGGATATGGCGACGGCGAGATTGCCGCCGAGGCAGATCAGCGCCTTCGACCGGCCTTCGATGATTGCCTCGATGGCCTCGACGGCGTTATGGCCCTTCTCCTCCGGCGGGCGAAAGCCAAAGGCCTTCTCCATGCCGTCGAGAAGCGCCGTGTTGGGGATCTCGGTGATTCCGACGGTCCGGTCGCCCTGAACGTTCGAATGCCCCCGCAGCGGGCAGATACCGGCGCCCTGGCGGCCGATATTTCCCCGCAACATCAGAAAATTGGCAAGCTGCTGGACATTGGCAGTGCCGTGGCTGTGCTGGGTGATGCCCATGCCATAGCAGAGGATGACGTTGCGGGCGTTGAGATAGACATCAACGGCGCTGTCGAGCGCTTCGAGCGTCAATCCTGATCTCTTCAGGATCGACGCCCACTCCGTCTTTGCAATATCGGCCTTGAGAGCCTCCAGTCCGATCGTGTGGGCTTCGATGAATTCCCGGTCGAGAAAGCCTTTGCCGCCTGCCGCGATATCGGCATCGTCGCGCTCGAATATCCGCTTCATCAGGCCCTTAAGGGCAGCGAGATCCCCGCCGGTGCGCAGCTGATGATAAGCCGATGCGATCGGCGTCGAAGACATCGTCGCCATTTCCACCGGGTTCTGCGGTGCCGCAAATTTCTCGAGCGCACGTTCTTTCAGGGGATTGAAGACCACGATCGGGACGCCGCGCCTCGCGGCATCATGCAGAGTGGTCATCATCCGCGGGTGGTTGGTGCCGGGATTGTGGCCGAAGCTGAAGATCGCATCGGCATGATCGAAATCTTCAAGGGTCACCGTGCCCTTCCCGACCCCGATTGACTGTGGCAGGCCGACGCTGGTCGCCTCATGGCACATGTTCGAGCAGTCGGGAAAATTGTTGGTGCCGTAGGCCCTGACGAAAAGCTGGAACAGGAATGCCGCCTCGTTCGAGGCGCGTCCAGATGTGTAGAATTCGGCCATGTCGGGATCGGGCAATTTGCGCAGTTCGGCACCGATCAGCGCGAAGGCTTCCTCCCAGCCGATCGGCAGGTAACGGTCGCTGGCGTGATCATAGACCAGCGGGTGCGTCAGGCGACCCTGGTCTTCCAACTGATGGTCGTTCCATTGCCACAGTTCGGCGACCTTATGCGCCGCAAAAAAGTCGGGCCCGGCCCGTTTCGCCGTGGATTCCCAGGTGATTGCCTTGGCGCCGTTTTCACAGAACTCGAACGAACTCGTATGTTTGGGATCGGGCCAAGCGCAGCCCGGACAATCGAAGCCCTCGGGCTGATTGGCTTTCAACAGCGTCGCAGCCCCCTGCGCAATGACCTGCTGTCTCGCAAGGGTTTCGGCAACGGCTTTGAGTGCACCCCAGCCGCCGGCGGGGGCCGTGTATTTCTCTATGCCTTCCGGACGTTTATTGGTCATCATCTGCTCCATGAATCCGCGCGAGGGCAAGAGCCTGTCGTTCGCCAATCTAAGCGAATGCCATACTCCAGGATAGGTGGCGCAGCGCCCTCTTAAAAAAAGGGCAGGACCGCTCCGGGGGCGGCGGAGCGGTCCTTGGCGGATCGTTGGATCCACGAGACTTCGGCGCGGGAGGGGACATGCCGAAATCTATTGGCACATTCACGGTGCCAGTCTCTGCGCTTCCGAGAGACACTCAGACGCTACGCCCCGGAAGCAGAGCGCGAAACTATAAATAGGTATGGGACATCGAGGGATCGATCCCGGCGGCCGCGGCGTCTATGTCGCCGCTGGAGGCCGCGTCACTCGTCGTTGCCGCCAGCTCCGCCGCCACCCACCCCGGATATCATCCCGTGCCAATCCGGAGCAGATACGCTCGAACGACGTCCGTCCTGTAGCCCTTTGCTAAGGCAACCCCTTTAGCACTCCCTAAATCCTTGCCGGTACAAGGCTACTATCCATTCTGGGGAAACGGCTGATGAGCATATCGGGCATTACCAACACCGCTCTTTCGGGCATGATGGCGCAGACGACGCGGGTCGGCGCGATCGCCAGCAACGTCGCAAACATCAGTACATCAGGCTATAGCAGGCTGAACACCAGCCTCACATCTGTTGAAACACGCAGCGTTCAGGCCACCGTTAAACAGACAGATCAGCCGGTCGATCCCGCCACCGAACTGACCGATCTGATCGAAGCCGAGAAGAGCTACAAGGCGAACGCCGCGGTCTTCGAGACCGGCGCCGACATGTGGGAAATGCTCACGAGCATCAAGCGCGACTGACTGCGAACCGCAATCACCTTCGACGGCATTGTTATCAGATTGCCTCGAATCAGGCTTATGCCGGTCCACATCATTGATGCGGATCGACCCCATGCCGGAATCTCAGGATTTCCTTATCATCACAGGAAGAGCCGAGCTCGATACGGCACCGCTGGTGCTGCTGCATGGCAGCGGTATGCACGAGCGCAATCTCATCGGGCTTGCGGACCGGGTCGGGCCGGCTCGTCCCTATCTGACGCTGAGGGGTGCGGTGGAATGGGAGGAAGGCTTTGCCTTCTTTCGGCGAAAGCCTGATCGGACGCTTGATTATATCGACCTCTTCAACGAGACCCACCATCTCGCCGATTTCCTCGCGAGGGCCTTGGAGAACGGCCTATTGAAACGACCGCCCGTACTTCTCGGTTTTTCGAATGGCGCGATCATGGCCGCGTCGCTCCTGCTGCATCGCCCGGAAATCTCAGCCGGCGCCATCCTGTTGCGGCCGCTGTCACCGGCGCCGGCCGCGGATTTCCCCGATCTCAAAGGTCATCGCATCCTGATTCTCGCCGGTGAACGCGACGAACGGCGCGCGCCCGAGGACGTCGTTCTCATGAGCAGACAGATCGAAAAGAGCGGTGCCGGCGTCACGACGCGACTGTTCCCCACAGGCCACGACCTGGATGAGGACGAACCGGATTTCATCAGGAATTGGCTGGCGGAGAACTTTCCACCAGCCTGAACGGCGTCAGGAGTGCGCCGGTTCGCTCTGGCGCTGTGCGGCAAGGGCTGCGAGATCGGCGGGCTTCAACTCGACGGATTCGCCGCAGCCGCAGGCCGATGTCTGGTTCGGATTGGTGAAGGTAAAGCCGGAGCGGAGCGTCGTCGTCTCGAAGCCCATTTCGGTGCCGAGCAGATAGAGGGCTGCCGACGGCTCGACCCAGACTTTTGCACCGTCGCGCTCGATCAGGTCGTCCTTGGCATTGGGCTCGGTCACCAAGTCGATGGTATATTCCATCCCGGCGCAGCCGCCCTTCTTGATGCCGACGCGGACACCCTTGGCCTCCGGCCCCGAGTTCTCGACGATCGCCTTGACGCGGGCCGCAGCCTCGTCCGTCATGCTCATGATTGCAAAGCCCATCGGCTCATTCTCCTTCCGCAACCGGGGTCAAGATCCGGCGCATCGTGATTCAAATGTAGTACCCTGAAGTAAACGGATCAATAGCGCGGGATGTCAGTACCAGCCGACGGCGACTTGCGCCTCCTCCGACATGCGGTCCGGCGTCCACGGCGGATCGAAAGTCATCGCCACCTCGACACCCGAAACGCCTTCGACGGCGCCGACGGCGTTTTCGACCCAGCCGGGCATCTCGCCGGCAACCGGGCAGCCGGGTGCGGTCAGCGTCATCATGATCTTCACCATCCGGTCGTCTTCGATGTCGATCTTGTAGATCAAACCGAGCTCGAAGATGTCGGCGGGAATTTCCGGATCGTAGACCGTCTTCAGCGCGCTGATGACGTCGTCGCTCAGCCGCGCCAACTCATCGGCCGGAATGCTGGAATGCACGATGCCTTCGCGCACGTCGATCTTCTGTTCGCTTTCGTCCAGGCTCATCACGGACACTCCTCAAGCAAAGAACTTGCGCGCATATTCAAGCGCATCGGCCAGGGCATCGACCTCGGCGCGGGTATTGTACATGCCGAAGGATGCACGGCATGTGGAGGTGACGCCGAAGCGTTTCAAGAGCGGCATGGCGCAATGCGTGCCGGCCCTGACCGCAACACCCTGCCGGTCGATCACCATCGAGACGTCATGGGCATGGATACCGGCAAGCTCGAAGGAGAAGATGCTGCCCTTGTCGGGCGCCGTCCCGAAGACCCGCAACGAATTGACCGATTTCAGCCGCTCGACCGCATAGGCAGAAAGATCGGCCTCGTGACGCGAAATCGCCTCGCGCCCGACCTTCTCCATATAGTCGAGCGCATAACCGAGCCCGATCGCCTGCACGATCGGCGGTGTGCCGGCCTCGAAGCGATGCGGCGGATCATTATATGTAACGACGTCCTCGGCGACTTCGAAGATCATCTCGCCGCCGCCCTGGAACGGACGCATCTCGAAAAGCCGCTCCTTCTTGCCGTAGAGTACGCCGATGCCGGACGGGCCGTAGAGCTTGTGACCGGTCATGACGTACCAGTCGCAATCGATATCCTGCACGTCGACAGGCAGATGCACGGCGCCCTGGCTGCCGTCGATCAGCACCGGGATGCCGCGTTCGTGCGCGATCCGGCAGACTTCCTTGACGGGAACGATCGTGCCGAGCGCATTCGACATATGGGTGATGGCGACGAGCTTGGTGCGCTCCGTCAGGCTTTTCTCGAAATCTTCGATATGGAAAGCGCCCTCGTCGTCGACGGGCACCCAGACAAGTTTGGCCCCTTGCCGCTCGCGGATGAAGTGCCAGGGCACGATATTGGAATGGTGCTCCATGATCGTCAGGACGATCTCGTCGCCTTCGCCAATCCTAGGCATGCCCCAGCCATAGGCGACGGTGTTGATCGCTTCCGTCGAATTCTTGGTGAAGACGATGTCGTTGACCGAAGGCGCATTGAGGAAGCGCCGAACCTTCTCCCGCGCGGCCTCATAGGCATCCGTCGCCGCATTCGAGAGATAGTGCAGGCCGCGATGCACATTGGCATATTCGTGGCTATAGGCATGCGAGATGGCGTCGATCACCACCTGCGGCTTTTGCGCCGACGCGCCATTATCGAGATAGACCAGCGGCTTGCCGTGCACCTTCTCCGCCAGAATCGGAAAATCCCGGCGGATGGCTTCGACGTCGTATGGCTTGGCCGGCACGATCTTGTCCATTGATATATCCGATCAGGCGTGCTTTTCGAGCCAGGCCGAAATCACGCCTTCCAGCGCCTCGACCAGGGCATCGTCTTCCAGTTCTTCGACGATCTCGGCGACGAAGGCGTTCACGAGCATCGCCCGCGCCTTGTTCTCCGGAATGCCGCGCGCCATCATGTAATAGAGATGGTTGGCGTCGATGTCGGTCACCGTGGCGCCGTGGCCGCACTGCACGTCGTCAGCGAAGATTTCGAGCTCGGGCTTGACCGAGAATTCGGCATCGTCGGACATCAACAGCGTGTTGCAGGCCATCTTGGCATCGGTCTTCTGCGCATCCGGTGCCACCCGGATCATGCCCTGGAAGACACCCTTGGCGCGGTCGAAGACGACGTTACGGATCACTTCAGTCGAGCCGGTATTCGGCACGTCGTGGCCGAGCACCATCGTCACGTCGGTATGGGTATCGCCGCCAAGCAGGTTGATGCCGCGCAGCGTCAGATCGGCACCCTCGCCGGTCACCTTGATATGCAGCTCCTGGCGCACCAGCCTGCCGCCGGCATTGATGACAAAAAGCCGGAGCTTGGCGTCTGCGCCGAGATCGATGCGGATCTGGCCGAGATGCGTATCGTCGGCTCCCTGCTGCTGCAGGATGATCCAGGTCAGTTCGGCGCCTTCGCCGACCGTGATGTCGGTGACATGGGACACCAGCGCAGCATCACCGGTCACCGTGCGGTGACGCTCGATGACGGTCGCCTTGACACCGGCGCCGAAGGACACAGGAAGGCGCGTATGTGCCTGCCCACCGGCATGGATGAACTGGACTTCAAGGGGGTTTTCAAGCTCGGTCTCGGCAGGCACGTCGATGACATAGCCGTCGCGCACGAAGCTGCCATTGATCCTGCCGACCGCATCGTCATTATCAAGCGCATCGAGCCCGCCGGCGGCAGAGCCGTCAAGCAGATGTTCGGAATAGGCCGAAACGCCAAGACCGTCGGCCGTAGCCTTCTGGTTGGAATGGCCCTGGATCACCGCCAGCACCGTGGCATCGGCAACGAGCGGCTCCAAAGCCTCCGAGCCGGCATCACCCGCCTGCGGAGGAACGGTGCGCAGCAGGTTCTTGAGGTCGGTATAATGCCAGGCTTCGATGCGGCGCGTCGGCAGGCCGGCCTTCTTCAGGTCGTCGAGAAGCCGGTCGCGCAGGGCCGTCACCGCACCATTGCCCGGCAGCTCGCCGATCTGCTGGTTGAAGGCCTCGATCAGCGCCGTCTCGGCCGCAGTCAGGCGGCTCGTCGTCTGCATGTTCATGGACGTCGTCCTTTCCACCCGAACTCAGGCCGCCGTGCCGATGATATCGGCATAGCCGTTGGCTTCCAGCTCATGTGCCAGCGTCTTGTCGCCCGACTTGATCACCTGGCCCTTATAGAGCACGTGGACGGTATCGGGCACGATATAGTCAAGCAGGCGCTGGTAATGGGTGATGACCACGACGGCGCGGTCCGGCGAACGCAGCGCGTTGACGCCGTCGGCGACGATCTTCAGCGCGTCGATGTCGAGGCCGGAATCGGTTTCATCAAGCACGCAGAGCTTCGGTTCGAGCAGCGCCATCTGCAGGATTTCGGCACGCTTCTTCTCGCCGCCGGAGAAGCCGACATTCAGCGGGCGCTTCAGCATCTCGGTATTGATCTGCAGCTTGCCTGCGGCATCCTTGACCCGGCGCATGAAATCCGGCGTCGTCAGCTCGTCCTCGCCGCGCGCTTTGCGCTGCTCGTTCATCGCCACCTTCAGGAACTGCATGGTGGCAACACCCGGAATTTCGACCGGGTACTGGAAAGCGAGGAAGATACCCTTGGCCGCACGCTCGGCCGGATCCAGCTCGAGAATGCTCTCGCCATTATAGAGAATGTCGCCCTCGGTGACTTCGTAGTCGCTGCGGCCGGAAAGGACGTAGGAGAGCGTCGACTTGCCGGAACCGTTCGGCCCCATGATGGCAGCAACTTCGCCGGCCTTCACCGTCAGGTTCAGGCCACGGATGATCTCGGTGCCGTCTTCGGCGATACGGGCATGAAGGTTCTTAATTTCAAGCATCTTTGGTTCCTGCGTTTTTCTCTGCGCAGCTCACTAAGAGCCTCGCGTAATTTCTAAGGGACATCGACATGTTGCGCTCGGCGCTATCGAGCAAAAAAACGGACGACGCGGAAAACCGCGACCGTTACGAGCCCAACCCATTCGAGAAAATCCGAAACCCCCTGAATGATCTTTCCCGGTTTTTCCATGCGCTGCCGGAGAAACACATAAGGCTGCTCCGGCGGCGTTTCGGTCTCGTTTCTTAGCTCGCGGGGGCGAATTTTCGCCAATATCTCCCCGCGCATATTCGTCAGACGTTCAAGAATGCGCTTCTTGTCCGCTTCGCTCATGTCAGCCCACAGAGCCTTCCAGCGAAATGCTGATCAGCTTCTGCGCCTCGACAGCGAATTCCATCGGCAGTTCCTGCAGCACTTCCTTGACGAAACCGTTGACGATCAGGGCGATCGCCGCTTCGGTCGGGATGCCGCGCTGCAGGCAGTAGAACAGCTGGTCCTCGGAGATCTTAGAGGTTGTCGCCTCATGCTCGAACTGCGCCGTCGAATTCTTCGCCTCGATGTAGGGCACGGTATGGGCGCCGCACTTGTCGCCGATCAGCAGCGAATCGCACTGGGTGAAGTTGCGCGCATTCGACGCCTTGCGGTGAGCTGAGACCTGACCGCGATAGGTGTTGTTGGACACGCCGGCCGCAATGCCCTTGGAGACGATGCGGCTCGACGTGTTCTTGCCGAGATGGATCATCTTGGTACCGCTGTCGATCTGCTGGTGACCGTTGGAGACCGCGATCGAGTAGAACTCGCCGCGGCTGTCGTCGCCGCGCAGGATGCAGGACGGATATTTCCAGGTGATCGCCGAACCGGTTTCGACCTGCGTCCAGGAAATCTTCGACCGGTCACCACGGCAATCGCCACGCTTGGTGACGAAGTTGTAGATGCCGCCCTTGCCGTTCTTGTCGCCCGGATACCAGTTCTGCACCGTCGAATATTTGATCTCGGCATCGTCGAGCGCAACCAGCTCGACCACGGCGGCATGCAATTGGTTTTCATCGCGCTGCGGCGCCGTGCAGCCTTCGAGATAGGAGACGTAGGCGCCCTCTTCCGCAATGATCAACGTGCGCTCGAACTGGCCGGTGCCCTTCTCATTGATGCGGAAATAGGTGGACAGCTCCATCGGGCAACGAACGCCCTTCGGCACGAAGACGAAGGAACCGTCGGTGAAGACAGCCGTATTCAGCGTCGCATAATAATTGTCCGAGGTCGGCACGACCGAGCCGAGATATTTCCGGACGAGATCGGGATATTCGCGGATGGCTTCCGAGATCGACATGAAGATCACGCCGGCCTTCTTCAGCTCCGCCTTGAAGGTGGTGACGACCGAGACGCTGTCGAAAACAGCGTCGACGGCGATCTTCGGCCTCTCGACGCCGGCAAGAATCTCCTGCTCACGCAGCGGAATGCCGAGCTTCTCATAGACCTTCAACAGCTCCGGATCGACCTCATCGAGCGACTTTGGACCCGGCGTGCTTTTCGGCGCGGCGTAATAATAGATGTCGTTGAAATCGATCTTGGGATAGTCAACGCGCGCCCAGGTCGGCTCTTCCAGCGTCAGCCAGCGACGATAGGCCTCGAGACGCCAATCCAGCATCCACTCAGGCTCCTGCTTCTTCGCCGAAATGAAACGAATGATGTCCTCGGACAGGCCTTTCGGCGCCTTGTCCATCTCGATGACGGTCTCGAAACCGTATTTGTACTGGTCCACATCGATCAGGCGGACCTGGTCGATTGTTTCCTGCACGGCAGCCATCTCATTCTCCAATCTCGCCGGATACAAGGTCCGGCAGCTTGTAGTGTTTGGGCAATTGTCTTGCCCTTTATGTAAGAGGCCAAAAGGGACTTTTCAGCCCGATTGGCAAGCAGAAATTTGCGTTTCCGCAAGTTTTGACACAGGGCAAGCCGCCTCCCCAGCCGACCTGCGCCGGTTGGCGATCTTTGCGAAAGCCGCAATCGCCCTGTCGATATCCTCTTCCGTCGTCGAAAAGCCGAGCGAGATGCGCAGCGCTCCGAGCTTGGCGTCACGGCCCATCGCCGTCAGCACATGGCTTTCGCCGAGCCGGCCGGATGAGCAGGCAGAGCCTGCAGAAAGCGCAACGCCCTCGAGATCGAAGGCGATCTGCCCGGTCTCAGCCTTCAGCCCCGGCAGGGTGAAGAAGATCGTATTGGCGACGCGCTCACCGCCCTCGCCGTGGATCATCACATCGGCAGCCGCCTCACGCATGCCGGCTTCCAGCCGCTCGCGCAGCGCGCCGATCGTCGCATTGCGCGCCTCGAGTTCGTCGGACGCGGCTTCTGCCGCCGCGCCGAAGCCGATCAGCGCCAGAGAATTCTGTGTCCCCGAGCGGTGACCTCGCTCCTGCCCACCACCCTGGATCAGCGGCCTGGGCATCAGCGCCTCGCCGCGTGAGATGAGTGCACCGGCCCCCTTCGGTCCGCCGATCTTGTGCGAGGAGACGATCATGAAATCGGCGTCGATCTTTTCGATATCGAGGGCGATGCGACCGGCAGCCTGCACGGCGTCGACGACGAAGAGGCCGCCATGGGCGTGGACGATCTTTGCCGCCGCCGCGACCGGCTGCACGATGCCCGTCTCATTGTTGACGAGCATGATGGCGACCATCGGCAGGCCGGCGGCCTTGTCATGGGCATCGAGCAGCTTGGAGAGTGCGTCGAGATCGACGATACCGGCTTCCGTCACCGGGATCTCGGTCATACTCTCCCTGGCGAAGCGGCCGCCTTCGCGCACAGCCGGATGCTCGATCGCCGAGAAATAAAGATGGCCGAGCCGAAGCTGCGTGCGACCCATACGGAAATCCGGTGTCAGCACCAGGTTGGCGGCTTCAGTCGCACCGCTGGTAAACACCACATTGCCAGGACCGGTGCCGGCAAGTGCCGCCACCTTGCGTCGTGCGCCCTCGATGGCGGCGCGCGCGGCGCGGCCTTCTCCATGCACGCTGTTCGGATTGCCAAACACATCGATGGCGCGCATGATCGCCGCGCGCGCTGCGGGGTGCAGCGGCGCTGTGGCATTCCAGTCGAGATAAAGGCGTGGCGGCGCCATGATCTTCAGTCCTGCGCTTGACGAGCTTGCTTCAGCGGCCGCGGTTCATTTTTCTTGAAATTTCCGCCGGGCTTGCCTTATGACACGTTCCACGATGCGTGGATCGCCATGCAAGTTTCGAATTGTTCTAAACTGCGTTTTAGAAAAGCTGACAACACTAGTCAAGTCATGTTGTCATCCAGCGCAGCGCGAACGCGAAATAAAACCCGGAGTACCAATGCCCGAAGTTATTTTCAACGGCCCAGCCGGCCGTCTTGAAGGCCGCTACCAGCCCTCCAAGGAAAAAAGCGCGCCCATCGCCCTGATTCTGCATCCGCATCCGCAGTTCGGCGGCACGATGAACAATCAGATCGTCTATCAGCTCTTCTACATGTTCCAGAAGCGCGGGTTCACGACGCTGCGCTTCAATTTCCGGGGCATCGGCCGCAGCCAGGGTGAATTCGACCACGGCGCCGGCGAACTCTCGGATGCCGCCTCGGCGCTCGACTGGGTGCAGAGCCTGCATCCCGATTCCAAGACCTGTTGGGTCGCCGGTTATTCCTTCGGCTCCTGGATCGGCATGCAGCTCCTGATGCGCCGGCCGGAGATCGAAGGCTTCATGTCGATCGCGCCGCAGCCGAACACCTACGACTTTTCCTTCCTGGCGCCCTGCCCCTCTTCCGGCCTGATCATCAACGGCGAAGCCGACAAGGTGGCGCCGGAAAAGGATGTCAACGGCCTAGTCGAGAAGCTGAAGACCCAGAAGGGCATCCTCATCACCCACCGCACCGTTGCCAATGCTAACCACTTCTTCAACGGCCAGGTGGAAACGCTGATGGGCGAATGCGAGGATTACCTCGACCGTCGCCTCAACGGCGAACTGGTGCCGGAACCGGCCGCCAAGCGGATTCGCTGACACCACAAATCTCGGCCTCATCAATGCCATGACGGTCCGGAACACAACCGGGCGGGCTGTCCCGGAACAGATCACCTACCGTGTTGCAATCCATGTTGCAGTGCGGTAGGGTCCTCGCGATCCTAACAAAAGCGAGGTCCGCAATGACCAAGTCGTTCGGGGAAGTCCTGGATAAGTATAGGGGAATTGGTCCGGGGTTCGATTTTCTTCGAATAGGGCTCGCCTTTTCCATCGTATTGACCCATTCCTTTTTGTTAACCGACAACAATGACTTCATCAGGGGGTCAGTATTCTGGTTCACCGAATACGCTCTTGTTCCGATGTTCTTCGCTTTGAGCGGATTTCTGATCGCCGGTAGCGCCCAGCGCCTGAGCCTTCGGAATTTTCTGATCAACCGAGGCTTGCGCATCGTCCCGGCCCTTGCCGTCGATATCGTCGTTTGCTCGCTGATCATCGGGCCGATCATTACGGTCGTTTACCACTCAGACTATTTTACCGATCAGCGGTTTTTCAAATACTTCCTGAATATCGTCGGCTGGATTCATTACGAGCTTCCGGGCGTCTTCCAGGATAATCCGAGCCAGCGTGTCAACGGCGCTCTGTGGACGGTTCCCTGGGAAATCTTCTGCTACATCATCATGTCGTTCCTGATGATCACCGCCATCGTCAAGACGCGCTACAAGCTGCTCGCGGTGACGATCGCCTACATCGCCATCGGCCTTATCGTGCAGAAGATGCCCTATCTGCTGCCAGGCTCGATCAAGCCGATCGCTCGCTTCCTGTTCATGAGCCGCGGCTCCCAGTTGATAACGGCCTTCATGATGGGCATCGTCGTCTTTCAGTTCAAAGCGGTCATTCCGCATTCCCGCTGGCTGTTCGCCGCCGCCAGCCTGGTTTGCATCGTCGCCATTCTCACCCTCGACAGCAGTGCGACGGAATCGGTGATGAACCGGCCCTTGGTCATCACCTCTCTTGTTTACATCACCGTCTTCATCGGTCTGTCCGAGGTACCCATCCCGGCCTTTTTCAGGAAAGGTGACTATTCCTACGGCGTCTATCTCTATCACGACCCGTTTTTGCAGATCTGGATCAGCTCGTTCCCGTCGGTTTTCCTCTATCCGAAATATGGTGCACTGGCGCTCTATCTTGTCGGCCTGCCATCGGCTCTCGCCGTTGCGGTGTTGTCCTGGCATTTCATCGAGAAGCCGATCCTCGGCCTTCGCAAGAAATTTTCGTTCATCGCCCAGGTTAGGGGCGTCGAGGATGGCCATCAGGCTGGGCGCGAATCCCATGTCCGGCCGGTCGCCGTAAAGAGTTAGGGCTTTACCGGCCGTTTATCAGCGGTGAGCTCGAAAGCCGTGTCGAGCACTCCATCGATCAGGATCGGCGCGCGTTCGCGCATGCCGATTTTTCTCAGCACACGCTGCGAAGCGATGTTGTCGCGATGTGTGAAGGCGATGAAGCCCGATGCAAACTTCCTTTCGAAGAACCAGTCGGCAATCGCGCTCGCCGCTTCCGTTGCGAGACCCTTGGCCCACGCCTCCTCTCGCAGGGAATAGCCGAGTTCGAATTGCTCCTTCCTGAACTTCGAAATCCCCGCACGGCCGACAAATCGACCGTCCTCAGCGAGGAGCTTGTATTTGGTCGTGCCGTCGCGCGTCTGCTCCTCAAACCAGCCGCGCAGCCGCTCCTCAGCCTTCTCCAAACTCCACGGCGTGTTGCCGGACAGATATCGGGTTGTCGCCATCGTCGAATGCAGCTGCTGCACCAGGGCAGCATCGCCTTCGTCCCACATGACGAAGCTGAGCCGTGGCGTCTTCAGCATGACCCTCTGCTCTCTCATGCCGTTGCCAGCACCCCACCGCTGACAGGAGCGTCGACGCCTGTCGTGCCCGGAAATGTCAGCGGCAGCCCATCCAGCGACCGGACGGCGAGATAGGCCCAGGCCTCCGCTTCCATCGCATCGCCGTCGAAGCCTGCCTCCTCGGCAGCCAACACCTTCGATCCCAGCCGTTCGGCCATGGCCGAGAACTCCGCCATCACGGTGGCGTTCAGCCGCCCGCCGCCGCAGACGATATAGATCGCTGGGGTCTCGGGAAGGAAGTTGGCAGATTTGATAATCGACGCGGCGGCGACATGGGCCAGCGTCCGGGCGCCGTCTTCAAGGCTCGCCTCCTCGGGCCGAAGCGTCGCGAAATCGCCGCGGTCGAGCGAACGGCGAACATTGCCGCGAAAGAACGGGTTGTCCAGGTAGCGCTCCGCGAGGCTGGCAACGACCTTGCCGCGCCCACCGATCTGGCCGCCGGGGTCATAGGTTCTGCCGGTCTGCATCTCCACCCACTGGTCGATCAGCGTATTGCCCGGACCGCTGTCGAAGGCGGATATCCGACCGTCCGTTCCGATAAAGGTGAGATTGGAGATGCCGCCGATATTGACGAAGCACACCGCCTGTCCCTGCTGTTGGAATTTTCCTGCCAGTGCGGCGTGATAGGCCGGCACCAGTGGCGCTCCCTGCCCGCCATGAACCATGTCGTTGGCACGCATGTCGTAGACCACCGATATGCCGGTCCGGCGCGCAAGCTCCGGGCCGTCACCAATCTGGATCGTCAATCCCTCATCAGGGCGATGAAGCACCGTCTGGCCATGGAAGCCGAGAACATCGACGCCATCGGTAGAAAGCTCGAAACGCCCCATGAATGCCGTAACGGCAATTGCATGCCGTAAGGTAAGTTCAAGCTCGATATCGCGAAGCTCAGCGGGTCGTTCGCTCCTGTCGCTAAGTGGAAGCGACAGTTCCAGCGCCCGTTTGAGCTGCCCGCGAAAATCCGCGTCATAGGGCACGCCCATGAACGGCCCGCGCTCGATGAAGCCGCGGCCGTCTGTCCTGATCAACGCGACGTCGATGCCGTCCATCGACGTGCCGCTCATCAAACCGATTGCGGTCCTGATGACATCCATGAGGCTTGCCTCCCATGCGATTCCCGGATGCACTTTTATAAAAACAGTGCTAAACGCGCCGCGACAGATCAACAACAACGAACTTGCGCCAGGCCCCCATTGGGGTGCGGAGCAGACACCAAGAGACGAAACCTATGTCCGAGTTCAAGTCCGATTTCCTCCGCACGCTGAAAGAGCGCGGCTTCATTCATCAGATTTCCGATGAAAGCGGCCTCGACGACCTGTTCGCCAAGGAAACCGTGACGGCCTATATCGGCTACGACCCGACGGCATCCAGTCTTCACGTCGGCCATCTGACACAGATCATGATGCTGCATTGGTTGCAGGCAACGGGCCACCGCCCGATTTCGCTGATGGGCGGCGGCACCGGTATGGTCGGCGATCCCTCTTTCAAGGAGGAAGCGCGTAAGCTGATGACGATCGAGACGATCGAGCAGAATATCGCCTCGATCAAAAACTGCTTCTCGAACTACCTCGATTATGACAGGCCTGCCACCGCCGCGCTGATGATCAACAACGCCGAGTGGCTGCGCTCATTGAATTATCTGGAGTTCCTGCGCGATGTCGGCCGCCACTTCTCGGTCAACCGCATGCTGTCCTTTGACAGTGTGAAGACGCGCCTTGACCGCGAACAGTCGTTGTCCTTCCTGGAATTCAACTACATGATCCTCCAGGCCTACGATTTCGTCGAGCTTGCCAAGCGCTACGATTGCCGCCTGCAGATGGGCGGTTCGGACCAGTGGGGCAATATCGTCAACGGTATCGATCTTGGTCACCGCATGGGGACACAGCAACTCTATGCGCTGACATCGCCGTTGTTGACGACGTCGTCTGGTGCGAAGATGGGGAAATCGGCTTCCGGTGCGGTCTGGCTGAATGCCGATCTGCTGCCTGTCTATGACTTCTGGCAATATTGGCGCAATACCGAGGATGCTGATGTGCCGCGCTTCCTCAAGCTCTTCACCACGTTGCCCATGGATGAAATTGCAAGACTGTCGGCGATCGGTGGTTCGGAGCTGAACGAGGTCAAGAAGCTCCTGGCAACTGAGGTTACCGCGATCCTGCACGGTCGCCCGGCCGCCGAGCAGGCCGCTGAAACCGCGCGCAAGACATTCGAGGAAGGCAGCCTCTCGGAGAACCTGCCTTCGGTCGATATCCCCGCCACCGAACTCGACGGCGGCATCGGCTTGCTCTCGCTGATCGTTCGTGCCGGCCTTGCCTCGTCGAACGGTGAAGCTCGTCGTCACGTCCAGGGCGGCGCGGTCCGCATCAACGACGAGGCGATCAGCGACGAACGCAAGATGATCGGCAGCGGCGAAATCACCGCCGACGGCGTCATCAAGCTCTCGCTCGGCAAGAAGAAACACATCCTGATCCGCCGCGCGGCGTAAGCGGCTTTACATCAGAACAGATGCCAAAGCCGGCGCCCGCGCCGGCTTTTTTCTTTGCCTCACTATTCGGGCCCGCGAGCAAGATCATTCAGCTCCCCGCCGGTATTCCGCGTCACCTCGTTTGATCTCTCGGAGAAGATAGCCGGCGGATCGACGCTTGAAGCGGGCGTCACCCGCGACCACCAGCTGATCGAGAAGATCGGCGGCGTCAACATCGCGTCCAGGGGAACCATGAGGACGTGGATGACCGCCTCTTGCGACTTCAGCCGCACGCTCTTTTCCGCGGAAAGCGAAGGGTCAGCAATTGTGACAGCTATCATGGCCGCCGATGCAAAAGAAACTGTCCGGGCGCACTGCATCGCATCCTCCGACATTGCACCGGCCGTTGCTTGTCGACCGGGACAGTATATTACATCAGATTTCCCTAAAATAGGCAAAGCGTCACGGCCGAATTTGTCAGGCTGGGCTTCAAATCGATTTTGTCGAGGAGGAGCACTCACTTCTTTGCTGCGAAGCGACCCACATAGCAAATGCTTTATCGGAACCTTTTCCGCCTGCCGGGATTTGCGACCAGATTGGATTGGAGTGCCGGCATGATCAACGACCTCTGGTATAAGAACGCTGTCATCTACTGCCTGTCCGTCGAGACTTTCATGGATGCTAACGGTGACGGCGTCGGTGATTTTCAGGGTCTGATGAGGCGCCTCGATTATCTCTCCGGCCTCGGCGTGACGGCGATCTGGCTCATGCCGTTTCAGGCATCGCCCGGTCGCGACGACGGATATGACGTCTCCGATTATTACAATGTCGATCCGCGTTATGGCTCGCTCGGCGATTTCGTCGAATTCACCCACGGCGCTAAGCAGCGCGGTATCCGGGTGTTGATCGATCTGGTAATCAATCATACGTCCAAGGACCATCCCTGGTTCCAAGCCGCCAGGAGCGATCCGCACTCGCCCTATCGCGACTGGTATGTCTGGTCGGAGAAAAAGCCTGATAATGCAGACCAGGGCATGGTCTTCCCAGGTGTCCAGAAGACGACCTGGACCTATGACGACAAGGCCAAAGCCTATTATTTTCACCGTTTTTACGATCACCAGCCCGATCTCAATACGTCGAACCCCGAGGTGCAGGCGGAGATCCTCAAGATCATGGGCTTCTGGATCCAGCTCGGCGTCTCGGGATTCAGGATGGATGCCGCCCCCTTCATCATCGCAACGAAAGGCGCCGACGTTACCAAGCCTGTCGAACAGTTCGATATGCTGAGGAAGTTTCGCGAATTCCTGCAGTGGCGCCTGGGCGATTCCATCATCCTGGCAGAAGCCAATATCCTGCCGAAGGACAATTTCGAATATTTCGGCGATGATGGCGACCGCATGCAGATGATGTTCAATTTCCAGGTCAATCAGGCGCTGTTTTATGCTTTCGCCAGCGCCGATACGCGGCCGCTCAAGAAGGCCATGGAGGCCACCAAACCGCGCCCGGCGACCGCGCAATGGGGCCTCTTCCTCCGCAACCATGATGAACTGGACCTCGGCCGGCTGACGGAAAAACAACGCGGCGCGGTATTTGCCGCCTTCGGGCCTGAAAAGGACATGCAGCTTTATGACAGGGGCATTCGCCGTCGCCTCGCGCCTATCCTCGGCGGCGACCACCGCAGGATCGAAATGGCCTACAGCCTGCTGTTCTCCCTGCCTGGAACGCCCGTCATCCGATACGGCGACGAAATCGGCATGGGCGACGATCTGGGCCTGCCCGAACGCAATTGCGCACGCACGCCGATGCAGTGGTCGACCGAACCGGAAGGCGGGTTTACCAAAAGTGAAAAGCCCATCTCGCCCGTTATCAAGGACGGTCCCTACGGTTTCCAGCATGTCAATGTCGCCGAACAGCGGCGCGATCCCAATTCTTTGCTGAACTGGACCGAGCGGATGATCCGGATGCGCAAGGAAGCCCCTGAGATCGGCTGGGGCGACTTTTCTGTGATCGACACCGGGAATGACGGCGTGCTGGCGCTTCGTTATGACTGGCGCGGCAATTCCGTGTTGATCCTGCACAATCTGCATGCGCGGCCCACGGAAGTATCTTTCGATCCTGACATCGGTGAAGACGGGCGACTATTGATCGATATCGCCGATGGCGCGAGCAGCAAAGCGGACGAGAATGGATTTCATACCGTCGTGCTCGATGCCTACGGCTATCGCTGGTACCGCGTCGGCGGTCTCGACTATCTCCTCAGGCGGACGGAGATTTAGGTACGTCTCGCCACGACCTCTGCCATGACCGCTTCCCGCCTCACTGGAATTCGAAGATCTGCCGGAAAACCCCGGGCGCGATGATAGAAAGCGGGTTGATCTGCAGGTTCGGCTGGTCGAACTTGCCTGTCAGCTTGAAGGTAATGCCGATCAGGCCGCGGTCGCTGCCATTGCCGAGAATGACGCCGATCAGCGGCAGTTCGGCAAAGAGGCGGTTGAGGCCGTAGGCCGGCATGAAGGTGCCGGTCATGTCCATGTTGCCCTTGCGGTCGCGCACGATGCCTTGGAAGGTTGCGCCGATCTGGTCACCGCGCAGCACGCCGTTCTCGATACCGACCATGCCATTGCGCGAGACGACACGGGCAAAGCCGCGCTGGAAGCGCTGCGACGAAGTATCGATGTCGCGCTTGACGGCTTCGTTGAGGCTGCGTTGCTCATTTCCGACCGGTGTCGAAACGATCGAGCGCAGGCGTTGTTCGTTGACGATCGCGAAGCGGCGCACGTCGAGCGAGCCGTCCCAGCCGCCCTCCGCCCCCAGCCGGATCGCCAGATTGAGCAGGCCACCCTGCATGTGCTGGTAGAGATCGGCGAAACGCGATACCGCGCCGGCGTCGCCGCTGGTGATGTTGATGACGCCGCCGTCCTTCATCTGGCTGACCACGGCCTCGCCGCTGTCGGTAACGGCGGAAAAATTGAGCGCCTGCAGCTTGTCGCCGTGCAGTGATATTTGCGCCTGGAAATTGCCGACCTTCTCGTCGTTGAAGCCGATGACGTTTTTCAGCCTCGCGCGCACCGATACGCCGGTGTCGCCGGAATCCCCATCACCATCGCCGTCCGAGCCCGATTTCAACCGCTGGATGACCGGCCGCGCATCGGCGCTGTCGCCGGAGACCGAGACGTCGAAATTGCCCTTGCTACGTTTCACCGACAGGGCGAAATCGTCGAGCGAGGAGAGCTTGACGCTGTCGAAATCAGCCGAGATCAGCCCGCCCTTGCCGATGTTCAGCGATCCGTTGGCGCCGAATCCGTCGCCCTTCAGTCGGAAGTTCTTGATCTGGGTATTGTCGGCCGGGCCTGATGTTTCGAATTCGGCCGTGGCGGCAATGCCGCTGCCCTTCGCCCAGCCGATCCAGGGCAGTTCGAGCAGCGACTTGGTGAGGTCGAGCTGGACGTCCTGCCGATCGTCGTCGATCCGCGTCAGCACCATCTTCACGCTGCCGCCGACGATACCGGAAAGGCCGGGTATCAGCTTGTTGCGCTGGTCCTCGGAAAGGGTCGCGGTGATCACCCGTTGTTTGGACGCCGCGTCGGATGCCTCGACCGGTTCGGTAAGATCGATATCGGCAGGGACACCGTCGATCTGGGCTTTGGCATCAAGTGTGATTCTCTTCGGATTGCCGTTCAGCGTGCCGTCGAGATTGCTGATCATCCTGCCGGAAAACGGCTTGGCAAGATCGATATCGGTGAGCTTCATTGTCGCCGTCCATTCGGCAGGCGGCGGGTTTTGCGAGGAGAGCAGGCCGAAATGGGCCTTCACATTCGCCTCGATCCTGCCCTTGAGATCGTCGGGCGTAAAGCCGGCGCGTTGCAGCACCCGGATCGGCCGGTAGGTCAGAAGCTCGCCGACGGCGTCCGCGGCCCCGGAGACCGCAAGATCGATATCGGCCATCAGCGGTTTATCGTAGGTGGCAGGCAAGATGAACGTCCCCTGCCCGAGACCCACGGACCGGCCGGAGGGGAAATAGGAGGTGCCGCTCTTGATCGCGATCGTCGCAACCGGGCCGGTCAGGTCGAAATGCGCTGACGTGTCGCGGATCGGCGGAATGTCGCCGGCGACGTTCATCCGCGCACCCGTGATGTCGAAGTCGATGCGGATCTGGTTGGCGTCGAGCTTCAATCCCTTGCCGCCGGCTGCCTCGTCCAGCCTGCCGAAGGGAATAAAGACGGAAATGGCGGCGTCGGTGACGGTGCCGCCGAAGAGATTGCCGTGCACCCAGGTGCGCACCTTGGGCGCCATCCAGAACGGCCAGAGCTGCTTGATCGCTATCGTCTGCAGCTGCGCCGATTGGCCGGCAAAGCTGATCTCCGGCGATTTGTCGCCGAGCTTGACATCAAGTGATCCGTAGAGCGCGCCGAGCGGGCTGGAAGCAGTTATGTTGGGAAACCGGAATTCACGGCCGGCAACCATGTAGCGCCCGGTCGCCTGGATGTCGAAGGAGAGCGGCTGCTCGCCGGAACCGCCGGGCGCTGCCGTGCCGCCGCTGACGAGCAGGTCGATGCCGAAGCCTTTGCCCGCCTGCGGGTCGAGCTTATCGAGATCGATCAGCGCGCCGTTGATGGGAAGCGTAGTTGCGCCAAACTGGGCGTTCGATCGGGCGATCTCGATCGTCTGCTTGGCGAAATCATAGACGAGATTGATTTGCCCGCCCGACAGCTGCTGCGGATCGCCATCCGCATAGATCAGGCCGGGATCGATTGAGATCGTCGCCGCAAGCGCCGGCTGCACACCGTCGCGCGCTCTGGTGGCCGACACTGTCAGATCGGCAAAGGCGCTGAGCCCCTGTCGGATCACGCCCTGATCGTTGCGTTTCAGCGCGAAGGGGGTGAGGTCGGCATGTCTGAGCGTCGCCACGACTTTGGACACGTGGCCGTCTTCCTTCTCGGCCAGCACGTCGAGCTCCGCCACTTCGCCATTGAGCGCGACTTCGCCGGTCAATTGCAGCGAGGACGGGCCGGCATGGGCAAAGACGAGATTGTCGATGACGAGCGACATCGGACCGTTGGCGGTATCGGCAAGCTTGATGTCGAGGCCGGAGATGCGCACCGAATTGGTCGAGCCGCGCGTCACGATGCTGTCGAACATGTCGAACTGCGAAAAGATCTTCTCCATCGCCGCCGGCATGGCGTCGATGCGCAGATCGTCGAGCTTGACGGCATTGCCGGAGGGCAGAAGCGCGGTATCGAGCGCAATATCCTCCGCTTCGATGTCCGCGACGGCGATGCGGCCGCGGAAAAGCTGCAGCGGATCGAGCCCCAGGCGCACCGAACCCGTCGTCGACAGGTGCTGGCCGCTCTCCTGGTCGATCATGTTGACGTTGCGTGCTTCAAGCGCCAGCCGAAAATCCGAAGTGAAGCGGATGACAGTGGAGCCGACCTCGGCGCGGTAGCGCGGTCCGGCCAGGCCATTCAGCGCCGCCTGGGCCTGTTGCGACAGCGGCTTGTCGAACATGCCGCTCTCGACGGTGAAGACGATGGCGGCGAGAAGGAGGAGAATCAGCCCGAGGAATCCACAAGCCAGCTTCGCCGTACCGCGCATCGGCGAGCGCGGCGGCGGGCAATGAACGATGATCGGATCCTCTGTCTGAGCCGACGGCAAGCGGTCCAGCGCAACGATGTCCTTCTTGCGAAACGTGACCTTTTCGCCGCGGATGGCTGACATGCGCCCTCGGGCTCTCCCTTTAACTGAAGAATTGAACCCGGCCATGCTGGACGGGTATCCGTCCACTATATAATTCGGGGAGAGAAAGTGTCATCCACAAACCCGGCAAAAGAAAGGTTTTCCTAATGGCGGTTCCTGGCATCGGCGTCTCGGCCCCTGATTTCAACCTTCCCCGCGACGGCGGCGGCCGCGTTTCGCTGGCCGAATTCCACGGCAAGCCGCTCGTATTGTTCTTTTATCCCAAGGACGACACCACGGGCTGCACCGCCGAATCATTGGCTTTCACCGCGTTAGCAAGCGAGTTCGAAGCGGCGGGTGCTGCCGTCATCGGCATGTCGCCCGATTCGGCCGCCTGCCATGACAGGTTCATCAAGAAGCACCGTCTTTCGGTGGCGCTTGCCTCGGACGAGGAAAAGACGACGCTGCAGGCCTATGGCGTCTGGAAGGAAAAGAGTATGTACGGCCGCAATTTCATGGGTGTCGAGCGCACCACCTTCCTGATCCGCCAGGACGGCACGATCGCCACCATCTGGCAGAAGGTGAAGGTGCAAGGCCATGCCGAAACCGTGCTGGAGGCCGTCAGGAACCTGGCAGCGTGATAGGGGATCTGGCGATAACCTCGCTGCGCGGCGGCGCCATCGATGCGATCTCTTCCGCCGATCTCGACCGCAAGACGGCACTTGCGCAGGAAAGCGCCACCCGCTGGTTCGCCCGCCGGGTGTCGCTGCGCTCGCCGCTCGATGCAACCCTGCCCGACAGGCCCGGCCGTCCTGAGAAACCGGTGCTGACGCCGCCGACCCAGGTGGAGAAGCGCTCGCTGCATACGCTCAAAGGGCGGATCGCCCTGCTCCACGCCATCGCTCATATCGAGCTCAACGCCGTCGATCTGGCGCTCGATATCGTCGCGCGATTCGCAACCGAGCAGGTGCCGAATTCCTTTTTCGACGGCTGGATGTTGGTCGCCTTCGAGGAGGCGAAGCATTTCCGCATGGTGCGCGCCAGGCTCAACGATCTCGGTGCTGATTACGGTGATCTACCCGCGCATGACGGGCTCTGGCAGGCCGCCCATTCGACGCGCAACGATCTGACGGCAAGGCTCGCCGTCGTGCCGCTGATTCTGGAAGCCCGTGGCCTCGACGTCACGCCGTCGCTGCAGGCGAAGATGCGCCAGACCGGCGATCTTGAAAGTGCAGCGGTGCTCGACGTCATCTACAATGACGAGAAAGGCCATGTCGCCGTCGGCGCCAAATGGTTCCGCTTCCTCTGCGCCCGGGAGAAGCGCGATCCGGCAAAGGCCTTCCAGGAACTGGTACGCGCCAATTTCCGCGGACCGCTGAAGCCGCCCTTCAACGACCTTGCCCGCGCCGAGGCCGGACTGACGCCGTCCTTTTACCGCGCGCTCGCATCGATCAGCCACGCTTGAAGTCACTGAATTTCATGATGCGACGGCGACAATGAAAGCATTCATTAACCATAACAGTGTCTAATTTTCCGAAAGAGGCGTAGAGCATCAATCGGGAGAGCCTGCGTGAACAGCGGACATCAGCACCGGGTATTCGGCAGGCGGGCACAGGAACATATCCTCATCCTGGCAAGCGGTGACAAGGTCCGCCATATGACGGTCCGACCCTGGATGGCTGCCCTGGCCTTCTGCTTCGTCGGCGTCTTCTCGATCGGCTACCTCTTGGGCACGTCCTATCTCGTGCTGCGCGACGACCTGATCGGCGCCACCATGGCCCGCCAGGCCCGCATGCAGCACGACTATGAAGACCGCATAGCCGCCCTCCGCGCTCAGGTCGACCGCATCACCTCCCGCCAGCTTCTCGACCAGCAGGTAGTCGAAGACAAGGTCGACAAGCTGATGGAGCAGCAGATGGCGTTGACCTCGCGCCATGGCAAGCTCGACAATCTGCTCGACCGGGCCGAAAGCTCCGGCCTGACGGAAAAGGACGGCGCCCCGCCTACGGCGTCTTCGCCCGTTCAGTCCTATGCGCCCGATGTCAAGGACAAGCGCGCTTCGCTCTCCGGTAGCGGCATCGAGGCGATTGAGAAACAGCTGGCGAGCGGCGCCCCCGCCGATGCGACGCCCGACAATTCGACGCTTGCCTATGTGCCGGCCACCGACACGGTCGGTGATCGTGCCGACCGCATCTTCTCTAAGGTGACGCTGTCGCTGAAAGATGTCGAACAGGATCAGCGCAGCCGTGTCGAACAGCTGACGAGCGATGCCGGCAATGCCGCCAACGCCATCGAGACCGTGCTGACCCGCTTCAAGATTCCAGTACCGCAAGAGACCGCAGCAAAGAAAGACGATGACGATGCCGTCGGCGGCCCCTATGTCGAGCCCGAAAGCAACGACGACTTCAACAATTCTCTGGTGGCGCTCGACGGCGCGCTGACCCGTCTTGAGGAGGTTCGCAGCACCGCCGAATCCCTGCCCTTCCGCAATCCCGCTATCGGCAAGGACGTGACCAGCCCCTTCGGCAATCGCCGTGATCCCTTTCTCGGCCGCCTCGCGCTCCATTCGGGCATCGATTTCCGCTTTTCGCCGGGCGAACGAATCCGCCCGACAGCTCCCGGCAAGGTGATTTCGGCCGGCTGGACCGGCGGCTACGGCAACATGGTCGAGGTCGACCACGGCAACGGCATTTCGACGCGCTACGGGCATATGTCGGAGGTTCTGGTCAAGGTCGGCGACACGGTCGAACGTAACGACGTCATCGGCCTTGCCGGCAGCACCGGCCGCTCGACGGGCACGCACCTGCATTATGAAGTGCGCCAGGACGGCCATGCCGTCGATCCAGTATATTTCATGAATGCCGGCCTTAAACTCGCCACCTATATCAAGTAACTCCTGCCCGGTAACCAACGCTTCACTCTGCAATGGGTGCGGCGTCTCTATTTCTTGACTTGCCGGCCATTCGGGGCTATGTCGCGCTGCATTGCGGCATGCAATCCCGCCGACTCGTTCAGAGCTCGGCCGAACGGAATGGAAACAGTTTTCCCTTTGACGACATTTGCTGACCTTGGCTTAAGCCAAAAAGTGCTATCCGCTGTTACGGATGCAGGCTACACGATCCCAACGCCTATTCAGGCGGGCGCCATCCCGTTTGCGCTCGAGCGCCGCGATATTTGCGGTATCGCGCAGACCGGCACTGGCAAGACGGCATCCTTCGTTCTGCCGATGCTATCGCTTCTTGAGAAGGGCCGTGCGCGTGCGCGCATGCCCCGCACGCTGATCCTCGAGCCGACACGCGAACTCGCCGCCCAGGTCGCCGAGAATTTCGAGAAATACGGCAAGAACCACCGCCTGAACGTCGCCCTTCTGATCGGCGGCGTTTCCTTCGAGGACCAGGACCGCAAGCTCGAGCGCGGCGCCGATGTGCTGATCTGCACCCCCGGCCGCCTGCTCGACCATTTCGAGCGCGGCAAGCTGCTGATGAGCGGCGTCGAGATCCTCGTCATCGACGAGGCCGACCGCATGCTCGACATGGGTTTCATCCCCGATATCGAACGCATCGCCAAGATGATCCCGTTCACCCGCCAGACGCTGTTCTTTTCTGCAACCATGCCGTCGGAGATCCAGAAGCTCGCGGACCGTTTCCTGCAGAATCCCGAGCGCATCGAGGTCGCAAAGCCGGCTTCCGCCGCCGCGACCGTGACGCAGCGTTTCGTCGCCTCGCACGGCAAGGATTACGAAAAGCGCGCTGTCCTGCGCGAACTCGTCCGCGCCCAGACCGAACTCAAGAACGCCATCGTCTTCTGCAACCGCAAGAAGGATGTCGCCGATCTTTTCAGGTCGCTCGAGCGTCACGGCTTTTCGGTCGGCGCCCTGCATGGCGACATGGACCAGCGATCCCGCACGATGACGCTGCAGAGCTTCCGTGACGGCAATCTCCAGCTTCTGGTCGCTTCCGACGTCGCCGCCCGCGGCCTCGATATCCCCGATGTCAGCCACGTCTTCAATTTCGACGTACCGATCCATTCCGAGGATTACGTCCACCGCATCGGCCGCACCGGCCGTGCCGGCCGCTCGGGTGCCGCCTTCACGCTCGTCACCAAGCGCGACACGAAGTTCGTCGATGCCATCGAGAAGCTGATCGGCGAAAAGGTCGAATGGCTGAGCGGTGACCTGACGTCGCTGCCGCCGCCGGCAGAAGACAGCCGGGACAGCGAACGCCCGCGCCGCAACAGCCGCGAGCGTGGCGCCAGAGATGGCGCAGGCCGAGATCGTGCGCCGAGAGAGAATGGCGATAAGGATCGTGGCCGCGGACGCGGCAATCGCGCTGCCGCGAGTCATAAATCTGATAACGACATACAGGATAATGGCGTCGACGTGATTGAAGCAGCACCAGTAAAGGCCGACATCGTGAAGAACGAGCGCAAAGCAGAGCAGAAGCCGCAGAACAACGCGCGCAACAGTCGGCCTTACCCGGCAAACGACGACAGCCGCGACCGCCGCCGTCATCGCGACCACGACGATGGCCCGACCCCGGTCGGCTTCGGCGATGATATCCCCGCCTTCATGCTGATCGCCGGCAGCGCCAAGGTCTAAGCATTATCATGGGCAGGCCCGGCATTGATTTTCCGGGTCTCGGCGTCGGCATGGTGATTATGCGCGACGCCAGGATCCTTCTCTACAAACGCATGCGACCACCTGAAGCCGGCTATTGGAACATCGTCGGCGGCAAGGTCGATCATATGGAGCCGGCTGAAGAAGCTGCGCGCCGCGAGGCCGAAGAGGAAACCGGCCTGACGATCGGCCGCATCGAACGCCTCTGCATGAGCGAGCAGATCATCGAGGCCGATCGCCAACACTGGATCTCGATTCTCTATCTCGCCCGCGACGTCGACGGCGAGCCTCAACTGACCGAACCGGACAAGCTGTCGGATTTCGGTTGGTTTCCCCTGACCGATCTGCCCGAGCCGCTGTCGGCCTTCACCAAGGCGGCCATAGCAGCCTTGCCGACTGCCGAACGCGGCTAATCATTCGGCGCGAAGCGACGCCTCATAGGCAAGCCTCACCCATTTCGCCATCAGATCAGGATCGTCGTAGGCTTCGTCGGGGATCGACCAATAGGGCATTTTTACCGGCTTGCCCTTCTTGCCCTCATAAGTCCACTGCGTGGCGCCGGCAGCGGCAAATTCCGGAGCGCTCGTCTCGTCGGCCTTCAGCAGCATCTCGTCGCGCACTTCGAGCGCGATGATGCGCCCGAGATGATAAATACCCTTGCCGCCGAACATGCGCTTGACCGTGACGGGGCCGAGCCCCTGAAACATTTCCTCGATCCCGGCATTGTCCATTCTCTACTACCTCGAAATGCTTCCGAAAGGATGCACGGCGCTCTCATCACAGCGCGTGATAATCCCGGTTCATATAGATGAGCGCCGGGTGTTTTTCGCTGAAGCGGACGGCCGCGACTTCGCCGAAGATGACATTGTGCGTCGGCATTTCCTTGATATCGATCACCCGGCAATCGAAGGCGGCAAGCGCGTCGGCCAGCACCGGCGCACCGGTGGCAAGCATCTCGAAACGGGCGCTGGCGAAACGGTCGTCATTGGCAAGCGACGTGCGTCCGGAAAAGGCATCGGCGACGCCCTGATGATGGGCGCCGAGCGTGTTCAGCGCGAAAATGCCGCTGCGGAAGAAAATCTCGTTCTTCGGATTGGTGTTGTTGAGGCAGATCAGCACCGAGGCTGGATTGTCCGAGACCGAGCAGGCGGCGGTGATGGTGACGCCGCGGCGCAGCTCGCCCATCGCCGTCGTCACGAGCTGCACGTGGCCGGCATAACGGCTCATGGCATCGCGATAAAGGCCGGGGTCGATATGCTGCCTGTTCAACACCTGCTTCTCCGTGCGCGAGCTTTATGCCTGGATTGTCTTGCCATCGCGCCAATATGGCGAGCATCGGTTACCTTTTCTACAATAGGACCGGTGAAAAGCGCTGTGTTGCGCTTGTTTTTCTTTGACGATCGCGGCCTTGCGGATAAAAGGGCATGGACGATGGCTAGGGATCTCCGCCTTTCATGATCAACCTGCGTGGCATAGCAGCTTTTCTGGCGCTGCTGGGAGCGGCGGCTGAAAGCCATGCGGCCGGCGTGACGATCGGTATCGTCGCCCCTCAGAACGGACCGCTCGCCCTCCTCGGCGCCCAGATTGCCGCCGGCGCCGGTTTCGAGATCCAGCAGTCCGGAAATACCCTCGTCGCCATCAACGAGACCTGCGAGGACAATAGCGGTGCCGCGGTCGCCGACGCGCTTGTCAATGCCAAAGTGCAGGTCGCGGTCGGCTTTCTCTGCAGCGAGACGCTGGAAGGCGCGCTGCCGAAGCTGAAGGACGCCAATATTCCGGCAATCACCGTCTCCGTGCGCTCCCGCATACTGATGGAGGATGCGCTGAAAAACGGCTGGCCTCTTTTCCGGGCAGCGCCCGCCGACGGCGCCGAGGCGGCAAAGATTATCGAGGTAATCCTGAAAGACTGGGCCGCCGATCCGATCGCCCTGATCGAGGATGGCACCATCCACGGCCGCGAACTGACGGAAGCGGTACGCAATGCGCTGGAGCAGAGCGGCCTGAAGCCGGTCTTTACCGATACCTACCGGCCGGGACAGGAACAGCAGATTGCCCTCGTCCGCCGCCTGAAACGGGCCGGCGCCACCAGGGTCTTCATTGGCGGCGACCGCAACGATATCGCCGTCATCGCCCGCGACGCCACCGCGGAGAATATCCCGCTGTCCATCCTCGGCGGCGATGCCATGCGCGCTGCCGACCAGCCGCTGCCGCTTGATGCCGGCGTGCGTGCCGTCGCCCTGCCCGAATCCGCCATCCTGCCGGAAGGCACGGCTGCTGCCGACGCGCTACGCGCCAAAGGCATCGAGCCGGAAGGTTATGTCCTGCCCTCGCTGGCCGCCGCCCTCATTGCCGGCCAGGCGGGACAAGCCGCCGCTGCGACGGGCAAGCCACTCCAGGAGGCACTTCTCGGCACGACATTCCAGACGCCGGTCGGCACTATTGCTTTCACCGGTGCGCATGAACTTTCGCAAAACCCCTACCGGCTACTCGAATGGCGGGGCAACGGCTTTTTTCCACCTGCCGCACCGACGCAATGAGCGGTGCGCCTGCCTTGAATTCGGGCGCCGCGGTCAAATGGCGGCCCATACGGAGTAAGATTTGATGACGCTGCCCATTCGCATTGCCCCCTCGATCCTCGCGGCGGATTTCGCCAGGCTCGGCGAGGAGGTGCGCGATGTGACGGCCGCCGGCGCCGACTGGATCCATCTCGACGTCATGGACGGACATTTCGTGCCGAACATCTCCTTCGGCCCCGATGTCATCAAGTCGCTGCGCTCCTATACATCAGCCACCTTCGACTGCCACCTGATGATCTCGCCGGTCGACGACTATCTCGAAGCCTTCGCCAAGGCCGGCTGCGACCGTATCACCGTCCATGCCGAAGCCGGACCGCATCTGCACCGCTCGCTGCAGACCATCCGCAATCTCGGCAAGAAGGTCGGCGTGACGATCAATCCGGCGACGCCGCTCAGCGCCATCGAAAACGTGCTCGACGATGTCGATCTCATCCTGATCATGTCGGTCAATCCCGGTTTCGGCGGGCAGAAATTCATTCCGGCGATGGCGAAGAAGATCGCGGCGGCGAAGTCACTGATCGGTGATCGGCCGATCGAACTCGAGGTCGACGGCGGCGTCACGGTGGAAACGGCGCCTGATATCGCCCGGGCGGGCGGCAACGTTCTCGTCGCCGGCTCGGCAATTTTCAAGGGCGATACGGTCGAGGATTATCGCCGGACCGTCGCCGATCTGCGTCAGGCAGCCGAAGGGGCACGAGCATGAAGAAACGTCTGATCATCGGTGGCATGCTTGCTGTCGCATTTGCCGGATTGCCTAGTCTGTCACTTGCCGGCGACATCGCAAACATCCAGCCGATCGGCTTTTCCGCCGACGGTAAGGTCTTCGGATTTCAGGAGTTCGGCATCGAGGAGAGCGGCAACCTTCCCTACTCCAACACCTATTTTGTCGATACCGAAGACGGCCACTATCTCGAGGGCACGCCCTTCCATACCGAGCTGACCGACAAGGACGCCAATCTCTCCAAGGCGCGGCGGCAGAACCTGACGGCGGCCCGCAGCCAGATGGACAAATATGATCTGCTGACCAATCCCGGCTTGATCGCTGCCTTCAATCCGCCGACCGAACTCGGCTCGCCGTCGAAGACGATCCGCTACACGACGCTTGCGACCGACGGCCCGCCGAAAGCGCCGTATACGCTCTCACTCGGCGAGATGCCGGTGCCGACGCCGAAGGATTGCACTGCGGTCGACAAGCGCGTCATCGGCTTCAGCCTGCAGATGATCGAAAAGGAAGGCGCTCCGAACCGGCAGGCAGCGCGCCAGGCCACCACAGTTCCGGCCGAGCGCGCATGTTCCGTTGAATACCGGATCGGCGGCGCCGTGGTCTACCAGCCGGAAGCCGGAAACCAGGTCCATATCGCACTCGTCCTGGCGTTCGATGCAGACAGGAACGGACGCTGGATCGCCGTTCCGGTTCATCCCTGAGCATGGATCGCCCGAGGACGGATCGCCCCCGGATGGATCGTCTAAGAGCTGCACGGCCGCCCTACCCCGATCTGATTGCCGGCGCGTTGCTTTGGGGCATGCAGATGCTCGCCGCCGCCATGCTCGGCCTTTACCTGCGCAACGGCCTTCAGACGAGCCGACTGGCCGAGATCGCCGCTCTCTATTTCTCCGGCGGCCTGTTTGCCTGGCCGTTCGCCCTGCCGGTCGCCCGCTTCCTCGCCTTTGACAGGCCGCTGGAAACGCGTTTTGCCGCGTTTTTCGTGACGCTGACGGCGGCCACTATCCTGATGACCGCCTTCCTTTTCGCCATGGAATACCGGATGTTCTATTCGCGTTGGCATGCACCCTTCGGCAGTATCGTCTGGGCTTTCCAGTTCGTCTTCACCAGTATCAGCGCAGTCTATCAGTTCCTGGTGATCGGCCTGCGTCTCTTCCTGCCGCTTGGCCTCGTCTGTCTTGTCGCAAGCAGCTATCATCTTGCCAAACGCATGCGTTGAGATTGCCGCCCTTCTTTGCTACAGGGGCGCTAAAGCAATTCCAGCAAAAGTGTGCAGCGGTTTTGCCAGGCAAAGCGCGAAGCGATTTTGCCGGGAATTGCGTCTTAAACGCTCAACCTCTTGAAGTGAAGGCAGCCGCCCATGATCCCGCGTTATTCCCGGCCTGAAATGGTCGCCATCTGGTCTCCCGAAACCAAGTTCCGCATCTGGTTCGAGATCGAGGCGCATGCCTGCGACGCGCTGGCCGAACTCGGCGTCATCCCGAAATCGGCGGCAAAGACGATCTGGGAAAAAGGCGGCGCCGCCACCTTCGACGTCGACCGCATCGACGAGATCGAGGCCGTCACCAAGCATGACGTCATCGCGTTCCTCACCCATCTCGCCGAGATCGTCGGCCCGGATGCGCGCTTCGTCCACCAGGGCATGACTTCGTCCGACGTGCTCGACACCTGCTTCAACGTCCAGTTGGTCCGCGCCACCGACCTCATGCTTGCCGATATCGACCGGCTGCTCGAGGCGCTGAAAACCCGCGCCTTCGAACACAAGGACACCGTTACCATCGGCCGTTCGCATGGCATCCATGCCGAGCCCACCACCTTCGGCATCAAGCTGGCGCTCGCCTATGCCGAATTCGAGCGCTGCCGCCAGCGCCTCGTCGCCGCCCGCGAGGAAGTCGCGACCTGCGCCATATCGGGCGCCGTCGGCACCTTCGCCAATATCGATCCGCGCGTCGAGGAACATGTCGCCGAGGCGCTTGGCCTGAAGGCCGAGCCGGTCTCGACACAGGTCATCCCACGTGACCGCCACGCCATGTATTTCGCCACGCTCGGTGTCGTCGCCTCGTCGATCGAGCGGCTGGCGACCGAAATCCGCCACCTGCAGCGCACCGAGGTGCTCGAAGCCGAGGAGTATTTCTCGCCCGGCCAGAAGGGCTCGTCGGCCATGCCGCACAAGCGCAACCCGGTTCTGACCGAAAACCTGACCGGTCTCGCCCGCATGGTCCGCTCCTACGCCATGCCGGCGATGGAAAACGTCGCCCTCTGGCACGAGCGCGATATCTCGCATTCCTCGGTCGAGCGCATGATCGGCCCCGATGCCACCGTGACGCTCGATTTCGCCCTCTCCCGTCTCGCCGGCGTCATCGAAAAGCTGCTGGTCTATCCCGAGAATATGGAAAAGAACCTCAACAAGTTCCGGGGCTTGGTCCATTCGCAGCGTGTCCTGCTGGCACTGACCCAGGCCGGCACTTCCCGCGAAGATGCTTATCGCCTGGTGCAGCGCAATGCGATGAAGGTCTGGGAACAGGGCAAGGATTTCTTGGAAGAGCTGCTCGCCGACACCGAAGTCCGTGCCGCGCTTTCCGAAGAGGATATTCGGGAGAAGTTCGACCTTGGCTATCATACCAAACACGTCGACACGATCTTCCGGCGCGTCTTTGGCAACGCCTGAGCGATCTGCAATCAACGATATAGCGGCGCCCGTGCGGGCGCCGTTTTTCTGCCGGCACACCTCCCCGTCGAAAATCTATCGAATGGCTTTTCCCCTCAGTCGCAGCCTGATCATAACTGTGAAGTAGATGCATGCGACAAGGACAGAAGGCAGAGAAATAATTAGGAAAAAAGCTAACAAGGTCAGCCTCTGAATACTTCCACCCGACAGCAACAAGAAAGCTGCCACAATCAGCAACAAAATTACTATAAAAATGATAGACGACCAAAGAAATGGCCGCGAATTTATTTCAATGTAATTCACACGATAAAAAACAAACAAAACAAACACGATTGGTAGCGAAACAATAAACTTTGGCATAAACGCGATAAAGCCGATACCGTCGAAGAAAAATGGCAAATGACCTAACGTCAATCCTATGAAATAAGCCTGAAAGAACAGCTCAACCTGCGGCTCCCGAAGAAAGGAGTCGTTCATTTTTCCCTGCGGAGGTGGATTTAATGAACTGAATATGGTGCCGATTGTATTTCATAGTCTAGCTTTTCTCAAGCGGCCGCTGTTTTTGCTTCGGTGCTTTGGCAACCACAGAGCGTTTGCGCGCTTCCGCCTTTTTCGACGACGCCGCATTCGCTGCTTCGGTTGGTTCCGACGTCCTGCAAGCCTCGCTCTCGCCCCTGCCCTTTGCGGCCTTGGCGACCAGCTCGTCGAGACGTTTCAGTTCTTCCTCGTCGAGATTCTCGATGCCGATGAAACGGTTTTCGGCATGGCTGGTCAGGATGATTTCGTTGAGCTTGGCCTGGATCGCCCGCGTGTCGCGCGTCTGGGCGTTCTGCAGCACGAAGACCATCAGGAAAGTGACGATCGTCGTGCCGGTATTGATGACCAGCTGCCAGGTTTCCGAATAGTCGAAGAAGGGTCCGAGTGCCGCCCAGATGACGACGGCGATCAGTGCCAGGATGAAGATGACAGGCCTGCCCGCCCATTCCGATACCTTGGTTGCGAAGTGGGCAAACAGATGCTTCATCGTCACCTCAAAGATCCTCCCTCGAAGTCTCCAGAGCACGATGTCGACGACATCATGCTCTCGGTTAGACAAACTCCGAGGCAGGTTCGAGGTTCCCGGGGTATCCCAGATTCCCCCCGGTCCGGGATTCCCGCAGAAAGCGCCGTGGTTACGCTGTGGCTTCCCGCGCAATCAGCTTGCGATAGAGATGCCAGGTCGCATGGCCGAGGATCGGGATAACCAGCGCAAGCCCGGCAAAGACCGGGATCGTGCCGATGACGAGCAGCGCAGCGACGATCAGGCCCCAAAGCAGCACCGGCACCGGATTGAGAATCGTCGCGCGGATCGACGCCGTGACGGCGGCGACGGCCCCGACATCGCGGTCGAGCAGCAGCGGAAAGGTGATGACGGTCATCGCCAGCACGACGAGCGCAAAGACGAAGCCGATGAGATTGCCCCAGATGATCAACTGCATACCCTCTGACGTGCCGAAGACCTGGCGGAAGAAATCCCCCATGCTGCGCGGAAAGACCTCGCCGAGTAGGTTGCTATAGAGCGTCTGCGCCGTCACCAGCCAGACGACGAAGAGGCCGCAGAGCATCAAGCCGACCGCCACAATCGACGGCAGCGCCGGTGAATGGCGTACGTCCAGCGCATGCGTCCAGGACGCGTCGAGGCCGGCTTCGCGCCGGCGGCTGATCTCATAGAGGCCAATCGCTGCGATCGGGCCGATCAGCACGAAACCCGCCATCAGCGGGAAGACCATCGGCAAAAGGTTGGCGCCCGAGGTCCACAGCGTCAGGAAGACGCCGGCGATCGGATACATCAGGCACAGGAACACATAGTGGGACGGTTTCTCCATAAAATCTTCGTATCCGCGCTTCAGCGCGTCGAAGACGTCAGCGATACCGATGCGATTGACAACGGGCCGCGCGAAGCTTTCGCTTGCACCCGTCATGACATGAAATGCCGCCATGGTTTTCTCCTCCTCAGCCGAGACCTGATCGGCGGCGGACAGCATCGGCGGGCAAGCCGATACGAATTCCGCAACCGGCACTGGGGCAATATAGCAACTTTCAACGCCTGTGTCGCTCTCTCCCTTGACACTCCCTCTTGACATCTTGGACCAGCTTTCTCACATCGGCGGCACTATGAAAGCCTCAGACGCAGATATCCTCATCATCCCCGGTTACACCAATTCCGGCCCGAGCCACTGGCAAAGCCGCTGGGAGGCAAAGCTCAGCACGGCGCGGCGCGTCGAACAGGCCGAATGGACGAAGCCGGTTCGCGAGGATTGGATCGCCCGCATCGCCGAGGAGGTGAACGCTTCGACCCGCCCGGTCGTTCTCGTCGCCCATTCGCTGGGCGTGCCCTCGGTGATCCACGCCATCCCGCATTTCCGCAATCGCGTGGCGGGCGCTTTCCTCGTCGCCCCGCCCGACGTAGCCAATCCCGACATCCGCCCGAAGCACCTGATGACCTTCGGCCCCTATCCGCGCGATCCGCTGCCCTTCCCGTCGATCACGGTGGCCAGCCGCAACGATCCGTTCGGCAGCTACGAGCATGCCGACGAGATTGCCAGCAGCTGGGGCTCCTTCCTCGTCGATGCCGGCGAGTCCGGTCATATCAATGCCGATTCCGGTCACGGCCCGTGGCCCGAAGGCACCATGGTCTTTGCCCAGTTCCTCGGCCGGCTCTCTGCTGATTGAGGAAAAGGCGCCATGCCGCTTGTTGAGCAAGTGCTTTCTAAGTCTTTCTTAATGGAATGACAGCAGACTGCGCCGAGGTGAGATAAGCGAGAATGCCCGTGAAGAAAGCCCATCCAGAGGCCGGTGATCCGCATGGCGATGCGGCTGAGGCAGGTATCGGCAATGGGGCGACCGACGATTCCGACCTGGCAGAGCGGGAAAGCCGCTGGAACCATGCGCTCGTCGGCTCGGGCCTTGGCGTATGGGATCACAACTACCGTCTCGACCGGAAATATTACTCGCAGACGTGGAAAACCATCCGCGGCATGGCGCCCGACGAGGAAGCCGCCGGCGAATACGATGCCTGGCTGCAGTTGGTCCATCCCGATGATCGCGATTTCGTCGTCCATGCGATCGACCGGCAGAATGCCGGCGATCCGAATTACCAAATCTTCGAATATCGCGAGCGTCACAAGGATGGCCACTGGGTCTGGATCGAGTGTCGCGGCGCCTGCGTCGAATGGGACGAGAATGGCGTGCCGACGCGCATCGTCGGCACGGATACGGATATCACCGCCCGCAAGCAGGCCGAGGAGACGCTGTCGCGTTTGTCGCGTCGGCTCGATCTGGCGCTGGAGATTTCCCGCATCGGCGTCTTCGAGGCCGATATCGAGCATGATAGCGTCGAATGGGACGACCGCCTCATTGCCATTTACGGGCTGCAGGGCGCCTTACGCCAGATCGCCAGCGACACCTGGGCGAAAAGCCTGCATCCCGACGACCGCGAGCGTGTGCTTGGCTTATCCGACCGGAGCGTCGAAAGCGGCAGTGACTTCCAGCAGGAATACCGCATCATCCGCGGCGACGGCGCCGAACGCGTCATCCGCGCCCGCTCGGCCTTCTTCGTCGACGGCAACGGCCACCGCAAGCTGATCGGCGCCAACTGGGACGTCACCGAGGAAGTCGCGCTGCGCAACGAGCTGCGCCGCGCCAAGGATCTCGCCGAGGCGCGCAACCGCGAGCTCGAAGCCGCCAAGGAGAGCATCGAGCACTTGGCGCTGCACGATTACCTTACCGGCCTGCCGAACCGCCGCTATCTCGACAAGATGCTGGACGAGCGTGCGGCCGAATGCCGGGCCAAGGGCATGGCGATGGCGATCTTGCATATCGATCTCGACCGCTTCAAGCAGATCAACGACACGCTCGGCCACCGGGCCGGCGACGCCATGCTGCAGCATGCCGCAAGCGTGCTGAGAACGTCCGTCCGCGCCGTCGATTTCGTGGCCCGCATCGGCGGCGACGAATTCGTCATCCTCTGCATTGTCGATCCCGCATCGAAGAAGATCGCCAGCCTTGCCGAACGTGTCATCCGCGAATTACGCAAACCCGTCAGATATGAGGGGCACGATTGCCGTTTCGGCGCCAGCATCGGCATCGCCATCGACAGCGGACCAAAGCTCGACGCCAAGCAGATGCTGCTCGACGCCGATATCGCCCTCTACCGTGCCAAGGGCCTGGGCCGCAACCGTTTCGAATTCTTCTCGGCCGCTGCCCGCCGCGACATCATCTCCGCCAAGCACCTCGCCGACGAGATCCTGATCGGCCTCGAACGCAATGAATTCGTGCCCTTCTACCAGCTGCAGTTCGATGCCCGCACGCTCGATGTCGCAGGCGTCGAAACGCTTGCACGCTGGCAGCATCCGGTGCACGGGCTGCTGACGCCCGATCGCTTCCTCGACATTGCGGAGGATCTCGACGTCGTCTCGACCATCGATGCCCTGATCCTGGAGCGCGCCATTGCCGACAGGAAGGCGTGGCTGAAGGACGGGCTGCCGATCCCGAAGGTATCGGTCAACGTCTCCGCCAGGCGGCTCGCCGATCCCGATCTCGGCAAGAAGCTCCGCGCGTTGAAGATCGAGCCCGGCACCTTCTCCTTCGAGCTGCTGGAATCGATCTCGCTCGACGATTGCGACGAGGCGGTGGTCGCCAACCTGAAAAAGCTGCGCAAGCTCGGCATCGACATCCAGATCGACGATTTCGGCACGGGCCATGCCTCGATCGTCAGCCTGCTGCGCCTGAGCCCGAAGACGCTGAAGATCGACCGCGAGCTGATCCGCATGCTGCCGCAATCGGCAGAGCAGCGCAAACTGGTCGGCTCGATCATCGATATCGGTCGCTCGCTGAACATTCTGGTCATCGCCGAAGGCGTCGAGACGGCGGAGCATATCCGCATTCTCGAAGAACTCGACTGTGACACGCTGCAGGGCTACGCGCTCGCCCGGCCGATGCCGGCCATTCAGATCCCCTCCTTCATCCGCGCCGGAAGCTGGCGCCACGGGCAAATCGCCGCTCGCGCCCTGCAGGCGCAGCTTCGCCGCGCGCTGCGAAGCAGAGCCGCCAAATAAAAACCTGCATAAGCGGCTCGCCATTTCGCCTTCATTCCACCGTAGAGGAAAAGGCGCTAAACTCGTCTTGCGAATTCATTCGATTCTCTTGGCGGTATTCCGTAAAATCGGAAACCGGGCCGCGAAATCCGGAAACCAGGGAAGGAGCGACAGGCGGATTGTGAAACCATCTCTTTTCCTTTAAGGGGACGCCACGAGATCGATCCACTCGCGCTATCCCAAGAGCGCCAACAACAGAGAATGAACACGATGAACCGTCGCCGCCGTATCTACGAGGGCAAGGCAAAGATTCTGTATGAGGGCCCGGAACCGGGTACTTTGATCCAGTTCTTCAAGGACGATGCCACTGCCTTCAACAAGAAGAAACACGAAGTCATCGATGGCAAGGGCGTCCTCAACAACCGCATCTGCGAATATATCTTCAGCCATCTGAACAAGATCGGCATCCCTACTCATTTCATCCGCCGGCTCAACATGCGCGAGCAGTTGATCAAGGAAGTGGAGATGATCCCGCTGGAGATCGTCGTGCGCAATGTCGCGGCCGGTTCTCTCGCCAAGCGGCTCGGCATCGACGAAGGCGTCGTGCTGCCGCGCTCGATCATCGAATTCTATTACAAGTCCGACGCGCTCGACGATCCGATGGTCTCCGAAGAGCACATCACCGCCTTCGGCTGGGCAAATCCCGCCGAGCTCGATGACATCATGGCGCTTGCCATCCGCGTCAACGACTTCATGACCGGCCTGTTCCTCGGCGTCGGCATCCAGCTCGTCGATTTCAAGATCGAATGCGGCCGCCTCTTCGAAGGCGATATGATGCGCATCATCCTTGCCGACGAAATCTCGCCGGACAGCTGCCGGCTCTGGGATATCGAAACCCACGAGAAGATGGACAAGGACCGCTTCCGCCGCGATCTCGGCGGGCTGCTCGAAGCCTATTCCGAAGTCGCGCGCCGTCTCGGCATCATCAATGAAAACGAGCCTGTGCGTGGCACCGGCCCGGTTCTCGTCAAGTAAGGCAGGAAAGACAAAGTGATCAAGGCTCGTGTCACCGTCACGCTGAAAAACGGCGTTCTCGATCCGCAGGGCAAGGCTATCGAGGGTGCGCTTGGCGCCCTCGGCTTCTCGGGCGTCGGCCATGTAAGACAGGGCAAGGTCTTCGACCTGGAGCTGGAAGGCGCCGACAAGGGCAAGGCCGAGGCCGACCTCAAGGCCATGTGCGAAAAACTGCTCGCCAACACGGTGATCGAGAATTACGCAATCGCGATCGACTGATGATCACAGACCCGTCGTCTGGCGGACCTTGAGGATTTGGCGTCATGATGAAAGCAAAGCTGGAGACGGAAGTCTCGAAATATATGAGCTATGTTTTGCGTCATGCGCCTGATGCTGCGGGCTTGACGCTTGATAGCGAGGGTTGGGTGTCGTTCGATGAGTTCGAAAAAGCGTTGGCGTCGAAATACGATGTTTCCCGCGCCGATATTGTCGAGATTGTCGAAAACAATCCAAAGAAGCGCTTCACGCTTACCGATAACAGAATTCGCGCAAACCAAGGTCATAGCGTCGACGTCGATCTCGCATTGAACCAGGTTGAACCGCCCGCCGCTCTTTTTCACGGCACGTCTCTGACGAACTGGCAGTTGATCGAGCGCGAAGGCTTGAAGAAGATGCAGCGGCACCACGTTCATCTGTCGGCCGATGTCGAAACGGCGAAAGTCGTCGCAATGCGCCGCAAGGGTGAACATCTCATCCTGCGCGTGGACGCGGCCCGCATGTTTTCAGAGGGTCATTCTTTCTTTGTCTCCGACAATGGAGTATGGCTCGCCGAAAGCGTTCCAGTTCAATATCTTTCGCGAAACGCAGGGACCCCATGAAATCAGCCGTCGTTCAACTTCCGGGCCTCAACCGCGACCGCGACATGATCGCCGCCTTGACCAAGATCTCCGGCCAGTCACCGGTGACGATCTGGCAGACGGAAACCGAGATCCCCGATGTCGATCTCATCGTCATTCCGGGCGGCTTTTCCTATGGTGATTATCTGCGCTGCGGCGCGATTGCCGCCCGCATGCCGGTCATGCAGGCGATCATCGACAAGGCCGCAAAAGGTGTGAAGGTTCTCGGCGTCTGCAACGGCTTCCAGATCCTCGTCGAGGCCGGCCTTCTGCCCGGCGCGCTGATGCGCAATTCCTCGCTGAAATTCGTCTGCCGCGAGATCAAGCTCGAAGTCGTCAATGCCGAGACGGATTTCACCCGCGCCTATGCGCAGGGCCAGGTCATACGCTGCCCGGTCGCCCATCATGACGGCAATTATTTCGCCGACGATGCGACGCTGGCTGCGATCGAAGGCAATGGCCAGGTGGTGTTCCGTTATGCCGAGGGCACCAACCCGAACGGCTCGATCAACGATATCGCCGCCGTCATGAATGAAAAGGGCAACGTGCTCGGCATGATGCCGCATCCCGAGAACCTGATCGAGGCTGCCCATGGCGGCTCGGACGGCCGCGGCCTGTTTGCCTCGGCGCTCGACGTCATCGCCGCCTGAACCCCGGCACTCAAAATCCTCTCATCCGGATCTGGAGCAAGATCGATGCGCCCTCGCCTCGCAAACGCCGCCCTGTTGACCGCTCTCGCAGCCATGGTCGCCGCCTGCCAGACGCCGGCGCCGGCGACAGGCCCAAACCGCGCCGCACTGCCGACGATGGAACGCGTGGCGCTCGGCGCCAATGCCTGCTGGTTCAAATCGGGCGATCCGGTCTTTGCAGCCTACAAGCTCGCGCCGGAGCTCAATTCCTTCTCCGGCCGTCCGCGCATCCTGCTCGTCCATAAGGGCAGCCCGGAAAGCCGTCCGCTGCTCGTCGTACAGGCTGAGGGAAGCCCGTCGCGTCTGCAGGCCTTCGGTCCGATGATGCAGGAACCGGTCGCCGGCCGCATCACCACCGACGTCAATCGCTGGTCTGGCGGCAACAAGGCCTGCAGCTGATCGTCCCGGTCAGTTCGGAAGGCACGTTTCAGTCCCAAAAGAACGACTTGCTGACTTCGCGCGCCGCGTCGGACTGTGACACTCCGATATCCTTGAGCTCGGTCGCCGTCAGGCCCCTCAGCGCACGCCGGCCTTCCCGCTTCTGATGCCAAAGAAGAATAGCGGCCCAGATTCGGCCTAGGCGCGTCGTCTCCTCGGCGGGCGCGGCGGGAAGGATGATCTGCCTCCTGTCCTCGTAAGAGACAATCGGTACAATCGGCATTTTGATCTCAGGTAAGGCAGACATTCCAGGAATCCTCTCGGCTTGCCATTGGAATTGACTCATACGCTTGACCGATACAATGTGCCAATATATACAATTGTCACCATGACAAATTGGCTTCCTGATATTTCCCGCGGCTCCGGGCCGGTCTATCTCCGGCTTGCCGACAGCATCGAATCCGCCATATCAAGCGGCGCCCTGCCCGCCGGCAGCAAACTGCCGCCGCAACGCAACCTCGCCTATGATATCGGCGTGACGATCGGCACGATCGGCCGCGCTTATGCACTGGTACACGAGCGCGGCTTGGTCGCCGGCGAAGTGGGGCGCGGCACCTACGTGCTGAACCGCTCGGAGACGCCGCCCGGCGAACAGATCGATCCGCTCACCGTCTCGCTCGGCGGCACCCGCGTCCAGGATGCGCCTGCGGACAAGATCCGCTTCGACACGACAGCCGCGCCCGATCTCGGCCAGGGCAAGATCATCGCTGGCATCCTCGCCGAGATCGGTGAGCAGCACCTTTCCGAAATCTCCTCCTATTCCCGGAGTTTCCCGCGCAACTGGTTCGAGGCCGGCCGCCTGTGGCTTGCCCGCAGCGGCTGGACGCCGGAGGTCGAAAATATCGTGCCTACGCTCGGCGCCCATGCGGCAGCGATCGCTGTCATCGCCGCCGTCTCAGCGCCGGGCGACAAGATCGTCTTCGAGGATCTCACCTATACCCAGGTCAGCCGCAGCGCCCGCCTTCTCGGACGCCGCACGCTGACGGTCGATTCCGATGAGCTCGGCGTGATCCCCGAGGATTTCGAGCGGCTCTGCCAACAGCAGCATCCAAAGATCGCCTTCCTGATGCCGACCGTTCACAATCCGACGCTGGCGATCATGCCCTATGAGCGGCGCGTGGCCATCGCCGCGATCGCCAGGAAACACAGTGTCTGGCTGATCGAGGACGACCTCTACGGCGGCATGGCCGACGACGACACGCCGCTGCTCGCCTCGATTGCGCCCGATCGCACCTTCCTCGTCAACGGCCTGTCGAAATCGGTCGCCGCCGGCGTGCGCGGCGGCTGGGTCGCCTGCCCGCCGCATTTTGCCCAGCGCATCAAGGTGACGCACAGGATGATCACCGGCGGCCTGCCCTTCATCCTGGCGGAGACCTGTGCACGTCTCGTCGAAAGTGGCGCCGCGCACGAGATCCGCAAGGCAAGTGTTGAGGAACTCTCCCGGCGCGTCCGTCTCGCCCGCGAGCAGCTGCAGGGCTTCGATTTCCAATCGCACGTACACGCGCCCTTCCTCTGGCTGAAACTGCCGGATCCCTGGATGTCCGGCACCTTCAAGAATGCCGCCTTTCGCGACGGTGTGCTCGTCGACGACGAGGACGAGTTCAAGGCGGCGCGCGGGGAAAGACCCTATCATCGCGTTCGCATCGGTTTTTCCTCGCCGAAGACAGGGCAGGAGCTGGTCTCTGGCCTGATGATCCTGCGCCGGCTGCTGGAAAACGGCGGCTCTGCCTATGACGGCGAAATATGACGTGTTGCAAATACGCGTCATAATTCGGAAAAAACGCCGGAGCCTATTCGGAGCGCTTCACCGACTCAACCTCCATGTTACCTCTTTGTTGTTCCCGTCTGACGCGAATCAAAGGACAGCAAATGAGGGCCGACGTCGGAAAGATCGCGTTGCGTTTTTTGGGTATGGCATCATTAGCAGCGGCAGCCGCCATCTCGGTTGTGAGCTCGGCGACTGCCGGCGAGCAGATATTTGATGAACTGCGGTTCGGCGTCTCGACTTCGGTACAATCGGGCCATTCCAGGGAAGACGGCGTCTTTCCGGAGATTACCGTTCTCTTCGATCCCTTCGGCTACGATACGGCGGTCGGCTGGCAACAACAGCTGCTGCATCCTCGTGTGCATCTCGGCACCTCGATCGGCACGTCAGGCGAGGCCACCCAGTTCTTCACCGGTTTCACCTGGACGGTCGATTTCAATGAGAAGCTCTTTGCCGAAGCCGGCTTCGGCGGCGTCATTCATACCGGCGATATCGAGGGCGATGGTGACGGCCCGGAACTCGGCTGCCGCGTCCTCTTCCACGAATATCTGGGCGCCGGCTACCGTTTCAACGCGCACTGGAATGTCATGGCCCAGATTGCCCATTCCTCGCATGCCAATCTCTGCGACGGGCCGAACGATGGCATGACGCGCGCCGGCTTGCAGGTCGGCTACAAGTTCTGAGAGTCCGTTCGACATTTCAGCGGGTTGGCCGACGGATAATTGAACTGCTCATTACGGCCGTCTGATCGCCCATCGGCAGGCGGGAACCGTTCAGTCCCATGTCGGACGAACAGGCTTCAACTCGCCCTGACAAGCCGCCGCGACGCAGTCCGCCAGGCTGCCAAACCGAAGCGCCTTACCCGTCAATCCAGGACCGTAGTGAGCGAACTTCGCGGAATTGGTGATAATTGTATCGACCGATTTTGGGATGACAGGCTCGGCAAGTGTGCACCAGCAAGCATCGGTTACGAATTCTACGCCGAAGTCCGACAATTTGCCGACCAGATTCGCAGCGGAAGCCCTTTCGAACGTCGCACGGTTGCAGGTAACCAGAACCTTGACGTCAGGATGTTTCGCCAGGCCTTCGCAGAGCGCGGCCAGCCGCTCGCATTCGTCGAAAGAGAAATGGGGATTGCCCAGCGCGACGAACTCGATGGCATCCACAGACCTGCCGTTGAGTTTCCTCCAGTCCGCAACGACGTCCTTGGGACAGATTTCGTAGCTCGCCTTGATCTTGCTTCCGACAATGCTCTCAAGGCTGTCGGCCTCCGGCGTGACACCGACGATATGGAACATCGGAGAGCCTGATGTCGTCGCAAAACCCGCCCCGAACGCCTTTAGGTCGTCCAGATTCGGCTTCCACGTCTCGAGGCCGATCACGACCGGAATTTCATCTCCGACAAGCTTGCCGATGTGGTAGCCGAGAATGGGGTAGACCAAGTCATCCCGCGACACGAAGCCCGACACATTGACCACGAGGCTGGCGCGCCTGTTGTCGGCGATATGCGGCCCGGTCAGCGGCGCGCGCCCGGTGAGAGCGATGCACAGATCCAGGTAGTCAGGATACTTGGCGGTGCGAGCACCCAAAACGCTGTTCGCGAATACGACGGCGTTCGACTCTGCCCAGGCCACCTGCTCACCCTGCCTGGGTGCGGACGACAGCTGATAGGGCGCGCAGGTAAACGTCTTTCGTGCTCCCATGGAGACGTAGGCCTCACCCAATTCGGATGCGGGTCCGGCGACGTCGGGAGACACGCCCTGCTCCCGCCAACGCATCTGGTCCACCGATATCGAGTTCAGGGTCGTTGGAACGGCAACCCTACCCTCCCAGTCCCGCATGCGTTTCGCGAATTCCAGGCTGGTCGGCCCTGTGTAGATGCAGCCATCGATATGGACCTGGGAGATATCGATGAGTTCCGTCGCTCCCTGAATTTCAGCCATGCGCGTCGTGGCCCTCATTGCCACCTGCACGGCCTTGCCCATTTCCCCGTTCAAAGCGGACCGATCCCTCGATGTCAGCGCTATCGAATTTCCATAGGTGCGATCGGCGGCATCGAAACCCGGGGCGGTTTCGATCCGGCTCGCGATGACCTGGTCGCCGATGAGGGTGACTTCAGGGATGGAGTGCAGCTCGGCGAAGTCGTCTTCGGAAAGCTGGACAACGGGGATCGATCGGCCGAATACTTCGTCAGCGACGATCACTCCAAGCGACAGTATTTCCTCCTGGCGCGAGACCACGATGCCGGCGGGAGCGTGCCCGTTCATGATCAGCTCCATGAGCACGCTGCTGCCCGTACACGAACCGCGTCCGCCGGGGATGGCGAGAATCTTTCCTGTCAGGACCTGTGTCGACAGGGGATGGTGGCGGTCGATGACTTCTCCGGTCCGGGAGTCGACGCCGCCCCAGAAGCTGAGCGCCGTGTCGCTGAAGACGATCGACCCCGTAGCGAAGCCAGCCACAAGCGCGCGCCCGGCAAACACCTTTTCGTCTGCCTGTTGTTGTATGTCCGGCATTGTATCTCGATACCATCAACCAAGAAGAAAAGTTTCCTATAGGAAACATCAGCGGCACACAAAAGCGGAGGCCGAGCCTTGCCCCATTGCTATCGATCGACAAATCAAAAGCAAGTTGTCAAACATACTCTGAGAAGCGGCCGCCCGTACCGGGCCGAAGAAGTCGCCTGCCCGCTGTTGACGGCGGGCATTTTCCTGTCGCGCGCCGTCCTTACATAGGCTAAAGAGCGGAAAACGCGCTAGAGCATCTCCGTTTTTCTTCGAATCATGGAGATGCTCTATCTCTTTCTTTTCACGCAATTCCGGACGCAAAACCGCTGCGCACTTTTGCTGGATTGCTCTAAGGTAGGGACTTTCGAGAGCTCATGACCATTCCAAACACCATCCCGATCACGCCGGAACTCATCGCGGGCCATGGCCTGAAGCCGGACGAGTACCAGCGCATTCTGGATCTGATCGGCCGCGAACCGAGCTTCACCGAGCTCGGCATCTTCTCGGCCATGTGGAACGAGCACTGCTCCTACAAATCCTCGAAGAAATGGTTGCGCACGCTGCCGACCAAGGGACCGCGCGTCATCCAGGGCCCGGGTGAGAATGCCGGCGTGGTCGACATCGATGACGGTGATTGCGTCGTCTTCAAGATGGAGAGCCACAACCACCCCTCCTATATCGAACCTTATCAGGGTGCTGCGACCGGCGTCGGCGGCATCCTGCGCGACGTCTTCACCATGGGCGCGCGCCCGATCGCCGCGATGAACGCGCTGCGCTTCGGCGAGCCGGATCATCCGAAGACCCGCCATCTCGTTTCCGGCGTCGTTTCCGGCGTCGGCGGCTACGGCAATTCTTTCGGCGTACCGACGGTCGGCGGAGAGGTCGAGTTCGACGCACGCTACAACGGCAATATCCTGGTCAATGCCTTTGCTGCCGGTATTGCGAAGTCCAACGCCATCTTCCTGTCCGAAGCCAAGGGCGTCGGTCTTCCGGTCGTCTATCTCGGCGCCAAGACCGGCCGCGACGGCGTCGGCGGCGCGACGATGGCATCGGCCGAATTCGACGAATCGATCGAAGAGAAGCGCCCGACCGTTCAGGTCGGCGACCCCTTCACCGAGAAGTGCCTGCTGGAAGCCTGCCTCGAGCTGATGCAGACCGGCGCCGTTATCGCCATCCAGGATATGGGTGCCGCCGGCCTCACCTGCTCCGCCGTCGAAATGGGCGCCAAGGGTGATCTCGGCATCTTGCTCGAACTCGACAAGGTGCCGGTGCGCGAAGAGAGGATGACGGCCTACGAAATGATGTTGTCGGAAAGCCAGGAGCGCATGCTCATGGTGCTGCAGCCGGAGAAGGAACAGGAAGCCAAGGCGATCTTCGTCAAGTGGGGTCTCGATTTCGCCATCGTCGGCAAAACGACCGACGATCTGCGCTTCCGCGTCATGCATCAGGGCGAGGAAGTCGCCAACCTGCCGATCAAGGATCTCGGCGACCAGGCGCCGGAATATGACCGCCCCTGGCGCGAATCCGGCAAGCATGGCCCCCTGCCCGCAAATCTCGTCGCCGCACCCGAGAATTACGGTCAGGCGCTACTGCAGCTCGTCGGCTCCGCCAACCAATCGAGCCGCCGCTGGGTCTATGAGCAATATGACACGCTGATCCAGGGCAATTCACTGCAGCTTCCGGGCGGCGATGCCGGCGTCGTGCGTGTCGACGGCCATCCCTCCAAGGCGCTCGCCTTCTCCTCCGACGTCACACCGCGTTATGTCGAGGCGGATCCCTTCGAAGGCGGCAAGCAGGCGGTCGCCGAATGCTGGCGCAACATCACCGCGACAGGCGCCGAGCCACTCGCCGCCACCGACAATTTGAACTTCGGCAATCCCGAAAAGCCCGAAATCATGGGCCAGTTCGTACAGGCGGTGAAGGGTATCGGCGAGGCCTGCCGCGCGCTCGATTTCCCGATCGTGTCAGGCAACGTCTCGCTCTACAACGAGACCAACGGCGTCGCCATCCTGCCGACCCCGACGATCGCGGGCGTCGGCCTGCTGCCGGATTGGCGCAAGATGGCCCGCATCGGCGCTGCCAACGATGGTGACAAGGTGATCATGATCGGCGTCGATGGTAGCCATCTCGGCCAGTCCGTCTATCTGCGTGACGTGCTTTCCAGCCGCGAAGGTCCGGCGCCGGAAGTGGATCTGTTCGCCGAGCGCCGCAACGGCGATTTCGTTCGCTCCGTCATCCGCAACGGCCAGGCGACCGCCTGCCACGACATCTCCTCGGGCGGCCTTGCCGTGGCGCTCGCCGAAATGGCGATGGCCTCGGGCAAAGGCCTGACGATCGATCTGAGCGAAGGCAAGGGCGAACCGCATGCGCTGCTCTTCGGCGAGGATCAGGCGCGCTATGTGTTGACGTTGCCTGCCGATGTCGCCGATTTCGTGTGCGTCAATGCAGAAGGTGGCGGCGTTCCCTTCCGCCGTCTCGGCACGGTCGGGGGAACGGCGCTCGTCGTCGGCGATCTCATCTCGCTGCCGATTCAGCAATTGCGCGATGCCCATGAATCATGGTTCCCTGATTTCATGGAAGGCCGCGGCGAACTTGCCGCTGCGGAATGATGCGCAAGGAGTAACGATCATGGCCATGAAACCCGGCGATATCGAAGACATGATCAAGGCTGGGATTCCCGGTGCCAAAGTGACGATCCGCGATCTGGCGGGCGACGGCGATCATTATGCCGCCGAAGTCGTCGCCGAAGCCTTTCGCGGCAAGAGCCGCGTGCAACAGCACCAGATGGTCTACGAGGCGCTGAAGGGCAATATGGGCGGCGTGCTGCACGCTCTGGCCCTCCAGACCTCCGCGCCGGAATAGAGCCCGACGCAATCCGGATGACGATGCCCGGCCCTCAGCCGGGCATTCTCTTTTCATCGGGGTCGGCAAAGACCGAGGCCGGCATCGGTCCGGCGGTCATCAGCGTGAAATCAAACGACGCCTGCTGATCAGGCCCAAGCACATATTGCCGGTGGACGCGCAGTTGGTCCTTGCGGATCTTGCGGTAATGCTCGCGCGTCAGCATCTGCTTGACGCGGATCAGGATCATCTTCGCCTGAGGCGCATCCGGATGGCCGGAGACGGCAACGACCGGCACCTTGTAGAAATTGATCGAATCCGTCAGGCACTGCACATCAAGCCAGGAAATCTCCGGGCAGCGGGCGATCAGCCCGACGCGGGCGCGAAGCAGCGTGGCCGATGACATGAGCGCGCATTGCAGGATGGCGCTGCCGAGTGTAGCAAACACCACGCGCTTGCCCTTGAAGATCTCCGGCTCTCTTTCCAGCAAAATGCCAATGACATGGGCGGCGACGCTTGATCCCATGCTGTGCGAGGAGATCACATATTCGTCCGCCTCTTCGTCAATCGCCTTGCGCACGGCAGTGGCCTGGTCTTCCAGCCACGTTGTGAAATCGGCCTGGTCCATGCGGCCGAGCGCCACGGCCATTTTCCAATCGGCAAAGAGATGCAGCGTATGGAAGCGTTCGGAAAACGGCAGGAAGGCGAAGATGAAGAAACAGAGCGCCAGCGGCCCGCTCCAGAGCATGTGCCACGGAGAAAAGCTGAGAGCATAGGGCAAGATGGCGATCTGCGCCGTCAGCGCGATCGCCAGAGCCGTCAGCAGGAACGGGAAGAGGAAGAACAGGCCGAAGCGCCAGGCGTGACGGAAATATCCCCGCATCCCGCCTTCCAGCATGATCTCGGCGCAGCTTCGGAAGCCTGCAATGATCTGGCTCAGCGTGTTGCCGGCACGCAGCTTGCGCACCAGTGTATCGTGATCGACCATATAGATCCGACTCTTCGTCTGCCAGCGGGAGGAACCAGTTTCTGGTTCGGGCGCCGCCAACGCCCCAGTCGTCGTCACCTCGAAACTGACCGGATCGCTCCCCTCGTCAGCTGCCCTCGTCTCGACCGAATAGCCCCAGACGGCGGCACTCTGCCTGGCCGAACGCTCGTAGCGCGCCCTGTGGGCAACGCCGTCGAGCGGCTCGAAGCCCGTGAAATGCAGCACGACCCGCTTCTCGATCAGTTTCATTCCACTCTTCCGTCCGGGCGAATGGCCGGCATGTTGCTGCGATCCGGTTGCTGCGCCACTGATATCAGCAAAAAAGCAGCTATGGTCTCGAAGCCGTCTTGCTAACCGAACTCTTCCGGAATTCAATAGCAGCCATGTCGTTTCCATCACGAACGGAGGGGTTTTGTGGCCGACCTAGTCAAAGAATTGATATCAGGCGTCGTCGACAGCGTGCTGAAGGAAATCCTGAAGAAAACCACCGGCCGCGTCACGACGAAACGCAAAAGGCGTAAGACACGCCCCGCCGCGACAACGAAGGTTGCGCGCAAGACGACCTCGGCCAAGCCTAAGCCAGCCCGCAAACAGGTCAGCAAGCGCCGCACCGCCGCTGGCCGCAGCCGCCAGCGACGCAGCTAACGATCAAAAGTGAGCGGTTTCGGACGAATTCTGCGGCGCTATTGAGGGCCTGAACCGATGATGCGCATTGTGAAAATCATTCTCGCGGCGGTCGTCGCGATCTGTCTCATCGCCGTTGCCGGCGTCTATGTCCTGTCGGAGATGCGTCTCTCCAGGACCTATGACGTCGCAGCGGCCGATTTCACTGTCAAGACGACGCTGTCTGCCGAAGAAGCCGAACGCCGCGCCCGCACGCTGATGTGCGGCGGCTGTCATCACGACGCCGGCTATGTGCTACTCGATGAGCCGGGCGTCGGCCGGATCGTCGCGCCGAACCTGACCCGCTTCGTGCCGATGTACAGCGACGCCGAACTCGTTCGCCTCATCCGCCATGGCGTCAAGAAGGACGGCACCGGTGCCGTCATCATGCCGGCGAGCAACTTCGCCAATATCAGCGACGACGACATGGCGGCAATCATCACCTGGCTGCGCAGTCTGAAGCCGCTGCCCGACGCCGTCGAGGGAACGACACAGTGGGGGCCGCTCGGACGCATCGGCCTGGCGCTCGACAAGATCCCTTTCGAAGCCGATCTGGTGCCGGCTGTCATCACCCCTGCCGCCACTCGCCCGGCCGATATCGGCGAATATGCCTTCAAGACGGGTTGCGGCCATTGCCACAATCTCGATACGGCAAAACAGTCGGAAGCCTTCCTGGCGCCGGCGCTTAAGCCGCTGGCGCAATCCTATTCGGCTGTCGATTTCAAGACGCTGCTGCGCACCGGCAAGGGTGTCGGCGGCCGCGATCTCGGCGTGATGACGGAGGTTTCCCAATGGGACTTCAGCCATTTCACCGATGTTGAAATCGAACAGATTCAGACCTATCTCGCCCGTCGACCGTAACGCGACGGCAACAACCCGGCAGCGGCCTGCCCGAACTGGTCTTTTTTTGGTTGGGGCGGCTGGAATTCCTGCTGTCGCATGCTATCTAAAGGCAACGATTGAAACGGTGGGCCTTTAACCCGCCTGTTGAAAGGATTAGGTCCCATGAGCGGCATTCACGAATTCATCGACAACGAAATCAAGAGCAACGACGTCGTCCTCTTCATGAAGGGCACGCCGCAGTTTCCGCAGTGCGGTTTCTCCGGGCAGGTCGTGCAGATTCTCGATTACATCGGCGTCGACTACAAGGGCGTCAACGTGCTCGCCGATTCGGAAATCCGCCAGGGCATCAAGGAATACTCCAGCTGGCCGACAATCCCTCAGCTTTACATAAAGGGTGAATTCGTCGGCGGTTGCGACATCGTCCGGGAAATGTTCCAGGCTGGTGAACTGCAGCAGCATCTCCAGGAAAATGGCATCGCGGTACGCGCCGCCTCCTGACCGGTCACCGGACGTCCGCCCGGTTTCCAAATCTGTTTCTTGAGTTCGAGGCGCTGCGGCCAGCAGCGCCTTGACCTGTTTCTGGGAATTTCATTGTGACAGATTCTTCACAAGCCGTGTCCGCGGGCCGCCTGCCCATGGGCAAGCGAGAATTCATCGCGCTCGCCGCCTTCCTGATGGCCATCAATTCGCTGGCGATCGACATCATGCTCCCGGCCTTGCAGCAGATCGGCGCGAGCCTCGGCGTCGAGAGCGAGAACCACCGACAATTCGTCGTCTCCTCCTATCTGCTCGGCTTCGGCTGCGCCCAGCTTTTCTACGGACCGCTTTCCGACCGCTTCGGCCGCCGCACGCCGCTGTTGTTCGGCCTCGTCGTCTATATCGTTTCGGCGATCGGCATCGTCTTCGTGCCCTCCTTCGCCGGCCTGCTGGTGCTGCGTTTCGTCCAGGGCATCGGCTCGGCCGCCACCCGCGTCATCACCATCTCCATCGTCCGCGATATCTATGGTGGACGGCAGATGGCCGAGGTCATGTCGCTGATCATGATGGTCTTCATGATCGTGCCGGTGATTGCGCCCGGCACCGGCCAGATCGTCATGTTCTTCGGCAACTGGCACCTGATCTTCCTGTTCATCGCCACCATGGCGACTGCTATCGCCGTCTGGGCCTATTTACGCCTGCCGGAAACCCTGCATCCCGCCAATGTCAGGCCCTTCACCGCCCGCTCGATCTTCGGCGCCTTCAAGCTGGTGCTGACCAATCGCGTCGCGCTTTGCTACACCATTGCCAGCACCTTCATCTTCGGCGCGCTGTTCGGCTTCATCAATTCGGCCCAGCAGGTCTATGTCGGCATCTACGATCTCGGCGTCTATTTCCCCTTCGCCTTCGCCGGCGTGGCGATCTTCATGTCGCTGTCGTCCTTTTTCAATTCGCGCTTCGTCGGCAAGCTCGGCATGCGCCGGCTGTCGCACGGCTCGCTCATCGGCTTCATCGCCATCAACACCATCTGGCTGATCGTCCAGATGGCCAGTACCGAACCGATGCCCTTCGCTCTGTTCATCTCCTTCTTCGGCCTTTCCATGTTCCAGTTCGGTTGGATCGGCTCAAACTTTAATTCGCTCGCCATGGAGCCGCTCGGCCACGTCGCCGGCACCGCCTCCTCCGTCCTCGGCTTCATGAGCACGGTCGGCGGCGCCATCATCGGTGCCGGCATCGGCCAGGCCTTCGATGGCACCGCGCTGCCGATGGTCGCCGGTTATTTCACCGTGTCGATCATCGGGCTCGTCTTCGTGCTGATCGCCGAGAAAGGCCGCCTCTTCCAATCGCAGAACCCGGCCGTCTGAACGGCTGGCCTCCTTCGCATCCGGGATTTCCAATCACATGACTCCGCCGCATAAACCGCACCAGGAAAACCAGGGCTCCCGCCGCATCGGCATGGGCTTTGGCGAATTCATCGTCACCATCGCCATCATGACCGCCAGCATCGCCATGGCGATCGACAGCATGCTGCCGGCATTGCCCAATATCGGCCATTCCCTCGGCGTTACCAATACCAACGACGCCCAGCTCATCATCGGCGTGTTCTTCTTGGGCTTCGGTGTCTCGCAGATCTTCTTCGGCAGCCTTTCGGATACGTTCGGCCGCCGCAACATCCTGCTCGGTGGCCTGGCCTGCTATATTGTCGGAATGTTTGCCGCTGCAGCGACCGGCAGCTTCGAAATGCTGCTTGTCATGCGTTTCGTTCAGGGTGTGGGCGGTGCAGCCGTGCGCATCACCACCATGGCCATCGTCCGCGACTGCTTCGGCGGCCGCGAAATGGCCCGTGTGATGTCCTATGTGATGATCGTCTTCATGATCGTGCCGATCGTTGCCCCCTCCGTCGGCCAGCTCATCATCCTCTATGCCAACTGGCACTGGATCTTCATCCTGCTCGGGATCATCGCTACCATCCTGTTCGTCTGGGCTTTCCTCCGGCTGAAGGAATCGCTGCCGCCGGAAGAACGGCTGCCGCTGTCGGTCGGCTCTGTCGTCGATGGTTTCAAGACCGTGCTCACCAACCGCATCACCTGCGGCTACATGATCGGCCTCACCATGTTCACCGGCGTCATCAGTGCCTATGTGATCTCGGTGCAGCAGGTCTTCGGCGAGGTCTATGGCCTTGGCGACTGGCTGCCGATCGCCTTTGCGGCCACCGCTGGCGGCATCGCCGTCGCCAATTTCGCCAACGGCTTCTTCGTCCGCAAATTCGGAATGCGCCGCATCTCGCACGCCGCCCTGCTGATCTTCACGGCCCTGTCGGCCGCCGGCTTTTTCTATTCGCTGACCGGCAAACCCGATTTCGCCGTCGCCTACGGCATCTTCACTATCGTGCTGATGATGTTTGCCGTGATCGCCACCAATTTCACCGCCATCAGCCTCGAACCGATGGGCCATCTCGCCGGCACGGCGACCGCCATCACCGGCTTCGTCTCGACGACGGCCGGCGCCATCCTTGGCGGCCTAGTCGGCCAGATGTTCAACGGCACGGTGCAGCCGCTCTTCGGCGGCTTCGCGCTCTTCGGCGCGGTGACGATCGCAACCACCCTCTGGGCGGAAAACGGCAAGCTGTTCACCCATCCCGGCGACAGCCCGCAACTCGATCCGGGTGCAGCCCATTTCTGAAATGGGAAATCTGCTTGACCGGCTGGTCTCCGGCGGCATTGCATTAAGTGGTAAACTCTGCCGTTTCTGAATCTGGAAGCCCCTGGACGAAGGAGCCTGATTTTGAATGCAGAATATCAACGTCTCCCTCCGCCATTGCAGGGCGAGATAATTCAAGTCAAACCGGATGCCAGCACCGGCGTAGTGGTGCTCGGCGGCTCCAGTGGCCGGGTCGATGTGGCCCGCGCCAGGTTGTTTGCGAGCCAGGGGGCAACAGTCATAGCGCTTCGCTGGTTCGGCGGAGAAGGCCAGGTGCCAGGCATTTGCGAGGTGCCGCTGGAAACGTTTTTCTCTGCCACGGACCACCTGGTGGGACTCGGCTGTAAACGCATCGTCCTGGTGGGAACATCGAAAGGCGCCGAAGCTGCCCTGCTCACGGCGGTATACGATCCGCGCATCAGCGCGGTCGTCGCCATGAGCCCTTCGTCCGTCGTCTGGGGAAATATCGGTCCAGGGCTTGATGGCATCAGCTGGCCGGAGCGCTCGTCGTGGACATTGCGAGGCACGCCGCTTCCCTTTGTTTCGTCGGACCCAGAATGGGTGCGAGAATACCGAGACGAGCTGGTCGCCTATCGGGGCCTGTTCGAACGATGCCTTCAGGTGCACGAGTCTGAGATCGACGCGGCGGCTATCCCTTTGGAGAGAACGAATGCCGAAATTCTGCTCGTAGCAGGATGCGATGACGCGCTCTGGCCATCAGACAAATTTGCCGCATCACTTGTTCGGAGGCGCGCAGGTTTTGGTTTGTACACCCAGATTGTCTTGGGAGAAGATGCGGGCCATCGCATTCTGCTGCCGGGCGAAACGACTTCCCGATCATCGCTGCGCGCTCATGGTGGAAGTGACGAGGCCGACGCCAAATTGGGACGACTTGCGTGGGGACATATTGTCGACATGCTATAGCGTGAACGCTGCAGTGATTTGATCGCTCACGGAAAAGCTCTACGCTTAAAGGCGAGTGTTCAAACCGTAAAAACCTCGCGCCGCAGCAAGTCCCATGAGGCCTTGTCGGGGGTAATCAGCAGCCCGCCATCGAGATGATGCGGCAGGTAGGGCGAGCCGTCGAAGCGCGCTGCATAGGCGCCTGCCTCCTGCGAGATCAGCGTGCCGGCCAGGTGATCCCAGGGCATCAGCTTGTTGTACATGAGGTAATGCACATGGCCGCCGGCAAAGGTGCGGTATTCGTGGGCCGCACAGCGGTAATTGGTGAGGAAGCGCACCTTGGCAAGATTGCCGAGCACTTCGGCGCGCTTCTCCTTCGGCAGGTAGCCGGTCGAGGCCATGCCGACCATATGCTCCAGGCCCACGGGCGCTGCGACCGAGAGCCGCTCTGCGCCGCCTTCCGGCCGCCGCAGCCAGGCGCCGCCGCCCTTTTCCGCCATCACCCAGTCGTCGCCCATAGGATCGTAAATGATACCGGCAACCGTCTCGCCGCCGGAGATAACGGACGCCATGACGCCGAAGGCCGGGATGCCGGCGGCAAAATTGAACGTGCCGTCAACAGGATCGACGACGATCGCAAGATCGGCATGTTCGAGGCTGCCAAGCAAATCAGGATCGGCCGCGACCGATTCTTCGCCAAGGAACAGCGCGCCCGGCCAGAGTTGCGCAGCTTCCGCCTTGATCATCCGCTCGGCCTGCTCATCGGCCTCGGTGACGAGATCGGTCGCCTCGCTCTTGGCGCGCACGTCGTCCTGACCAAGCCGGCGGAAGCGCGGCAGGATCTCTGCCTTCGCCGCGCGGCGCAGCAGATCGGCAAGAACGGTCACGTCGACAGTCGAAGTCATGTCAAATCCTCACGCTTAGGTCTCTCAGGAGAACTTTGAATCAGATGCCGACGATCTCGCGTCGGATGAGCTGCCAGCTCTCCCGGTCGGGCGCAGAGATGATGCCACCCGTCGTCTCGCCGGGGCGATAGGGCGTGCCGTCGAATTTCGCCGTATGGCCGCCAGCCTCCTGATGCGCGAGCACGCCGGCCAGGTGATCCCAGGGCATCAGCTTCGCATGGCCGATGAAATGCATCTTGCCGGAGGCGACCATCCAATATTCGTAGGCCGAGCAGTTGAAGGCAAAGGTCATCCGGATCTTTGCCATGTTGGCGCAAATGCGCGCACGATCCGGGTCATCCATATGGCCCCATGAGAAGCCGCCGACCATCTGTTTCAATGTCGTGGCTTCGGCGACCTTCAGCTTTGTCGACTGCCCGTCCCGGCGTGTCAGCATAGTGCCCGCGCCTTTGATCGCCGTCACCGTGTCACCGAGAACGGGATCGTGAATGATGCCGGCGACCGTCTCGCCGTTGATCGTCACCGCTAGCATCGTCCCGAAGACGGGCAGCCCGGAGGCAAAATTGAACGTCCCGTCGACAGGGTCAATGACGAAGGCGAGCTCGGCATCGGCAAGTGCCGGCACCACGGACCGGTCGGCGTCATAAGCCTCCTCGCCGACGACGAGCGCTGTAGGAAAGCGCTCTCTCAGCGCCGCGGTGACCCGGTGTTCGGCAAGCAGGTCCGCCTGGGTCACCAGATCGATTTCTGAAGTCTTTTCCGAAACATCGGCAGCGCCGAGATTGCGGAAACGCGGCATAATTTCGGCTTGCGCCGCCTCCCTGACGCAATCGCCGAGAAAGAGAATATCCTGGTCTGAAATAATCATGCGAAATCCTGCCTTCATTCAATAGCCAGCCTGCATACAGCGCCGCGCGTCTTTTTAGACGCAAAGGACGCTGTAACACTATAAATTGCTGCATAATTCTATCCTTCAATCGATTCCGATTTAAGGAATTATGCAGTAGCCGGCCTTTCATGAAGGATCGGTGACACCAAGGGTGGAAAAGTCGAAGAGTTTCGGGTCGAGCAGATGCGACGGGTTCACATGCGAAAGCGCCCGCAGCATCGTATCCTTGCGGCCCGGCATCCGCCGCTCAATATCGGCGAGCATGTCCTTCATCGCATTGCGCTGCAGCCCGTCCTGCGAGCCGCAGAGATCACAGGGAATGATCGGAAACTGCATGGCGACGGCAAACTTCGCGAGGTCGTCCTCAGCGGCATAGGCAAGCGGCCGGAGCACCATCAGATCGCCCTCATCGTTCAGAAGCTTCGCCGGCATCGAGGCGAGCCGGCCGCCATGGAAGAAATTCATGAAGAAGGTTTCGAGAATGTCCTCGCGGTGGTGGCCGAGCACCAGCGCATCGCAACCCTCTTCACGCGCGACGCGGTAGAGATTGCCGCGACGCAGCCGTGAACAGAGCGAACAATAGGTGGCGCCTTCGGGCACCTTCTCCTTCACGATCGAATAGGTATCCCGATACTCGATCCGGTGCTGGACACCAATCCTGGTGAGATAATCCGGCAGCACGTGCTTGGGGAAGTTCGGCTGCCCTTGGTCGAGATTGCAGGCGATCAGTTCGACCGGCAGCAAACCGCGCCATTTGAGATCGAGCAGCAGCGCCAGCAGCCCGTAGGAATCCTTGCCGCCGGAAAGGCCGACCAGCCAGCGCTTCTGGCCCTTCAGCATGTCGAAATCATCGAAGGCCTGACGCACCTGCCGCAGCAGGCGTTTGCGCAGCTTGTTGAAGGAGACGGAACGCGGCGCATCGGCAAACAGGGCATGGCCGCTGCTGTCGGCCTCGCCACTCTCCAACTCGTCGGCGATATTGGCTGCGATATTCATGATGTCGTCCAATCAAAAGTCCCGACCTGCCTTAGCAGAAAGCCGCCTGGCAACACAGCGTCAATCGCCGAAAACCGACCAGCCCGTGCGCGCCGCAAGCATCTCCAGCGCTGCAGCGCCGAGCTGCGAATTGCCGACCTTGTTCAGCCCCGGCGACCACACCGCGATCGAGGCAATGCCCGGCGCCACCGCGAAGATGCCGCCGCCGACGCCGCTCTTGCCAGGCAGGCCGACATGATAGGCAAAGTCGCCCGAGCCGTCGTAATGGCCGCAGGTCAGCATCAGCGCATTGATGCGCCGCGCCCGCTTCGGCGAGACCACCGAATGGCCGGTCGTCGGATTGCTGCCGCGCGCCGCCAGGAACAGCCCGGCGCGGGCGAGTTGCTCGCAGCTCATCGACAGCGCGCATTGATGGAAATAAACGCCGAGCACGTGGTCGACGGGATGGTCAAGATTGCGGTAGGCGCGCATGAAGTTGGCAAGCGCGAAATTGCGGTATCCGGTCTGCGTTTCTGAGCGCGCCACCTTGTCGTCGATGGTGATCGACTCGTCATCGGCGAGATAACGCACGAAACGCAGCAGCTCGCCGATTGCCTCGCGCGGCGCATGGCCGGCCATGACGACGTCGCTGACGGCGATCGCGCCGGCATTGATGAAGGGATTTCGGGGGATGCCGCTCTCGTGCTCGAGCTGGACGATCGAGTTGAAAGCCGATCCGGAGGGTTCGCGTCCGACGCGCTTCCACAGCCCCTCGCCGACCTTGCCGAGCGCCAGCGTCAGCATGAAGACCTTCGATATACTCTGGATCGAGAAGGCGGTATCGGCATTGCCGACGCGATAGACTTTGCCGTCGACGGTGACGATCGCCATGCCGAACTGCTTCGGGTCGACCTTCGCCAACTCCGGAATATAGTCCGCGACCTTGCCCTCGCCGATCCGCGGCTGGATATCGGCGTATATGCTATCGAGGGTCGCCTGCAAATCCGTCATCGCTTCTCTCCAGATCGCAAAAAAGCCGCTCGAAAGAGCGGCTTTCCGTATATCCACGCATGCTGTTGTCCCGCAATCGGTTTCGACTGCGAGACGAATGCATTAACGCGAATAGAATTCGACGACCAGATGCGGTTCCATGACGACCGGGAACGGAACGTCGCTGAGCGTCGGAACGCGGCCGAAGGTTGCGACCATCTTGTTGTGATCGACTTCAATGTAATCGGGAACGTCGCGCTCAGCGAGGCTGACGGCTTCCAGAACGATCACCAGCTGCTTCGACTTTTCGCGAACTTCGATGACGTCGCCGGCCTTGCAGCGGTAAGAACCGATGTTGACGCGCACGCCGTTGACCGAGACGTGGCCATGGTTGACGAACTGACGGGCAGCAAAGACCGTCGGAACGAACTTGGCGCGATAGACGATTGCGTCCAGGCGCGACTCCAGCAGGCCGATCAGGTTTTCAGAGGTGTCGCCCTTGCGGCGGTCGGCTTCGGCGAAGATCGCGCGGAACTGCTTCTCGCGCAGGTCACCGTAGTAACCCTTGAGCTTCTGCTTGGCGCGCAGCTGCACACCGAAGTCCGAAAGCTTGCCCTTGCGGCGCTGGCCGTGCTGACCCGGGCCGTATTCGCGGCGGTTCACCGGGGACTTCGGACGGCCCCAGATGTTTTCGCCCATACGGCGGTCAATTTTGTACTTGGACGATTCGCGCTTGCTCATCGTATTTCCTTTCAAAGGTTTATGACGGTTTGTTGCCAAACCGCGCGAAGGAAACACGCCCTCCTCTGGTCTTTTCTAAGACCTGACAGGATGTTCCGGTTAGCGAACAGGAACGATCCACGGGACATGTCAAATGAAACACCGGACATTGCTGCCCGGTGCTTGCGGCGGTCTTTAGAGGCCCGTCATGAAAATGTCAACAGCGGCAAACCCGGAAAGCGCCACTATTCCGCCGCCAGCGGCTGGTCGCCCGTGTCGGGGGCATTGGCGTCGCCCGGCACCGTCTGGCAGTCCATATCAGGGAAAGCGACGATACGCTTGCCGGAAAAATCGGCGTGCACGACGATGATGCCCTGCTCCTCGAAATAGCCAAGCAGGCGCCGGGCGCGGCGGGCGGAATGGGTGCCGTAGGCGCGGGCGATGCGGGCGTCCGACGGACACGGCTCGCCGCAGACGGCAGCCTTGGCGAGCATCAGAAAGACGCCCTGCAGATCGTCGGTGACGCCCGATGACAGCGACAGCGCCGTCGCCCAGGCATCCGTCGCAGCTGTCGTCGCATCGACGCCGGAACGCGAGATCGCCACGCGCCGGCGGAAATCCGGCAGCGCGATCGGCGGTCCCGGGACGCGGCGCATGCGCAGCCTTACCAGAAAATCCTGGTAGAGCACCGAATCGGTGCGGAAGGCGGAGGTGGGATCGTCGAGGATTTCGGCAAGCACACCTGCAAGGCGCTCCTCCCGCTCCTCGGCGGAGACTTCCACCTGGCTCGCCCTTGTCTCGGCAGGTGCGGCCGATGCCGCCGGCGTCGAGCGCGAGAGTTCGGCCAGAATATCGGTCGTCGGCCGCGGCGCCGGCGGGGCGCGGCGCATCAGCGGGCGCTGGAATTCCTCCGGATCGGGCGTGAAGATCAGGTCTTCGACATCCTGCGGCGCATCCGGCAGCGGCATCAGCTTCGGGCTGGAAGAGCGCGCCGAGGTCTCCACCGCGCCGATCTGGATCGGCAGCGGCCGGCGCGACAGCGCCGGCCCGAGGGCGACGAAATTGCCGCGCTTCAGATCACGGAACATCTCGGCCTGGCGCCGGTCCATACCGAGCAGGTCGGCGGCACGCGCCATGTCGATATCGAGAAAGGTGCGGCCCATCAGGAAGTTCGAGGCCTCGGCGGCGACGTTCTTGGCGAGCTTGGCAAGCCGCTGCGTCGCGATCACGCCGGCAAGACCGCGTTTACGCCCGCGGCACATCAGATTGGTCATCGCGCCGAGCGACATCTTGCGCGCATCTTCCGAGACATCGCCACCGACCGACGGGGCAAACATCTGCGCCTCGTCGACCACGACAAGAACCGGATACCAGTATTCGCGATCGGCATCGAACATGCCGTTGAGGAAGGCGGCGGCGGCGCGCATCTGGTCTTCGAGATCGAGGCCTTCGAGCGTCAGCACGCAGGAAACGCGATGCTGGCGAATGCGGTTGGCGATGCCGGCAAGCTCCGCCTCGGTCCGCTCGCCGTCGACCACGACATGGCCGAACCTGTCGCTGAGGGTGACGAAGTCACCCTCGGGATCGATGATGACCTGCTGCACCCATTGCGCCGATTGCTCGAGCAGGCGGCGCAGCAGATGTGACTTGCCCGATCCGGAATTGCCCTGCACGAGCAGACGGGTCGCCAGCAACTCCTCGATATCGAGCGTCGCCGGAGCGCCGGACGCCAGTCCCATATCGATGCCAACCTGCACGTCCAATTCCCTTAAAAATTCCCGGCCCGTCTCTAGATCAGGATGATTTTAGGCCCGATCGGCCTAAAATCATCCTGATCTACATCAAAGAAATAGAGCATGATGTCGTCCGAAAACCGCGCACACTTTTCGGCATCATGCTCTAGCAGATTCGCAGGCACTGTTGTCGTCAAACCTTTAAGAACCCACAGGAAAGCCAGCCCTGGGAAATAGGGTTTCACACCGCCTCGCGCTCGACGAGGTCGCCCGCCATGTCCTTCTGCGTCGGAATCAGCAAACGTGTGCAGAGCAGGCTGACGAAAAGCGGTACCAGCAAGACCGCAAGCCCCGCGCGCAAGCCCAGGAGTTCGCCGAGAAAGCCGATGATCGGCGGCCCGATGAGAAAACCGCTCAGGGCTGCGAAAGAGAGCGTCGCAACGCTTGAAGCGGGCGGGCGGTCAGTCAGCGAAGCGACGGCCGTCACCGCAAGCGGAAACCCGACCGAGACGCCGACACCGACTGCGGCAAAGCCGAGTAGCGCAAGCGGCGTCGCCGGTGCAAGGAGAACGACGAGCATGCCGGCAAGCGAGGCGATGCCGCAGCCACGGGCAATGGCAACCGCGCCGAAGCGGCCTTTCATGTAATCACCGCTGAAGCGCCCCGCCGCAACCATGAAAGCGAAAACCGAATAACCGAGGCCGGTTTGCGCGCCTTCTGCATTCATGACATCGCGGAGGTAGACCGCCGACCAATCGGCGATCGCACCTTCGGTCATCGTCACGCCGAAGACGAAGGCGCAGATCCCGAGCAGAGCAAGACTGGGCAGCTTGAAGCCGGTCATTGCCTGCGAATTCTCCGCATGGTGACTTTCCGGCAATTTCGGCAAGCGCAGGCTGGCAATCAGGGCAGCCGGCAGGATAGCGATCGCCGTGATCAGGATCGACCAGTGCGGCGAAAGCCCGATGGCTATGGCACCAACGCCGATCAGGCTGCCGGCCATGATGCCGAAGCTCCAGAAGCCGTGGCAGCGGCTCATGATGATCAGCCCCGTCGCCTTCTCCGTGACATCGGCCTCGACATTCATGCCGAGTTCCACCGTCGAAAGCGCGACCCCAACGACAATCAAGGCGAAGAATAGAAGCATGGCGCTGGGCGCGAAGGCTGGAAGCGAAACCACGGCAAGAAAGAAGATGAAACCATAGATGATCGCCATGCGCCCGCCGATGCGCGAGACGAGGCGGCCGGCAAACGGCAGGGTGATCAGCGTGCCGATCGGCAATCCCAGAAGTGCGACGGCGAGATCGGCGGTGCCGAGTTCGAGCTTCGCCTGGATATCAGGAATGCGCGGCAACCAGGCGCCAAAGGCTATCGGCTGCAGAAAGAAGATCAGCATGACAAGTCTTTGCAGCGGCACGGCGCATCCCTTTGTGATTGAGCGGCAAACACCCGCCCGCGATTCCCCGCGGAGATCTTGCGCGATGACATCGCTGAAATAAAGCGCGCAGTGCCTTATCGCGTGCTGAGACCGAAACCCTGCATCAGTCGGCGCGTCGCAAAATCGGGATTGCCGGACGTAAAGACGGCAAAGTCGAAATTATCGGGGTGAACGGCATCGGCGATCTGCGGAACGAGTGTGCGCGCGCGCCGGGCAATGGCTTCTGCCGGATCCAGCCAGTCCACCGGCCAAGGCGCCAGTCTGCGGAATAGATTGGCCATGAAGGGATAGTGCGTGCAGGCAAGCACGACGATATCGGTCCTCTGACTGTCCTTCTCGACGAAGCATTGATCAATTTCGGCAAGCACGGCGTCGTCGGAGATGGCGTCACCGCGAATATAGGCCTCCGCCATGCGCGCCAGGTTCTCCGAGCCGACGAGCCGCACATGACATTGCTGGGCGAAGGACTGGATGAGATCGCGCGTATAGGCGCGCTTGACCGTGCCCGGCGTCGCGAGCACCGAGACCAGGCCGGAGCGCGTGCGCTCCGCTGCCGGTTTGATCGCCGGAACAGTGCCGACGAAGGTCATCTGCGGAAAGGCGGCGCGCAGATCGGCACCGACAAGCGTGAAGGCCGTGTTGCAGGCGATGATGCAGACTTCTAGATCGTGCTCTTCGAGCAGCCGGCCGAAGAGACCGATCACCCGCTCTTTCAGCGCCTGCTCCTCCCAGCCGCCATAGGGAAAGCCGGCATCGTCGGCGACATAGATGAAGCCGCGTTCCGGCATCAGTACGCGCACCTCGCGCAACACGGTCAGCCCGCCAATGCCGGAATCGAAGACGAGGACGGGTTTCAGCTCATGCGTCGGCGCTGTCATCTGGCGGTGTTTCCTTGGTCGCGGTCGGGAACCGGCCGCCGCGCGGGCTCTTGCGCGAGAAGCGGTCGAGGGAAGAGATGACGCCGCGCAGCACGCTGATTTCCTGCTCCGTGAAAGCCCGGCGGGATAGAACAGCGCGCAGATTGTCGACCATTTTTGGCTTTTTCCCGGCAGGATGGAAATAACCGCGCGCATCGAGCGCCTCTTCCAACTGGTCGAACAGGCCGAACAGCTGTTCCTTGGTCGAAGGCGTTTGCCCCGTCGCCTGGAAGGGCACGGCGCCGAGATCCTCCATGCCGGATTTCATCCATTCATAGGACATCAGCAGCACGGCCTGGGCGATGTTCAGCGAGGCGAAGGCCGGGTTGACGGGAAAGGTGACGATCTCGTCGGCAAGCGCCACTTCCTCGTTGGTCAGCCCCCAGCGCTCGCGCCCGAAGAGGATGCCGGTGCCCTCGCCGGCTCGGAACCTCGCCCGAAGCGTTTCGGCGGCGATGACCGGCGAGCGCACCGGCTTGTAGCCGTCGCGCTCGCGCGCCGTCGTCGCATAGACGAAATTAAGATCGGCAACGGCCTGCTCCAGCGTGTCGTAGACCTTGGTGGCCTCGATGACGTGATCGGCCTTGGAGGCGGTTGCCAGGGCTTTCTCGTTCGGCCAGCCGTCGCGCGGATTGACGAGGCGGAGTTCTGCAAGGCCGAAATTCGCCATGGCGCGCGCCACCATGCCGATATTCTCGCCCATCTGCGGCTCGACCAGAATGATGGCCGGTCCTTCGGCCAGAAGTTGACGTTCGCTGTTGGTGCCTGCCATGATCTCAACCCTGTTTCGAGCGCGCAATAGCCTCGCCCGGTGCAAACGGCAAGATGTCGGCCTGCGGATAGAGCCGTTCCAGCGCCGAACCGATCATTTCGAGCCCGAGTCTTGCGCCGTCGCGCGACAGCGGCAGATGCCGTCCTGTCGTCCGCGACGCCCTGCGCTCGATGAAGAAACAGGCCGAGCCCTGCGCAGCCGCATCCTTCGTCAGCGCCAGATCCGCCGCGATAAGCTTTTTCAGGTCGTCTCCCACCGCCGGCGCTTTGGAACTCTTCGCCAGGATGCGTGACCAATAGGTGCAGGAGAGAAAGACCGCCAGCGTCTGGCGGATCTGGCCAGGCCGCGTCACCACCGACCAGGATGAGCCGAGCGGCTTGGCCGCCACCGTCACGTCGCGGTAGCAGGCATCGATCTTCTGCGACAGCGCGATCAGCTCGAAGCCGCTCTTGCCCTCGCCGATCGCCGCCAGCAGGCCGTCCAGCGCCTGAAACCAGCGGGCAAGTGCCGCATCGAGCGCGCCGCGCGTGCGGGCCGGGAAAACGAGGAAGGCGACCGCCGTTCCGGCCACAGCCCCGATCACCGTCTCCCCGATGCGCAGCTGCAGCAGATCAAGCGTCAGCACCCCGGTCATGCCATAGACTAGGCAGAGCACGATCGAGATGAAGAAGGTCATCGTCGCATAGGATACTTGCAGGAAATAGAAAGCGAGGAAGATGCAGACGGCCGCAACCGGAATGGCGATGACAGGCTGCCCCGAAATCAGCGTCGCCAGCACGAGGCCGATCGCAATGCCGAACACGGTGCCGAGCGAGCGCGACAGTGCCTTCATCGCCGTGTCGCCGCGCGAATTGGTGTTGGTGAAGACCAGGAAAGCGGCAAGCACCGCCCAGAACCAGCGCTCGCGCGACAAGAGCAGACCGAAGCCCATGGCGAGCGCCGAGGCGAGCGTGATCTGCAGTGCCGAGCGCAGCAGCGGATTGGCGAATGAAAAGTCGATCTTCTCGGGCTGTGCCGTGTCCTTGACGGCATCGATACCGGCAAAGCCGGAAGCCTGCCCCTCGCCGATCGCCTGCGTCAATTGCTGCCGCGACTCGCCGAGCCAAAGCAGCGCCCGCACGGTTTCGCCTTGCGGCTCGTCCTTGATGGCTTCGGCCATCTCCTCATAGGTGGCGAGCTCCGCCTTGTCGGCCTCGATCACGGCATGGACGAGCGCAAAGGGCGGCAGGCTCTGGAAGCTCACCACGATCGCGCTCTCGGCGGCGAGATGCGCATCGAAGAGCCGGATCGCGAGTTCCGCGGCGGGATTGGAAGCACCGTCGAAGACGCCGGCCGGTGGGCGTGGAATGAAGCTCTCGGCCATCAGCACCACTTCCTTCAGCCGGTCCTCCAGCTGGCGCAGCTCCTGCCGGTCGGCCTCGCCGATATGGCCGCAGCCGGCAAGGGCCGCGAGCTTGAAGAGGATCTGGTTGATCCGGCCCCGGACGCTTTCAAGCGAGCGCAGCAAGTCGCGACGCCAGTCATCTGGCAGCAGCACCGCTCTCACCACATGGCCGACCAGCACCGCGACGACGGGGCCGGCAGCCACATAAGGCAGTTGGCCAAGCGACGGTTTGAAATAGGCGCCCATGAAATAGGAGGTGAAGGCGAACATGCCGATCGCAAAGCCACGCGGCCCGAACACCCGCCCGGCTGATGCGATCGCAATCACCACCAGGAAGACGAGATCGGAGAGAAGGCGGCGATCCTCGAGCCCCGCCGCGATGCCGACGACGGCAAGGCTCGCGACACAACCCAAAAGCCGGGTCACCAGCTGGCGTGAATTGCCCTTGTCGCGCACCGCGATCCCGCCCTCGATCGACAGCACGATGCCGAGGCCGAAGGCCGCCGTCGGCAGCGGCACGATCAACATCTGGATAGCAAACAGGATGGCGAAGGAGAGGATGATCGTCAGCGTCACCCGCGAAGCCGTGCGTAGGCGCGAGAGCGCCGGATCGTTGGCAAGCAGCCAGTCGCGGAACTGAAAACCGGAAAACAAATGAAGCCCCTCATGCCGCCCAGAGATCGACAGATACCGCCGCACGAGCGGAAATCAAACCGCCAGAGAAAAAGATCACGATCGAATCTCGACGGCCTCGAATGTCGCGCGCCTATTGGCCCTTGGCAATCAGCGCCATCGTCGCCTTCAGGGAATCATGGGCCTGCGTTTCGATATTCTCGGTTACGATATCGTCGATTACGGGCTGGCCTGCCTCTTCGATCACTTCGAAGCGAACGGTCGTCGTGTCCTTGGCGTCGGGCGCGTCCGTGCAGGCAGATTTCCGGAAGCGCACCGTCACCTCGGTCGTCCCGTTGACCGCTGGCGCTGCCGCCATCGCGAGGTCTTCCAGCGGGCATGCATCCTGGCCGTTGACGATCACGTCGTAGTCGAAGGGCGATATGCCGTCGTCATCGACAGCAGGAAATTGCGCCGCCGCCTGGTATTTCGCGACGAAATCGCGGCTGTAGAGGCGGTCGAGCCGGGAGGCGTCGAAGATGTCGGTCCAGTCGCTGTTATTGTCGGCCCAGTTGCTCCTCGTCGCCTCCATGATCTCCTTAACTGGAGCGGTAACGTCAGCGGCATGGCCGATGCCGGAAAAGGCAATAAGGCTTGCGATAACAACGGTGATTGTCTTCATGGTCGAATGTCCGGGGGCGGCAGATCGAGGCGGACACTAGCTAAATTCCAGCGCTTGGCAATGGCGGCAAAAACGCATTCTCGAGCCCCTTGCAGCTTTGCGTTCCCTGATCACAATGCTATAGCGCTCCTCATCACATCACCCACCCGGGACGCCGGTCCCCATTGAAGCTCGAACGAGGCAGATACATGAACAAGATCAAGGTCGCCAATCCCGTCGCCGATCTCGACGGCGATGAAATGACGCGCATCATCTGGCAGCTTATCAAGGACAAGCTGATCCATCCGTATCTCGACCTCGACATCGATTATTTCGACCTCTCCGTCGAAAACCGCGACGCCACCAACGACCAGGTCACCGTCGACGCCGCCAACGCCATCAAGAAATACGGCGTCGGCATCAAGTGCGCGACGATCACGCCGGACGAAGACCGCGTCAAGGAATTCAATCTCAAGCAGATGTGGAAGAGTCCGAACGGCACAATCCGCAACATTCTCGGCGGCGTCATCTTCCGCGAGCCGATCATTTGCAAGAACGTACCACGCCTGGTTCCCGGCTGGACCAAGCCGATCGTTGTCGGCCGCCATGCCTTCGGCGACCAGTACCGTGCCACCGACTTCCGCTTCCCCGGCAAGGGCAAGCTGACGATCAAGTTCGTCGGCGAAGACGGCACGGTTATTGAGAAGGACGTCTTCGACGCCCCCGGCTCCGGCGTTGCCATGGCCATGTACAATCTCGACGAGTCGATCCGCGAATTCGCCCGCGCTTCGATGATGTACGGCCTGATGCGCAAATGGCCAGTTTACCTGTCGACCAAGAACACCATTCTCAAGGCCTATGACGGTCGCTTCAAGGATATCTTCGAAGAGGTGTACCAGACCGAATTCAAGGATCAGTTCAAGGAAGTCGGCATCACCTACGAACACCGCCTGATCGACGACATGGTCGCCTCGGCGCTGAAGTGGTCGGGCGGTTATGTCTGGGCCTGCAAGAATTATGACGGCGACGTCCAGTCCGACACGGTCGCCCAGGGCTTCGGCTCGCTCGGCCTGATGACCTCGGTTCTCCTCACTCCGGATGGCAAGACGGTGGAAGCCGAAGCTGCCCATGGCACGGTAACGCGCCACTATCGCCAGCACCAGAAGGGCCAGGAAACCTCGACCAACTCGATCGCCTCGATCTTCGCCTGGACGCGTGGCCTGGCGCATCGCGCCAAGCTCGACGACAATGCCGAGCTTGCCCGCTTTGCCGCAACGCTCGAAAAGGTCTGCGTCGACACTGTCGAATCCGGTTTCATGACCAAGGATCTCGCCCTGCTCATCGGACCCGATCAGCCGTGGCTCTCCACCACAGCTTTCCTCGACAAGATCGACGAGAACCTGCAGAAGGCCATGGCATAAGCCGGTCTTTTCGGTATAGCATTGAAACGGCGGGGATTTCCCCGCCGTTTTCATTTGCGAGGATGAACCGATGAAGGCAACCGTGCGCCCGCTCGAACCCATTGACCGCGCCGCCTGGGAGCCCTTGTGGGCCGCCTATCAGCGCTTCTACGAGGTGGTCATTCCGCCTGAAACGACGGATCTCACCTGGGCGCGTTTCCACGATCCTGACGAGCCGATGCATGCGCTCGGCGCCTTCGGTGGAGACGATCGTCTCGTCGGCATCGTCCATGCTATCTTTCACCGCTCCTCTTGGCTGCCGCAATGGACCTGCTATCTGCAGGATCTTTACGTCGAGGACAGCCAGCGCGGGCTCGGTACCGGCGCTGCCCTGATCGAAGCCGTCGCCGATCTCGCGCGCGCCAACGGCGCAGGCAGGCTCTATTGGATGACGCACGAGACCAATGCAACGGCACGCCAGCTCTACGACAGGATCGCCGAGCGCTCCGGCTTCATCCAGTATCGCAAGGCGCTCTGACGATCGGGGCTTGCAGGCTGATATCGCTGCCCTATTGATTCCGTGGGACAGATAAAGGGAACACGAGGAGGATTTCATGACCGAGGAACTGGTATTCTATACGAACCCGATGTCGCGCGGGCGCATCGCACGCTGGATGCTGGAGGAGATCGGTCAGCCCTACCGCACCGAATACCTGACCTTCGGCGAAACGATGAAGGCGCCGGAATATCTCTCGGTCAACCCGATGGGCAAGGTGCCGGCGATCCGCCACGGCGATACCGTCGTCACCGAGTGCGCGGCGATCTGCGCCTATCTCGCCGAGACCTTTCCTGAGAAGGCGCTGGCGCCGAGACCGGAGGAGCGTGCCCGCTATTATCGCTGGATGTTCTTTGCCGCCGGTCCGCTCGAATCGGCGGTGACGATGAAGGCTCTCGGCTTCGAAATTCCGCAGGAACGCCTTCGCATGGCCGGCTGCGGCGGTTTCGGCGACGTGATGAACACGCTCGAGAAAGCCGTCTCCGCTTCGACCTACGTCACCGGCGAACGCTTCACCGCCGCCGACGTCTATGTCGGCTCCCATATCGCCTGGGGCCTCGGCTTCGGCTCCATCGAGAAACGCCAGGCCTTCGTCGACTATTTCGGCCGCATCAACGAGCGTGAGGCCTATAAGCGGGCGAACGCCCTTGATGACGAAGCTATCAAGACCATGCAGGCTGCTTGAGCGTGGTCCTGAGCATCTTGGGGACGCGGCATATCCGCCGCGTCCCCGATCGACGGACTCAGACGAGCGGCATGTAAATATCCGTCAGCAGCTCGGTCGGCGGCACTTCGCGCGGATTGTTGAGATATTCCTCGAACATCACCCTGTCCTTCAGCTGCCGGCCGGATTTCGGCAGCCATTCGGCAAAGAGCCACTGATAGGATTTGGGCATATTGGCATAGGGACCCTTGTGGCGCAGCACCGCATAATCGCCGCCGTCGATCGTGCGCCGCTCGAACGGCGCATCAACAGCCACCTCAGAAACGCCGGTGACACCGGCAATCGAGCGCAGCTTTTCCTCGGGCACGATGTCGGGATCGTCGAGATAGACGCCGATCATCCGCATGTCTGGCCTGGCGAGGCCGCGGGCATAAAGAGTGCCGAACAGCGTCTCGAAGGCCTTGTCGATCTGCATGTAGGAACCGGTATGGGGAACGCCGATCAGCTCGATCGGTCCAATCTCGCGTATGGTAACGTCTAACATGGCTTTGGTCTTTCCGTTAGGTGAAGGCTCATAGGCTTTGTGGCTTCCCTCTTTCCGGTAGCGGGCCGGCGGCATGCCGTAGACCGACTTGAAAATACGATTGAAGGATTGGAGATTGGGATAGCCTGATTGCTTCGCAATTTCGCTGACGGCAAGTTCCGTGCGGACGATCTCGCCAGCCGCGTGATGCAGCCTGAGCCGCTTGACTGTTGCCGCCAGCGTCTCGCCGTAAATCGCCCGGTAGATCCTGTGCCAGTGATAGCTGGACATGCAGGCAATTTCGGCAAGGCGCTCCATATCCAGCTCCTCGTCGAGGTGGTCGTGAATATAGGCCGAAACCCGTCTCAGACGGTTTTCATAAAGTGCCCATGCCGTTTCGCCATTCATATCGGAACCTCGTGCAAATCGATCGACTTGAGAGAACCATAACTCGATTTGACAAATCCTGCTGACTTGCCCCCGCACTAGCCGGTGAAATGAAAAAGGCGGAAGCCAAGCCTCCGCCTTTTCGAAACGCATTGATGAGCCGGCTAATCAGCCGGCGAGTGCCACAGCAACCGCCTCGATCGCCTCATCGGCCTTGGACCCATCAGGGCCACCGGCCTGCGCCATGTCGGGCCGGCCGCCACCACCCTTGCCGCCGAGGGCGGCTGAGGCGACGCGGACGAGATCGACGGCGCTGAAGCGCTCAACGAGATCCGGCGTCACCGCGACGACAGCACTCGCCTTGCCATCGTCGGAAACGCCGATAAGCGTGACAACGCCCGAACCGATGCTGGTCTTGCCGTCATCGGCAAGCCCCTTCAAATCCTTGGGATCGACGCCCGAAATCGCCTTACCGAGGAACTTGACGCCGGCGACTTCGCGCACGGCATCGACCGAGCCGCCCTGCCCGCCGCCCATGGCGAGTTTGCGCTTGGCGTCAGCCAGTTCCTTTTCGAGCTTGCGGCGCTCGTCCATCAGCGCTTCGACACGCGATAGCACTTCGCCCGGCTGCACCTTCAGCGAGGCGGCAAGCGTCTTAACGCGTTCGTCCTGTTCGGCCAGATATTCGCGCGCCGATTCGCCGGTGACGGCCTCGATACGGCGAACGCCGGCGCCGACGGCACTTTCGCCGAGAACGCGGATCAGCCCGATCTGGCCGGTGGCCCCGACATGCGTGCCGCCGCAGAGTTCGATCGAATAGGCCTTGCCGGCCTTGGCGCCGCGCACGCCCTCGCCCATCGCCACGACGCGGACTTCATCGCCATATTTCTCGCCGAACAGCGCCATCGCGCCTTCGGCGATCGCATCGTCGACGCTCATCAGCCTCGTGGTAACTGGCGAATTCTGCAATACGATCTCGTTGGCCATATCCTCGACGATCTTCAGTTCCTCGGCCGACATCGGCTTCGGATGCGAAACGTCGAAGCGCAGGCGCTCTGGCGCGACCAGCGAACCCTTCTGGGCAACATGGGTGCCGAGCACTTCGCGCAGCGCCTCGTGCAGCAGGTGGGTCGCAGAATGGTTGGCGCGCAGCCGCGAACGGCGGGCATGATCGACCGTCAGCACGACCGCATCGCCGTCCTTGAACACGCCGTCGCTGACAATACCCTGATGCACGAACAGACCTTCGCCCCTCTTCTGCGTATCGGAAATCTCGATCTTGCCGTGGTCGGACGAGATCACGCCGGTATCGCCCATCTGGCCGCCGGATTCGCCGTAGAACGGCGTCTGGCTGACGACGATCTGCACCTTGTCGCCGGCCTTGGCCTCGGTCGAAACCGCGCCCTCTTTGACGATCGCCTGCACGACGCCTTCAGCCGTTTCGGTGTCGTAGCCCAGGAATTCGGTCGCACCGTGTTTTTCCTTGAGTTCGAACCAGATGGTTTCCGTCGCCTTCTCGCCGGAACCGGCCCAGTGCGAGCGGGCTTCGGCCTTCTGGCGCTGCATCGCATCGGTGAAGCCGGAGATGTCGACGCCGATCTCACGGGCACGCAGTGCATCCTGCGTCAGATCGAGCGGGAAGCCGTAGGTGTCGTAGAGCTTGAAGGCGGTCTCACCATCCAGCATATCGCCCTTGGAAAGATCCGTCGTCGCGTCCGACAGAAGCGACAGACCGCGTTCCAGCGTCTTGCGGAAACGGTTTTCCTCCAGCTTCAGCGTTTCCGAGATCAGCGCCTCGGCGCGCACCAGTTCGGGATAGGCGCGGCCCATCTGCTGCACCAGCGTCGGCAGCAGTTTGTAGACCAGCGGCTCCTTGGCGCCGAGCAGCTGTGCATGGCGCATGGCGCGGCGCATGATGCGGCGCAGCACATAACCGCGGCCCTCATTCGACGGAAGCACGCCGTCGGCGATCAGGAAGGCCGAGGAGCGCAGGTGGTCGGCAATGACACGGTGGCTGGCGCTGCCTTCCGCCTTAACGCCCATCGTGTCCTCGATGGTGCCGATCAGTGTGCGGAAGAGATCGGTGTCGAATACGCTCTGAACGCCCTGCAGAACGGCGGCCATGCGCTCCAGTCCCATGCCGGTATCGATCGACGGACGCGGCAGCGGCGAGCGCTCGCCGGGTGCGGTCTGCTCGAACTGCATGAAGACGAGGTTCCAGAATTCCAGAAACCGGTCGCCATCTTCCTCCGGGGAGCCCGGAGGGCCGCCCCAAACATTCTCACCCTGGTCGATGAAGATTTCCGAGCACGGGCCGCAGGGGCCGGTATCGCCCATCTGCCAGAAATTGTCAGAGGTTGGGATGCGAATGATCTTGTCGTCGGAAAAGCCGGCGATCTTCTTCCACAGCGTCGCAGCTTCTTCGTCCTCGGAATAGACGGTCACCAGCAGGCGGTTCTTCGGAAGGTCGAAGCCCTCGGTGACGAGCTTCCAGGCAAGCTCGATCGCATTCTCCTTGAAATAGTCGCCGAAGGAGAAGTTGCCGAGCATCTCGAAGAAGGTCAGGTGACGTGCAGTATAGCCGACATTGTCGAGGTCGTTGTGCTTGCCGCCGGCTCGCACGCATTTCTGCGAAGTCGTCGCCGTCGAATAGGGACGCTTTTCGAGGCCGGTGAAGACGTTCTTGAACTGCACCATGCCGGCATTGGTGAACATCAGCGTCGGGTCGTTGCGCGGCACGAGCGGGCTCGACGGAACGATCTCATGGCCGTTCTTCTTGAAATAGTCGAGGAAGGTCGACCGGATATCGTTCACGCCGCTCATGCTATGCCCTTCAATGCTGCCGGAGGCAGGTAAATACAAATCCATCGGCTTTTAACGTTCGCCCCCGCCACTGTCCAGCAGACAAACAAAACCGGCCGCATTCTCATCATGAATGCGGCCGGTTGGAACTGTCCGATGAGTTTAAGCGCGAAAATTACATTTCCGCGGTGGCATCGCCATCACCGTCATCGGGCTCCGGTCCGCCATTCTGCAGGAAGCGGTCGGCGATCAGGCCGGCATTCTGGCGCAGCGACAGTTCGATCTCGCGGGCGAGGTCCGGATTATCGCGCAGGAAGGTCTTGGCGTTTTCGCGGCCCTGGCCGAGACGCTGGCTGTTATAGGAGAACCAGGCGCCCGACTTTTCGACGATGCCGGCCTTGACGCCGAGATCGACCAGTTCGCCGGTCTTGGAAACACCCTCACCATACATGATGTCGAACTCGACCTGTTTGAAGGGCGGCGCCATCTTGTTCTTGACGACCTTGACGCGGGTCTGGTTGCCGATCACCTCTTCGCGCTCCTTGACCGCGCCGATGCGGCGGATGTCGAGGCGCACGGAGGCGTAGAATTTCAGCGCATTGCCGCCCGTAGTCGTTTCCGGCGAGCCGAACATGACGCCGATCTTCATGCGGATCTGGTTGATGAAGATCACCATGGTGTTCGACTTCGAAATCGAAGCGGTGAGCTTGCGCAGCGCCTGGCTCATCAGTCGTGCCTGCAGGCCGGGAAGGCTGTCGCCCATCTCGCCTTCGATTTCGGCACGCGGCGTCAGGGCCGCAACCGAATCAACGACAAGAACGTCGACGGCGCCGGAGCGCACCAGCGTATCGGTGATTTCGAGCGCCTGCTCGCCGGTATCGGGCTGCGAGATCAAAAGGTTCTGCAGGTCGACGCCAAGCTTGCGGGCATAGACGGGATCGAGTGCATGTTCGGCATCGACGAAGGCGCAGATGCCACCCTTCTTCTGCGCTTCGGCAATCGTCTGCAATGCAAGCGTCGTCTTACCGGAGCTTTCCGGCCCGTAGATTTCGACGATGCGACCCCTCGGCAGGCCACCAACGCCGAGTGCAATATCGAGGCCAAGCGAGCCGGTCGAGATCGTCTCGATCTCGACAACATTCTCGTTGGAGCCGAGTTTCATAATCGAGCCCTTGCCGAACGACCGCTCTATCTGTGAGAGTGCCGCTTCAAGCGCCTTGCTTTTGTCCACCGATTTGTCCTCTACCAGCCGCAATGAATTCTGAGACATCCGATCCACCTTTAGGTTATTGAAGCCGCTCTAGCAATGTCGAGTTTGTACCCTATTTGTTCCATTTTCGCAATAGGCGATCAAATAATTGAAAGAAAAAGGTAAAACGACCCGTGTTCTGTATTTGTTTTATCGATGAAAAGCAACGACTTAGGTTTGAAGTGCTGACACGAGCTGCGCAAGGCGCATCGCATCGATTCGCCTTTCGGGCATCGGGGGAGCGGCTCGCATGAAGAAAAAGATTCTTGTTCTCGGCGGCGCCCATATCGATCGGCGCGGCCGTATCTCCGGCGAGACGGCGCCTGGCGCCAGCAATCCCGGCACCTGGTTCGAGGAGCCGGGCGGCGGTGGCTTCAATGCGGCGCGCAACCTGGCAAGGCTCGGTTTTCAGGTGACGATGATCTCGCCGCGCGGCGGCGATCCGATGGGCGAGACGGTCGGAGAAGCTGCCGATTTCGCCGGCATCGACGACCGGCCCTTCGTCTTCCTTGACCGCAAGACGCCGAGCTATACGGCGATCATCGAGAAGGACGGCAATCTGGTGATCGCCCTTGCCGACATGGATCTCTACCGCTTCTTCGTGCCGCGGCGTCTCTCCATCCGCTGGGTGCGGGAGGCCTTCGCCGCCCATGATTTCATCCTCTTCGACGCCAACATGCCGGAAGAGACGGTCGCCGCGATCGTCGCGAAGGCTCGTTCGCTAGGCAAGCCCGTCGCGGCAATCGCCATCTCGCCGGCCAAGGTGGTCAGGCTCAAACCCTGCATCGGGGATATCGACTACCTGTTCCTGAATGAGGCAGAAGCTGCCGCCCTCGCTGGTGAGCGGCCGGAAGACGCCGCCGGCTGGCCACCGTTGCTGAACGAGATCGGCATCAGGAACGCCGTCGTCACCCGAGGCCGGCGCGAGCTCGTCGCGCTTTGCGACGGCCGCGCCGTGACGCTGCAGCCGCCGATTGCCGACACCGTCGCCGATGTCACCGGTGCCGGCGATTCCCTTGCGGCCGGCACGCTCGCCGCATTGATATCAGGCCTGCCGCTCGAAGAGGCCGTCCGCCACGGCACCGCGGCCGCCATACTGACCGTGCAGTCGCGGCATGCCGTCAACGAAAATCTGACGCCCGATCTGCTGAATGAGGCGCTTGCCCTTGTCCCCAAGGTCAGAATTCTGCATTGAAGCGGCGAATTAAATAGTTGAGCATCATGTCGACCGAAAACCGCTCACACTTTTCGGCATCATGCTCCGTCGATCACAGGACAAGACCATGACCAAGCCCATCTCCCCTCTTCTGCCGATCGCCTATTCGAAGGAAGTCGCCAGCGCCAAGCAGCGCGGCGCGCCGCTGGTGGCGCTGGAATCGACGATCATCACCCACGGCATGCCCTATCCCGGCAATATCGAGATGGCCCGCAGCGTCGAGGCGATCATCCGCGAACAGGGGGCGGTGCCGGCAACGATCGCCGTCATTCACGGCACGCTGCATATCGGCCTTGAAGCTGCGGAACTGGAGCAACTCGCCAAGGCGACCGAAGTCATGAAGGTGTCGCGCGCCGATCTCGCCTTCGCCATCGCCGAACGCCGCACGGGCGCCACCACGGTTGCGGCGACGATGATAGCGGCGGCGCGCGCCGGCATCCGTGTTTTCGCCACAGGCGGCATCGGCGGCGTGCACCGCGGCGCCGAGGAAAGTTTCGATATATCAGCCGATCTGGAGGAACTGGCGCGCACCGGCGTCATCGTCGTCTGCGCCGGCGCCAAGGCGATCCTCGACATTCCGAAGACGCTAGAGGTGCTGGAAACCCGCGGCGTGCCTGTCGTAACTTATGAAAGCGAGGAATTCCCCGCCTTCTGGTCGCGCTCCTCCGGCATCCGCAGCCCGCTGTCGCTGAACAGCCCGGCCGCCATCGCCAATTTCCAGACGGTTCGCGAACAACTCGGCATCGACGGCGGCATGCTCGTCGCCAATCCGGTACCGGAGGCCGACGAGATCGCGAGCGAGGAGATGGAAATCTATATCGAGCGGGCGCTCGACAGCGCCGACCGCGACGAAGTCACCGGCAAGGCGGTAACGCCCTATCTTCTATCGACCATCTTCGACCTGACGGATGGCCAAAGCCTCAAGACCAATATTGCACTCGTCGAAAACAATGCGCGGCTTGCGGCTGAGATCGCGGTAGCGCTGGGGGAATGAGGGGTGATGGGGCTGGGCCAGCATGGCCTTCAAAACGGTCGCGCCGTGTAAGCCCCCCCTGCCCTGCCGGGCATCTTCCCCACAGGTGGGGAGATGATAAGCGGCGAGACCTTCGCACCACATCAACGTTTCGCCGAGCTGCAATGGATACTTGGCTAGGGAAGTCGCTGCGCTCAGCCGATCTCCCCACCTGTGGGAGATGCCCGGCAGGGCAGAGGGGGCTTGCACGGCACAGCTTCCCCGACAACCATCCCTTCCCTCACCCGTCCAACGTCTCCTTCACCACAACAGCGAGCTGTTTCAGCGAAAACGGCTTCGGCAGGAAGCCAAATTTCGCTTCCGGCGGCAGGTTGCGGGCAAAGGCATCTTCGGCATAGCCGGAAACGAAGATGAACTTCATGTCGGGATAGGTCTTGCGCAGCTCGCGCAGCAGTGTCGGGCCGTCCATTTCGGGCATGACGACGTCGGAAACGACGATATCGACCTTGCCGTCGAGTTCTTCCAAGATGGCCAGCGCCTCGACGCCCGAGCCCGCCTCGTGCACGGTGTAGCCGCGCGTTTCCAACATGCGCTTGCCGCCGCGGCGCACCGCCTCCTCGTCCTCGACGAGAAGGATAACGGCCGATCCCGTCAGGTCTTCCGGCTGCTGAGGCGATACTGGCAGCGGCACCACTTCGGCTCCGGCGATGGCGCCATCGATCGAACCCGCTTCGGCGACAACCGCCGGCTCCGGGATGTGGCGCGGCAGGAAGACGCGGAAGGTCGTGCCTTTGCCGACTTCGGATTCCGGCTGGATGTAACCGCCCGACTGTTTGACGATGCCGTAGACCATGGCGAGCCCGAGGCCGGTGCCCTTGCCGACATCCTTGGTGGTGAAGAACGGCTCGAAGATCTTGTCCATGATTTCAGGTGCGATGCCTGTGCCGTTATCCGCAACCTCGACCAGCACCATGTCCTCGGCCGGCATGTAGGAGTAGTTGAAGGCCGAGACCTCGGCAGCGGTCAGGTTTCGGGTGCGCAATGTCAGCGTGCCACCCTCTGGCATCGCGTCGCGCGCATTGACGCAGAGATTGATCAGCACCTGCTCGAACTGCGAAAGGTCTGTTTTAACAGGCCAGAGGTCGCGGCCATATTGCACGTCGAGCTTGACATTGGTGCCAGAAAGCAGCCGGTCGACCAGCATGCGCAGGTCGCCGACGACATCGGTCAGGTTCAGCACCGAGGGCCGCATCGTCTGCTTGCGTGAGAAGGCGAGCAGTTGGCGCACCAGCACTGCGGCGCGGTTGGCGTTGCGCTTGATCTCTATCAGATCGGCGAAGCTGGCATCGGCCGGCCGCGCCTGCAGCAGCAGATGGTCGGAGGAAAGCAGGATCGCCGTCAGCACGTTGTTGAAATCATGCGCGATGCCGCCGGCGAGCGTTCCCACAGCATTCATCTTCTGCGTCTGCGCCATCTGCGCTTCCAGCGCCTTCTGCTCGGTCACCTCGACGGCGTAGACGATCGCCGCTTCCTCGGGCGCCTCGTCGCTCTGGTCGATGACGGCATTGACATAGAAGCGGAAATAGCGCGCCTCGTCGGTCGGTGTACGGGTGTCGAGCGGCGCGATATCGCCCTGCCGGTCCTTGGCCGCCGCCAGCGCCGCGGCCAGCTGTGGCCGGTCGCTTTCCTGCACGATGGTTTCGAGATGCGGCGCCTTTTCGAGATCGTCGCGCGAGACGACGCCGGAGAACATCTTCAGGAACGGCGCATTGGTCCGCAAGATGCGCCCGTTGCCGTCGACCGAGGCGATCGCCATCGGCGTATTGTTGAAGAAGCGGGTGAAACGCATGGCGGCGGCCGAAGCGGACTGGCCGCCAGCATCGCTCTTTTCACGTGCCAACACGATCGTCCGGCTTTCGCCGGGTGCGCCGTCGCGCATCGAGGTGACGCTGTGGATGATCTGCACCGGCAGGCTCTGGCCATTGCTCTTGCGCAGGTCGAGATCGAGCGTCACGGTCTTTTTCAGGCCGGGTTCGGCCTGCACCGACTGAATCAGCGCCAGCCCCTCGCCCGCCACGACGTCGCCGATCGTCATCGAGCCCGGCACGAACTTGGTGAGGTCAAGACCCAGCCACTCGGCAAGCGTCGCATTCAGGTAGAAGATCTCGCCCTTCCTGCCGGCGGAAAAGAAGCCGGCCGGCGCATGGTCGAGATAATCGATCGCGTTCTGCAATTCCTTGAAGAAGCGCTCCTGGTCGTCACGCTCAGTGGTGATGTCGGTGATCTGCCAGATCTGCAGCGGCTTGCCGCCGTTCTCCTCCGGCTGCAGCAGCCGCGCCTTCAGCCGGTACCAATGCGCGCCGGAGCTGTTGCTGCCAGGCCCGACGGCGCGCAGCAGGCGGAATTCCTCGCGGCCTTCCTTGCCCTCGCGCAAACCGTTGACCAGCCTGTAGAGCGCTTCGTTGGATTCGCGGTGGCGCGACAGCAGCGTTTCCAGCGTCTGCACCTCAGTCGCCTTGCGCGCGCCGGTCAGCGCACCATAGGCGGCATTGGCATAGATGATCCGGCCCTTTTCGTCGGTGATCAGCGTTCCGTCGGGATGGCTGTTGAGGAAGGCGCGCGCCAGGCTGTCGGACTGGCGCTGCGGCATCACCTCGATGAAGCCGATGACCGAGGATACCAGGAAGAAGATGCCGACCATGGCGAGCACGCCGAGACCGCCAAGCACGACCTCGTTGTCGAGCGACTTTTTGAAGAAGACGAAGGCGCCCGCAGCCGCGATCAGCACGAGCGCCAGCAGAAGAATGCGCAAGACCGTGCCAGAACGCCCCCCACGATCCACAAGCGGTGCGTTATAGTCGTCGGCCTGACGCGGTTTCGTCATATATTCCTCACATAAGCCCTCCCGCTTCGTAGCACGAACACGAAGCAGGAATCAGGCACTCTTTTCCTTCTTAGCAATTTGCCGCGTCGGCAAAAACACCGCTAGCCGGCAAGACTGCTTGAATTCACAGGCAACAGCGCCATCTGCCCCAGAAGCCCACCGCTGCCACCCGCGCGCAAGGTCGCCGGGTGCAAGCAGCGGAACACGAAATCGCGTTCTCCCGTGACTGGACAGCACCGGCGGCCCTTGCCTAAGGAACGGAAAAGTCGTCAATATGTGCCGAATGCGAAATGGAGTAAGTGACTATGTTGGATGATGTTGTCGGAGCTTATGGCAGCCGTTTCCTGCTTGCGGCCGGTGGCGTCAGTCTGGCGCTTGTCCTGCTCATCATCGTGCTCTGGGTGATCCGCAGCCGGGCGCCCTCGCCCTTCGTGCGCGGCGGCCGCAACCGCCAGCCCCGCCTACAGGTGCTGGATGCCGCAGCCGTCGATGCCCGTCGCCGGCTGGTGCTGGTGCGCCGCGACGACGTCGAGCACCTGATCATGATCGGCGGCCCCAGCGATATCGTCATCGAAAGCCGCATCCTGCCCGCGGCGGCCGAACAGCCGGACAGCGCCATCCACCCGCAGCCCGTCGAGCAGCGTCCGATATCCGTCGCGCGGCCTGAAACGCCGCCGGTCTCGCCACCGCGCCCGCCGGTCGCAGCCCGTGTTGAGCCGGCCACCGAGCCCTCTTTCTCCGCGCCGGTTTCGCCGGAGCCGCGCCCGCGCCCAGAACCGCCGGCCCAACCGCCGGCCCAGCCCGCCGTGGCCCCCCCGGTGGTCACGAGCCCTCTTCCGGCAGAGCCCGTGACAGCTCCACTGTCGGCCGAACGCGACACTCCTCTGCGTGCCGTGCCGCCCCAGCCGCGTCCGCTGGAGCGTCCCGCCGCTCCCGCAGCCGCGCAGCCTGCACAGTTTCACGATGCCTCAAGTGCCGCCGAGATCCTCGATGCCGCCCGCCAGCGCGTGCTGCCGCAACAGCGCATTGAACCCGAGGTCTCCGCCCCGCCTGTCCAGGACATGCCGGCGGCCGCACGCGCCGCACCGGGTGGCGCCGAAGACGATTCGGCTGCGCAGTCGGCAGCAGCGAGCCGTCTTGATTTCCAGCGGGTGTTGGAACAGGAAATGTCGAACAACCTGACGGCCGAACGCATCGTGCCGGCGCCGGCAAACCAAGCGCCTCGGCCCGGAGCGCAGCCCGGAAACCTGCCGCGCCGCGATCCGGAAATGGCCCCGATCACCGGCGCCGATACCGATCTGCAAAAGGAAGTCGCCCGCATCTTCGGCGAGATGAGCGTCAACCGCGACAAGTGATCGGGCGCGACAAGTGACCGGGGCACGACAAGTGAGCGGAAACGCACGTCCGACCTTCCTTCATCACCAAGTTGCATAAAAGCCGCAATGCGGCGACTTTCAGTTCCCGATGCGCCAGGGGACTCCATCTTGTGCCGATAATTTGTTATCGCTCCGGTTGAAGAGCGTTGGCGCATCGAGGTCATACTTTGCCTAAGTAAATACCGGTCTCACTCCAGTTTCACCCGTACTGCCGGACAGCGACACGCTGACGGCGTATGAACATTGTTCATCGGGTGGTGGCGAGAGACCGGTTTGGCATTGTTGACATGTGCCATGTGCAGCTCCGCTGTCTCAGCTCTTCCGCCGCCCAGAACATCGCCACACCGCGCCCGCAAGGGCTTTCTCACGCACCATACTGGTGGACTTCCGAACGGAAGACCAACACGATATGTGCAATACCCTTCGGGTCCGATGGACCATTCTGCCGAAAACAGCGCCCCAGCCTTGGATTGTATGCAGCGGCTGCGGGGGCCTCAGAGCTTTCCGATGCAGTGACAAGATCCGGCTCAACGCCAATGGCCGCAAGCTCGATGCCTGGCTTATCTACAAATGCTCGACCTGCGAAAAGACGTGGAACCGTCCGATCTTCGAGCGCCGCAATGTTCGCGACATCGATCCCGCAGTCCTCGAGGCGTTGCAGTCCAACGAGCCTGATTGGATCCGCGCAGAAGCGTTCAACCTCGAGGCTCTCAGGCGCAAGTCGCAGCGTGTCAACGAGTTTGCCGAATTTGAAATCGCAAAAGAGATGCAGCAGGACATTGCCAATTGGACGAGACTGGAAATCGAACTGATGGTCCCGTTTCCATCAAGCACGCGCCTCGACCGCCTGCTGGCGTCCGAGTTGCAAGTTTCACGCACCCGGCTACAGGCTCTTCACGATAGTGGCATGCTGCAGACGGATTCGAATCGAGCCGACGTTTTGCGGCGGCGGATCAAGAACGGCACCAGGGTTGCAGTCGACCTCGCCGCCGAGACCAGTCGGGAGCAATGGTGGAGGTCTGTGGCGACCGGAAGCTCACCGTAATTGTAAAAGGCGCCGCGATCTGATCGCGGCGCCTATTTTGCTTTCATGCCTGCATGAAAACTCTCATTCGTCGCGATAGACCTTTTCGCGGCGTTCGTGACGCTCCTGCGCTTCGATCGACAGTGTCGCGATCGGGCGGGCGTCGAGACGCTTGAGGCCGATCGGTTCACCGGTTTCCTCGCAATAGCCGTAGGTGCCGTCGTCGATGCGCTGCATTGCCGCGTCGATCTTCGAAATCAGCTTTCTCTGCCGATCACGGGCGCGAAGTTCGATCGCCCGATCTGTTTCCGACGACGCCCGGTCGGCGAGGTCGGGATGGTTTGCGCTTTCCTCGGCCAGATGGTCGAGTGTCTCCCGCGCTTCTCTAAGGATATCATTTCTCCATGCAACCAGCTTCGCCCTGAAGTAGGCGCGCTGGTTTACGTTCATGAATTCTTCCTCTTCCGAGGGAACGTAATTGCTAAGATCGATCTTCTCACTCAACGCGATTCTCCTGAAGAACATCTCATCTGGCCGGGTGTATATCCCAAGCGCTAGTCGCGATTCAAGCCAAATACGACAGGTAAACAGATTTTTAAATCTGTCACAGTTTTCGGCTAACAGACTATTTTCTCATCATTATTCCGGCTTGCGTTTTTTGCTTCGCCTTCAAAACGCCGTGTTATCAGCCGCGTTTTGGCCAGCTGGAGCGGCGCCAACGGTTGACGCCGGCCGATTGCAACCGCTACTGAAAAGGTCCGCTGGATCCTGGATTTGCCCATGACCGTACGCCTGCCTCCACCCAACCGCATCTATCTCCTGCGCCATGCCGAGGCCGCCTGGGCCGAACCCGGACAGCGGGATTTCGACCGGCCGCTCAACGAAAAGGGCTTTGGCGATGCCGAAATCATCGCCGACAAGGCCGCCGACAAGGGCTACCGTCCCGATCTTCTGATCAGTTCAACTGCGCTGCGCTGCCGCGATACCGCCGATGCGGTCTACCGGGCGATGGGCCTCACGCTCGAGGTTCGTTATGTCGACGCGCTCTATAATGCCACGGTCGACACCTATCTCGAGATCATCGATGCGCAGGACGAATCTGCCGTCATGCTGGTCGGCCACAATCCGACCACGGAGCAGGCGCTGGAGGCGCTGATCGGTCACGAGGCGATGGTAAGCGCCCTTCCCGGCGGCTTCCCGACGGCTGGCCTCGCCGTCGTCGACTACGACGCTTCTGCCACCGTCTGGCGCCTCACCGATTTCGTGGTCGTCTGAAGACTTCAAAGCAATTCCAGCAAAAGTGTGCCGCGGTTTGCCAGGCAAAGCGCGAAGCGCTTTTGCCGGGAATTGCGAAAAAACAAGGAAGTAGAGCATTTCCGTGATTCGAAGAAACGGAAATGCTCTAGCGCCGCTTCTTTTGCGGGCGGCGCACCCTCCCTATATTGCGGGGCAGTCACCAACCGGAATCGCGCCTTGCCGCCACGCCTGACATCTTTTGCCGATGACGCCCGCATCGCCTTCGACAATCTCGCCGATAGGGCGAGCGGCCTCGTCAATCCGACCGTGCGGCTCGGTGTCACCGGCCTCTCCCGCTCCGGTAAAACGGTCTTCATCTCCTCGCTGGTCCACAATCTGTTGAATGGCGGCCGCCTGCCGCTGTTCGAGCCGGTCCAATCTGGCCGCGTCTCGGCGGTGCGGCTCGAGCCGCAGCCCGACGATGCGGTGCCGCGCTTCCAGTACGAGGACCATATCCGCGCGCTGGTGAAGGACCGTATCTGGCCGGATTCGACCCGGGCTATATCCGAACTGCGCATCACGCTGGATTATCAGAGCGCCAGCGGTTGGAACCGGCTGTTTTCGCCCGGCCGCCTGTCGATCGATATCGTCGATTACCCCGGCGAATGGCTGCTCGACCTGCCTCTGCTCGGCAAGGATTATCGCACCTTCAGCGAGGAAACGATTGCGCTTGCCGAAACCGGCATCCGCTCCGAGCTGTCGCGGGAATGGCTGGCGCTAACGCGCGCCGCCGATATCCACGCCAGCGCCGACGAAATGGTCGCCCGCGACCTCGCCACCGCCTTTGCCGATTATCTCAAGGCCTGCAAGGCCGATGAACGCTCGCTTTCCACCCTGCCGCCTGGCCGCCTGCTTCTGCCCGGCGATCTCGACGGGTCGCCGGCGTTGACCTTCGCGCCGCTAGCTCTGCCGCCGGACGGACGTCCCGGCCGCGGCTCGCTCTGGACGATGATGGAGCGGCGCTACGAGGCCTACAAATCCGTCGTCGTCAAGCCTTTCTTCCGCGAGCATTTCGCCCGGCTCGACCGACAGATCGTGCTGGTCGATGCGCTGCAGGCGATGAACCGCGGCCCCGAAGCCGTGCAGGATCTGGAACGCGCGCTGACCGATGTGCTGGCCTGTTTCCGCCCCGGCACCAATTCGCTGCTTTCCTCCCTGCTCGGGCGCCGCATCGACCGCGTGCTGGTCGCTGCCACCAAGGCCGACCATCTCCACCATGAAAGCCACGACCGGCTCGATGCGCTGACCCGCCGTCTTGTCGATCGCGCCATCGACCGCATCGGCATGGCCGGCGCCGGCATCGACGTCATGGCGCTAGCGTCCGTGCGCGCCACCCGCGAGGCGACCGTCAAACGTGATGGCCATGAACTGCCGGTCATCGTCGGCACGCCGATGGAGGGCGAAACCATCGCCGGCGAGCGTTTTGACGGCCAGAGAAAGACCGCAATCTTCCCCGGCGACCTGCCGCAGGATCCTGAAAGCCTGTTCGATCGCCTCGCTGCGGGCGACACCGGCCTGCAACTGCCCGATGTCAACGTCGTCAGGTTCCGCCCGCCGCAACTCGAGGAAACCGGCGGCGGCATCAAGCTGTCGGTGCCGCATATCCGCCTCGACCGCGCCATGCAGTTCCTGTTCGGAGACCGTCTCGCATGAGCAAGCCCCCGTCCGATCCGCCGCGCCGCGCACCCGCCGCCTTCAGCTACGAGGACGAGGCTGCCGATCCGCGCGACAACGGCCGGCAGGGAGAGCAGCGGCGCAAGCCGGAAAGCTTCTCCGAAAATATCGTTGTTACACCTGACGAGGACGACCCTTTCGTCAATCCCGACAAGGATCTGAGCGCGGTCCCCGTCGCAACGCCGCTGAGACGTCGCACCTCCTTCGGCAAGATCGCCGCCGGCGCCTTCGGCATCCTGCTGTCGCTCGCCATCGGCCTCTGGACCGATAGCCTGATCCGCGATCTCTTCACCCGCGCCGACTGGCTGGGTTATGCAGCTCTTGCCGTGCTGGCGGTCGGCATCCTTGCCGTGCTGGCCCTCGTCATCCGCGAAACATCAGGCATGATGCGCCTTGCCGCCGTCCAGCAGATCAAGGCCGAAGCCGAGGCGGCGATCCTCGAGACGCGGCCGGCCAAGGCGCGCGCCGTCGTCGCCCAACTGACAACGCTGTTGTCGGCAAATCCTGAAACATCGAAGGGCCGCGCGACGCTGAAGGCGACCGAAGGCGAGGTCATCGATCCCCCGCATCTGATTGCACTAGCAGAACGCGAACTGCTCGCCCCCCTCGATCGCAAGGCCAGGGCACTCATCGTCAACGCCTCCAAGCGTGTCTCGATCGTCACCGCCGTCAGCCCGCGCGCCGTCGTCGATCTGCTCTATGTGCTCTATGAGGCGGTGCGCCTCATCCGCGCTATGGCCGAGTTGTACGGCGGCCGTCCCGGCACGCTCGGCATGTTCCGCCTGCTACGTGATGTGCTGGCACATCTGGCCGTCACCGGCTCGATCGCGGTCGGCGACAGCCTGGTCCAGCAGGTGCTCGGCCATGGGCTTGCCTCGAAGCTCTCGGCCCGGCTTGGCGAAGGGGTCATCAACGGCCTTATGACCGCTCGCATCGGAATCGCGGCGATGGATCTCTGCCGCCCGCTCGCCTTCCGCGCCCTGAAGCGGCCGGGAATCGGTGATTTCATCGGCGATCTCACCCCTTCCATGTCACCGCGCGGCAACAATCCTTGAACGAAGCAGCGATTCCGCAGCTTTCGCTTACCCTAGCGTAAGGCCGAAGAAATTTCAGCAGATTCAAGGCTCTAGTGACGGGATTTCAAAATCAATGCCGCGCAAAAGCCTTGTATTGCCTTGCATTTCTGCACAATCGAAAGGAAGGATTAACCATTCTTCGGCAAAACTTGCAGCCAGTTCGTGAGTGGTGTTTGCCAAGGAAAATCCATGTATTCGCGCAAGTTTCTTATCGTATGCGGTTTGGCCGCCGCGGCATTGTCTCCCGTCGCAGATGTCGCTCCGGCAGCCACCGCTGCAACCCGTGACAAGGCCTTCTTCGATTCCGTCGCCGGCTCATGGAAGGGCCCCGGCGAAATCGTCGCCGGCAAGTACAAGGGCACGAAATTCACCTGCAACCTGATCGGTGAGCCCACCGGCGACAGCAGCGCCGGTATCAAGCTCGACGGCACCTGCCGCGTCGGCGTCTTCAAGCAGCCAATGACCGCCATCATCTCGCAGTCGGGCTCGAGCTACAAGGGCAAGTTCCTCGACGGCGCCGCCGGCAAGGGCCTTGACGTCGTCTCCGGCGCCGTCAGCGAGGATACCGTCGTCGTCGGCATCAACCGCGCCAAGCTGAACGGCGCGATGATCGCCCGCGTGCGTGACGACAAGACGATGAACGTCACCGTTTCGGTGAAGGTCGAAAGCCAGATGATCCCGGTGATCGGCCTGACGCTGACCCGCCAAGTCGACGAGATGGCCGTCGGCTCCATCCAGTAGACAAACCGCGCAGCGGATTTTCCTGAAGCGGCGGGCCTCCCGCCGTTTTCCGTTTCAGCTTCCCTGCGTCAGGCGCTCAGCCACCAGTCACGGCTGTCGTCGGCGATCTCGATGCCGGCCACCTCGGCATCCGACAGCCAGTTACTGACCGCCCTGCCCCTGACCAGAAGACCCGGCGCGATATCGGCAAGCGGCATCAGTACGAAACCGCGATCGGTCATTCGCGGATGCGGCAGTTCCAGCCGCGGCGCGTCCTGAATGACGTCGCCATAGGTCAGCACGTCGATATCGAGCGTGCGCGGACCCCAGCGCTCGATGCGCTCGCGTTTCATCTCCCGTTCGATCGACAGGCAGACATCGAGCAAAGCTTCCGGATGGAGCCGGGTCTTAACGGCGGCGCATGCGTTGAAGAAGAAGGATTGGTCGGTCTTACCCCAGGGCGGCGTGCGATAGAGCCGCGACACCGCCGCAACCCGGCAGTCGTCCCGCCCGTCCAGCCTCTGCAGCGCGGCTGCCATCGCCTTCACGGGGTCGCCGATATTGCCGCCGAGACCGAGTGTGGCGGATTGCAATGCGGCCTCAGGCAAAGTGCTCAACGCTCACCTGCACGAAATCGAGCACGCCAGGCACGGGCGCGTTCGGCTTGCGCACCGTGATCTTCGCCCGCCGGATCTGCGGGAATGTCTCGCAGAGCCCCTTGGCGATATCGAGCGCCAGGGACTCGATCAGGTAGCGCCGCTTACCGGTGACGATCTGCTCGATCACGGTGAAGGCGATGCCGTAATTGACGGTATCGTTGATCGAATCGCTTTCAAGCGCCTCGCCGGCGACGACATCGAGCTCGGCATCGACGAAGAAGCGCTGACCGAGGAATTCCTCCTCGTCATGTACGCCGTGGCGCGCGAAGAAGGCGCAGTTCTGCAGCGTGATCGTGTAGGTGGTCATGTCGGCCGCTTCCTCTCGAATTCCTGGCGCGCATTGAGCATAGCATCGGCGATATCAAGCGCATCCCTGTTGATTGCGACATTGTGCACGCGGAAAACCGCAGCCCCTTGAAGTCTGAGCAGCGCGCTGGTCGCAGCCGTCGCTGCATCCCTGTCCTGCGCCTCACGCCCCGTCACCGCGCCGAGGAAGCGTTTGCGCGACGTACCGGCAAGTAGCGGCAGACCGAAGCGGGAAAGTTCGGAAAACCGCGCCATCAGCTCCAGGTTTTCTTCCGCCGTCTCCTTGGCAAAGCCGAAGCCCGGATCGAGCACGATGCGGTCGCGGTTGACGCCTGATGCAGCGGCGATATCAAGCGACCGTTCGAGGAAATGGACCTGGTCGGCAATCACATCGACAAGTTTTACCCTGTCGCGGCCGGTATGCATGATGCAGAGCCCGGCTCCGGTCACCGCAGCAATATCGGCGATATCGGGCTCCTTCTGCAGCCCGAAGACGTCGTTGACGATATGGGCGCCGGCACTGATCGCAAGCCGCGCCGTCTCGGCGCGATAGGTGTCGATCGAGATTAGCGCTTGGGTGCGGCCGCGCAGCGCCTCGATGACGGGCAGCACGCGCGCCTGTTCCTCGGATGGACTGACCTTTGCTGCGTTCGGCCGGGTCGATTCGCCGCCGATATCGACAATGCCGGCACCCTCGCTCACCGCCCGCAACGCCTGTTCGACTGCTGCATCGACGGTTTCAAAGCGTCCGCCGTCGGAAAAGGAGTCCGGCGTCACGTTGATAATCGCCATGATCACCGAACGACGGCCGAGTTCGATCTCCCGGCCTTGGCCGACACGCCATATGCTGCCTTCGAGCCCTGTCACCAGACTTATCCCATTGATGACGAAAAAAGCGCCATCCGATATTGCGCTTGCGGTGGCTATGCCCCAAGCTCCCGTCGATTTCAACACGGGTTGCGTTCAGAATGCCGTTTGCAGTGCGTTATATGGTCTTCCCTATTGCCTTTTCCATTGCTCTTTCCCTCTGCAGCCCCGCGGCAGCCGAAGTGATCGCATCGAAAAGCTATTCCTATTTCGACATTCGCGGCAAAACCGCCGACGAACTCGACCGCGAACTCAGCCGGCGCGGCCCGACTGCGAGCGGTTCCTCGGCGCGCCATCCCGGCGCCACGAAGATCCGCTTCGGCGGCGAGGCAACCTATATCCAGGATAACGGGCGCTGCCGCGTCGGCAACGTCAAGGTCACGGTCCACACCCAGATCATCCTGCCGCGCTGGAGCAGCCGCAAGGGCGCCAGCAAGGAGCTGTCGATGATCTGGGACGCGTTGTCGAGCGATATCAAGCGCCACGAGGAACGCCATGCCGAGATCGCCCGCGATCAGGCCCGTGCCATGGAGCGCGCCATTCGCGCACTGCGGCAGCAGCGTAGCTGCGAAGTCATGCAGGAACTCGTCTCCGACGAATCAGCTCGCGGTATAGAGGAGCACGACCGGCAGCAGGCGCGATTCGACCGGGTCGAGGCGGTCAACTTCCAGAAGCGCATGCTGAGGCTGCTGAACAATCGAATCAACGGCCGAGCCGGTGCAAAATAAGGCTTTTTCAGTCGGGTTGCGAGCGGAAAACCTTAGCCGCGCAACGAAACTTGTGCGAAACTTGCACCCTCCCCAGCGATTGAAGGGTCATTTTTCATCCTGGCAGACTCAACCGGAACGCGTTAATATGAACACATTCGAAAGTTCAGGTACGGATCTGCACTTTCATCGCTGGGTTCTCCTGGCGCGTTCTGAAGCCGCGGATGTTCCTCCCTCATCCGTAGGTAATGCGCCCGCCTCGCCTCGCTCGCTCTAGCGCGCGAGGCGTCTTTTTTTATCGAGTTTTTCGGCGACGTTTGAAGCGCAGTACGCGTCAGGCCTGGCGTTCCGGCACGTGCACCACGAGCCCGTCATAGACAGCCTTCATCCGGATCTGACAGGACAGCCGCGAGGTCGGGCGCACATCGAAGGCGAAGTCGAGCATGTCCTCTTCCATCGCTTCCGGCTGGCCGACCTTCTCCGTCCACTCCTCGTCGACATAGACATGACAGGTCGCGCAGGCGCAGGCGCCGCCGCATTCGGCCTCGATGCCGGGCACCGAATTGCGCACGGCATTCTCCATCACGGTGGAGCCTTGGTCGACGTCGAGGTCGAAGCGCGTGCCGTCGAAGGCGACGATGGTAAGTTTGGGCATCAGGACTATTTCCGGTCTTCAAGTGGGTGGGCGGATTTTTCTTCCGACAATTCGACGCGTCAGTCAATATTGGGAAATCCGCGACAGCCTCGCAGATCGGGCCTTCGCCCGCCGTCTTCAAAGCGTCATAAGGGACGTCGCAAAAAGACCCGCGGTTCCGCAATGGAACAACGGGCCTCGTTCGAACAGTATCTTTATGTCGGTCGCCCAAAAGTGTGCAGCAGTTTTGGGACAACGACATGCATCGTATAAAACTTAGAGATCAGCCGCGGCAGAGCTTCAAGATGAAATTCTCGGCGTCGATGACGGCGGCACCCAGCGCCGCCGTCGCGCCGGCATCGCCGCCGTTTTCCTCGACGGCTTCCGCCGTCTGCGACACGCGGAAGGCGCCGACCGAGCTTGCCGCGCCCTTCAATCGATGCGCGGCTGCGCCGATGCGGATGGTTTCACCGCTGGCAATATCCTGGAGACAGGCGCGGGCCTGGCGCGCAAACATCTGAAGGACTTCGATTTCCAGCGTCTTGTCGCCCATCGTCTGCTTTGCGAGATGGACCAGATCGATCGGCCGGACCTTCGAGGGACACGGTCCCTTTGCATTATCCGGCGCCTCGAATACGATGTTCAATGCCGCCATCTGGGCTGCCATTGCCAATTCTCCCGTCTCTGTCGTCCGCAGTTGCAACAGTTCTGCGTCAGGAGGGTGGCCATCCCGTTAAATTCCGGCACATTCAGGGCGGAAATCTCGCCATATGGTTAATGTCCGTTAAATATCCCTAAATTATTGGTTTTTAAGCGGTGTCCAAGATTCAAAGATGTTAACAACGGGTTAACGAGCCATGAATCTCAAGCCTTCATTAATTGTGTGAAGAGCCCAGATGTGTCACTACGATACTGGTGGAGCGGGTTTATGGTACGCGCCTTTGCCGAGCGAGTGGATAATGGTAGTGTTTTGATACCTTCCGTTTGAAAAAGCGGCTATCTACTCTGAAATGACATGCTTATCCGTCCTTCGTTGGGATGGAGGGCTGGAACGGCAAAGTTGTTCCCGGTAGGCGGAAGCCGGGGATGTGCGGTTGGGCCGGCTGACAGTAATGAGGCATACCCGAATGGCGAACAATAAATATAACGAGTCGATTGAGGACAAGGCGTTCAAGGCATTGGACGAGGCGCTCCAGATCGACTTCAGCAAGGATAACGTACCGTCTCGCCGCGGCGACGCGCCCCAGGCCCCGGAGGCTAATGTGTCTGATCCAGTAAATGCGCGTAATCAGCAGGCCCAGGAAGAAGCGCAGCGCCGCAGCCGCCGCGGTGCCGCCGGCGAGCAAACCTCCAGGGGTCCGACCTTCGCGCCCGCCAACGATGCCAGCCGCAATACGCCCGCCTCGATCCTGAAATCCTTTGACGGCGCCTCCAGCCGCTCCGCGGTACGCACCGCCACCCTGTTTTCCGTGCTTTGGGTCATGGCCGGCCTCGGTCTGATGTCGCTGCTTTATTCTCCACTGATCTGGCAGATCCGTTCGCTCGCCGATCTCGTCGCCCTGCCCGGCGTCATCGCCGGCCTCGTCGGAATCATCATTCCCGTGATGATGTTCTATGCCTTCGCCATTATGATCTCCCGCGCCCAGGACATGCGCAACGCCGCCCGCTCCATGGCAGAGGTGGCATTGCGCCTGGCAGAACCGGAAACCATCGCCTCCGAGCGCATCATGACGGTTGGCCAGGCCGTGCGCCGTGAGGTCTCGGCCATGAATGAGGGCATCGAGCGCACCATCGCTCGTGCCTCCGAGCTGGAAACGCTCGTCCATTCCGAAGTCAATGCCCTTGAACGTTCCTATGCCGACAACGAGTTGCGCGTGCGCGGCCTCGTCCACGAACTCGGCTCAGAGCGCGAGGCGATCGTCAACCACGCCGACCGTATCCGCACCTCGATCGGCAGCGTGCACGACCAGTTGAAGGAAGAGCTGTCGCTTGCGACCGAAGAGATCGCGGTGCGGCTTGCCACATCGGGCGAAGCCTTCGCCTCGCTGATCGATACACGCGCCGCGACGATCCTGGAAAAGTCAGACAGCGCCCTGCAGTCGATGGGCAGCCTGCTCGCAGCCAAGACCGATACCCTGTTGCAGACACTGAACGCATCGGGTTTTGCGCTGGCCACCGAATTCGACAATCGCCTCGAAGCCCTGTCCGTCAATCTCAACGACCATGGCGAAAGGCTGCTCAGCCAATTCGAGACGCGCGCCTCGACCATGGACAGCAGCACGGAAAAGCTGAATGCGGCGCTGAACGAGCGTACGCACCAGCTCAACGAGATATTGATCGCCCGCACCCGCGAGATCAACGAGAGCCTGACGTCAGGCGAACGCACGATCGGCGGCACACTCGACGACGTGCTGTCGAAGTTGAACAGCGCGCTCGACGAAAAGGGTGCAAGCTTCCGCCAGAGCCTGCAGACCACGGCCGACGACGCCGTCATGGATCTCGATGTGCGCTCCGGCTTCTTCGAGGAGCGGCTGCAGACGACCGTCGCCCACCTGTCGACCGCCTTCGACGAACGTGTCGCCGAATTCACCAGCGCCTTCGATAAACGCACAGGCTCGCTCGACACCAAGCTGATGGAGAGCCTCGCCCGTATCAACGAGACGCTGACCGGTGGCTCGGATTCGATCGACGGCATCCTGAATTCCGGCATCGACCGCCTTGGTTCGTCGATATCAGACCAGTCGCTGGCGCTCGCCACCACGCTCGCCACCGGCCACGAAGTGCTGGAAAGCACGCTCGGCAGCCGCGCGGAAGAAATCACCACGGCACTCACCAGCCGCACCGGCGAACTGACCTCGGCGCTGCAGAGCGCTACGTCTGACATCGCGCTGACGCTTGCATCGGGCACCTCCGAGCTGCAGAACAACCTTCAGACACGCTCGGCCGAGTTCCGCGACACGCTGCGCACCACCACCACCGATTTGACGACTGCCGTTGCCGCCGGCACCGAACAGGTGACCGCTGCCTTCGGCGGTCGCGCCGAGGAGCTAAGCGGCGTGCTTGCCGCGCGTGCGGCCGAAATCAGCGAAGCGCTCGGCACGGCCCACGGCCGTATCGACAGCGTCATGGCAGAGCGCGGCGGCGCACTGGTCGAGGCGCTGACCACCCATCACGGCCGCTTCGAGGAAGCGCTGACGACCCGCTCCGACGCCATCATCAATGCCGTCTCCGGCACCCATGACCGTCTTGCCGAGACGCTCGACGAAAAAGCGATGGCGCTTGCCATCTCTCTGAACGAGAGCCAGGCCCGCATCGAGGACACGCTCGAGACCCGCTCCGCAGCGCTGCTGCATGCGGTATCAAGCACGCATGACCGCCTCTCCGAGACGCTCGACGAAAAGGCGATGGCGCTCGCCATTTCCCTCAGCGAAAACCAGGCCCGCATCGAGGATACGCTAGAGACCCGTTCCGAGGCCTTCCTCAAGGCCGTGTCTGGCACTCATGATCGCCTGTCAGAAACGCTGGACAGCAAGGCGGCCGCCCTTACGACCTCGCTCGACGAGCGCCATGCCCGCATCGAGGATGCGCTTGGAACGCGCGCCGAGGCTCTGCTGAACACCGTATCCGGCACGCGCGACCGTCTTGCCGAGACGCTCGACGAAAAGACCGTGGCGCTCGCCGTTTCCTTGAACGAGAGCCAGGCCCGCATCGAGGATACGCTGGAAACCCGTTCCGCGGCTCTGCTGAACGCCGTCTCCGGCACCCATGACCGTCTGTCCGAGACCCTCGACGAGAAAGCGATGACGCTCGCCATCTCGCTCAATGAGAGCCAGTCACGGATCGAAGACACGCTGGAAGCCCGCTCGGAATCCTTCCTCAAGGCCGTGTCCGGCACGCACGACCGTCTCTCGGAAACGCTCGACGAAAAGGCGACGGCGATCGCCGCCTCCCTGAACGAGGGCCAGAGCCGCCTGCAGGACACGCTGGAGAGCCGCTCGGAATCCTTCCTCAATGCGGTCTCCGCCACCCACGACCGCCTGTCCGAGACACTCGACGATCGGGCGATGGCGCTTGCCATCTCGCTGAACGAGAGCCAGAGCCGTCTTGAGGAGACGCTGACAACAGGCGCCGAGGCGATCACCAATGCGGTTTCCGGCACGCATGTCGGCCTGAACGGTGTGCTCGACCAGAAGGCCGCCGCCCTCGCCACCTCGCTGAACGAAGGCCAGGCTCGCCTCGAGGAAGCCTTGGGGCACCGCACCGCCGCGATCATCGGCGCCGTAATGGCAACCCACGACCGGCTCACCGATACGCTCGATGAAAAGACCATGGCGCTCGCCATTTCGCTCGATGATAACCAGAGCCGCTTCGACAGTGTGCTCGAAGCTCGCAGCAACGCCATCATGGAGGCCGTCTCCGGTGCCGAAGCCCGAGTCGCCGGCGCCTTCTCCGACAAGACCGATGCAATCCGCACCGCCTATACTGATAATCAGCAGCGGCTCGAAAATGCGCTTTCCGAACATAGCGCCGCCCTCTCAGGCGTTCTCGATACCGGCGGCGCCCGCTTCGAGGATCTCGTCGGCGGCTTGACCGGCCGCATCGAAGGCCGTCTGACGGATGCACATACACGGCTCGGAGGCCTCGCCGACGAGGCCGCAGCGCGCATCGAGGGTGGGCTTGCCTCTGCCCATGAACGCATGCGCACGACCCTCGAAGACCGCGCCAACGCTATCGACCTGTCGCTGAACCAGGCCCATGCGCTGATCAGCGATACGCTGGCCGAACAGGCGACCAGCATCGGCACCTCGGTGGCGACGAGCGTCGGCATGCTAGAATTGTCGCTTGAGCACCGTGAAGCCGCGATCCGCCAGGCGATCGATGCCGGCGCCCAGACATTGGAAGATCGCATGCATGCCGGCGCCGGCCAGATCGCCGACCGCTTCCAGGAGGCGGCAAATGCGATTTCGAGTTCCACTCAGAACTTCTCCGCTAATCTCGATCGGTCGGTCGAAAGCCTGACGGGCCGTTTTGAAGAAACTGGATCGCGCGTTGAATCTGGTCTCTCAGCGATCGAGACCCGTATCCGCGACGGCGTCGGCGGCGTTGCCGAAAAGGTCGAAGCAGCAAGCGGCCAGCTGTCCGGCGTGCTTGCCGACGGCGTCTCCCGTATCGGCGCGCTCAGCGACGATGCTACTCAGCGCATCTCGGCGACGCTCGAAGGCAGCGCCGCAAACCTCACTCAGGCGATCGACAGCCGCACCGCCAATCTGGCCGAGACGCTGGACAGCCGTACCATCAGCCTGACGGGGGCCATCGAGGGCCGCACCGCGAGCCTCGGCGAAACCCTCGACCGCGGCAATGAACGCATCGAGGAACGCCTCTCCACAATGGACCGTGCGTTGACCGTCGGCCTCGAGGCCGTCAACCGCACCATCGAAGGCAAGGCCGCCGGTCTCGCCTCGACGCTGCGCAACGCGGTTGCCGACGCGGCCCAGGGAATGGAAGGCGAAGCGACGAGAACCACCGAACTGCTTGGCAAGACCGGCCAGCAATTCGCCGAGGATCTCAATGCTAAAAGCGACGAATTCACCCGCACCATGGATGAGCGCTCGTCACAGATCGTCACCCGCGTCGCCGAAGCCCAGAACCGGCTGGCAAGCCAGGCCGCTGCCGTTGCCCAGACCTTCTCGGAAGCCGGCAATGCCATCGTCAACAAGGTCGCCGAGGCCGAGACCATCGTCGGCACGCAGGTCAATGCCATCTCCAAGGTGCTGTCGGATGCCGGCCAGTCTCTGGAGACACGCGGCAATGCCATCCGCTCGACCCTGTCGGGCGCCGGCACCGAGATTTCCGCCACCATGGCAGATGTCGACCGGGCGCTCGAAGCCCGCAGCAGCGCCATTCGCACCACCCTCGAAGAGCGTGCCCGCGAGATCGATACGACGTTCTCCGAGATCGACCGGGCGCTGGAAGCACGCGGCAACTCGATCCGCTCGACGCTCGAAGAGCGCACCCGCGACCTCAATTCGATGCTATCAGGCCGTTCGGTCGAATTGACCCGCATCCTCGACGAAACGGCCCGCCCGATCATCGACCGGTACACCGATGCCGGCGAGCAGGCCGCCGCCCGCATCACCGCCGCGGCCAACCTCAGCGCCGACCGTCTGCGCGCCGAAAACGAAGCGCTCGCCAGCGCCGTTGCCGCCCGCACCGAGAATGTCGCCAATGCCGTCAGCGCCATCGAGAATAGCCTGGTCGGCAACGTCAACGGCCTCGTCGAGCGCATGTCGGAAAGCAGTGCGGCGATGGCGATGATGATGAACCGCGCCGCCGAGCAGTTGACCAGCGTCGACGGTCGTCTCGGCGATACCACCACGCGCTTTGCCGACTCCGCCACCAGGGCCGCTGAAATGGTCTCCGCCTCGACCAGGCTTCTCGAAGGCAAGGTTGACCGCCTCTCCGACATCTCGGGCCAGACGCTGTCACAGGTCGGCGGCATCATCGGCCGCTTCGACGAACACTCCAAGGTCCTGACCCAGGCCTCGCAGCTTCTCGGCGCCGCCCAATCCAACCTCGCCTCGACGCTCGAAGAGCGCGAGAGCGCGCTGCAGACACTCTCTGTCGGCCTCGTCCAGCGCTCCGCCGAGATCGAAAAGACCATGCAAGGCCTCGGCAGCATGATCGAGACCGTGTTCGAGCGGGCAGAGCAGCGCTCCAGCCAGGTTACCGGCAATTTGCGCCAGGGCGTGCAGTCCTCCTTCGCCGATATCGGCCGCATTCTCACCGAAACCGAGAAGCGTGCCCAGGAAGCGGCAGAGACGATGCGCGAGGCGATCACCCGCGCCGGCGACGAAGCCAATACGACGATCGACGGCACCTTTGCCAATGTCGAGCGCCGTTCCGGCGATCTCTCCAATCGCATTCGCGGCGGTCTCACCGCCTCGCTGTCGGAAGTCGAGCGCATGCTCGGCGAAGCTGGCCGCGCGTCCGATGGCGCCGCCCAGAACATGCGGGAAGCGCTGCGCGAGGCGATCGATGATGCCGTCGGCCGCTTCTCCGGCGCCACCGAGGATATCCGCCGCTCTGCGGCCGATATCCGTAACGAGCTTGACGCCACCCGCGCCGAGCTGAAGCGCGGCGCTTTCGATCTTCCCGAGGAAGCCAAGGAAAGCGCCTCGGCCATGCGCCGGGCCGTCGCCGAGCAGATCAAGGCGCTGCAGGATATCTCCCAACTCGTCGGCCGCTCCAGCCAGCAGCTCGAGATCTCCGAGCCTGTCGCCCGCACACTCGCTCAGGTGCAGCCTGCCCCGCGTCCCGCCCAGCCGGTCACAGCCCAGCCGCCGCAGCCGGCAGCACCGCCGCCGATCGAAGCGACAGGTCTGCGCGGAACGATCGCACCGTCTGCGCCGGCTGCCGCTCCCCAGCGCGCCGCCCCGCAGCCTGCACCCGCTCGCCAGGAAACAGGCCGCCCGGAAACAGGTCGCCAAGAGCCGGCACGTCCGGAAAGCGGCGGCTGGATCAGCGATCTCCTGCGTGGCGCATCGCGTGAGGAGGCGGCCGACGAGGCCGCGGCCGCCCGTGTTCCCGCCCGCCCGGCGGAAACTGCCGCACCGGCCGCGCGCAGCAACGATAGCCGCAATCCGCGCCACGTTGTCGAATCGCTGAACTCGCTCTCGGTCGATATCGCCCGCGCCATCGATCACGACGCCTCGGTCGATCTCTGGCGCCGTTACCAGCGCGGCGAGCGCGACGTCTTCACCCGCCGCCTCTACACGCTGAAGGGCCAGCAGACCTTCGACGAGATCAAGCGCAAATATGACCGCGAACCGGAGTTCCGCACCGCCGTCGACCGCTACATCGGTGATTTCGAAAAGCTGCTCGCCGACGTCGCCCGCACCGACCCGAACCGGACGGTGACGCAGTCCTACCTCACCTCGGATACGGGCAAGGTCTACACGATGCTCGCTCATGCCGCAGGCAGGCTCGGCTGAACTCGCTGATCTGAACTGGAATTATCCGGGAAGCCGCTTGAACATGTATCAGGCGGCTTTCGCCATCCAGCCACGGAAACCTCCCCGACATGACCAAGGCCCTTGTGATCATCGACGTCCAGAATGCCATCCTCTTCGGCAAAGCCTCGCCGGAGCGGCAACCTCAAGTCGACGCCGCACTCGACCAGACCATCGCACGGCTGGCCGCGCTGCAGGAAAAAGCTCGGCAGGCAGGCGCGCCGATCGTACTCGTTCAGCATGACGGCGACAGCGGCCATCGATTGGCTGTCGGCACGCCGGGTTGGGCGCTGCGCGACGAGATCGCGCCGAGGCAGGCCGAGGTCGTTGTGCGCAAGAAAAGCGCCGACTCCTTCTTCGAGACCGATCTTGCAGAACGCCTGGGCGAACGATCGGTCACTCACCTCGTCGTCGGTGGATGCATGTCCCAATTCTGCGTCGACACGACAGTCAGGCGAGCCGTGTCGCTCGGATATGATGTGACGTTGATTGCCGATGGTCACACGACCGGCGACACGGCGACCTTCACCTTCTCCGAGATCATTGCCCATCACAATGAAACATTGGATGGTTTCGATGCGGGCAAGGCGACGGTAGAAATCCGCCCCGGCGCCGAGATCGCCTTCTCATAAAGTTTTTCAGGCAGCACGAAAACCGGGACCATCAAGCGGCTCCGGTTAGACTGTGACATTTGCGACATACCGGGGGCGGTCCCTCGAATAGAGGATGTTCTCGAAGCGGATCACACCCTTTGCGCGGCCGAGGCGCATCACTGGAGTATTACCGTTCTTGCCCCGCCAATGTAACTGAAGTAGGTGCGGAGGAGAGGCAATTGATGCCGCGATCTTTCTATTGAGCATTGCCGCCATCAGTCCGGGCCAGATCATCTGACGCCCAAGCCTGAATTGCCTGATTGAACACACGCTCACCGTCCTCGCCCTTTTCAAGCGTCAGCAGCGCTCGTGTGCCGTTCTGATAAAAGATCGGCAAATCAATCCATCGGCGTTTACCAAGCAATTCGATGTTTTTGGCGCGAGCATCAGGCAAACCATTGAGCGCCAGCATATAGAGAGTGTCAGTGACCTTGCCGGCCACGGCTATCAACATGTCACCGCGAGCGCCTTCCGTGGTCTTCATCGACATGCTCGTCCAACTATTAATTCCACCTCCTTCAAATCCTGCCGCGATCTGAAACGATAGTTCGAAGAGATGGCTCGCAGCGATCGATAGATCCGTGTTTCTTTCCAGCGTCAGTACAGCCGTCAGGTTACGCTGCGGAATTTCCATGTGGCCCCGCACGACTGGATCGGAGTGGCCCTTGCCGTCAGTCCGCATATCGATTGACCAAGTCACCGAGCCAGCCAGTGCCGTCGGCTCCGGCATTCCAACTCTCTCCTCATAGAGAACCATTTGAGCTTTGGTAGCCGGCAAATTGGTGGCGGAGGATGGGCTGAGATAGACAGGTTCCTCGGGCAAGCTGGAATATTCGAACGGTGTCTGCTGGCCATCGGTTTTATTTCGGACATAGGCAGAGACGCGTCTGAAAAGAAAATTCACCTCGAGCCCGGGCATCTCCAGGAACTTCAGCAGGCCCTCGGTATAGGGGCTGTGATCGGAATCGACGCCATTTGCAGTGGCGCCCGCCTCCGCCGAATAGCTGACGAGCAAATTCGGCGTTGGTTCGATCCCCGCAAGCCCTCGTCCGATGGAACGGCTGGCTCCGTTTGGCTTCATTTTCAGCACAAAGGGATTCTTGCGGTATACGTCGAGAAGGACGATGCGAAGACCTTTGACGCTGCGAACAGCATCCAGAACGTTGTCCAACGTCACGGTTTCAGGGGTCGCCTGCGCATCTGTGCTTAAAGTGGCATCCGTCGGAATGAGATAGTTGGAGCCGTTAGGCTCTATTCCGTGTCCGGCGTAGAATACCACGGCGATATCTGCCCCGGCCGCAACATCGGAAAACGTCGACAGAGCGGAATCGAATTCAACCTTTGTCGCATCATGAACGACCGTCACCTCGAAACCCATTCGCCGAAGCGCTGCGCCGATAGCAGTCGCGTCATTTCCGGGGTTCCGAATCTTTTCGACCTGGCTATAGGCCGAGTTGCCAATCACCAGCGCAACGCGTGCAGATGACGCAAGGCTGGAAAGAGCAGAGAAGATGAGCACACATAGGCCAACGACCAAAACCATTGCCGAGCGCATCATAGAAATCCCACCTCACGCAGCGTAATGCTGTCTTCCAGCGCCTTAGATCGAAATGAGCGTTGCCGCAAGGATTGTGCGAGATCCGACGCTTCATTCCTCGCTGCAGGCCGAAAGCCGCTCGACGTCGGCAAGGCCAAAGCCTGACATGGTGAGACAAAAGGAATCAGCTGTGGATGACCCTTTTTTATTGCCCGCTCTCCTTCATTCCGTCACAAACTTTTCTGATCCGCTCACATTAAAGCGAATGGCTCACTCCACCATCCAAACGATAGAGACAGCAACATTGATGACCAAGACGACATCCCGGCTCCTTGCCACCGCGCTCTCTTCCTTTTTCCTGATCGGCGCTTTCACTCAGGTTCAGGCAGGCCAGGCAAGCTTCGTCGTGGATGTGCAATCCGGCCAGATCCTCGAAGGTTCCAATCAGGACGATCTAAACTATCCGGCGTCGCTGACCAAGATGATGACGCTCTATCTCGCCTTCGAAGCCTTGCATGACGGACGTCTCAACTGGGATCAGAAGCTCACCATGTCGGAAAATGCCGAGAGCAAGGAGCCCTTCAAGCTCGCCGTCGGCGCCGGCCGCAAGGTGACGCTGCGCGAAGCGGTCGAAGGGATTGTCGTGCTCTCCGCCAACGATGCGGCTGTGGCGATCGCCGAGCAGCTTGGCGGCTCCGAACAGGCTTTCGCCAAGGCGATGACCGACAAGGCACGTCAGCTCGGCATGAAGGATACGGTCTTCAAGAATCCGTCGGGACTTCCCGATCCTGAGCAGGTCACCACGGCGCGTGATATGGCGACACTCGGCGTTTCGCTGATGCGCGACTTCCCGGAGGAGTTCAAACTCTTCTCCATGCGCGGCTTCCAGTTCCGCGGCATGAAGCTGCGCGGCCACAACAACCTCATGTATCGCTATGACGGCGTCGACGGCATCAAGACCGGCTACACCGACGCATCGGGCTACAATGTCGTGACGTCGGCGCTGAAGGATGGCCGCCGCGTGGTCGGCGTCGTCATGGGCGAAAAGACCGCGAGCATACGCGACGACAAGATGGCAAGCTTGCTGGACAGCACTCTCTCGCCGTCATCGACCGCCACAGCTTCCACGACACCGGGCAGCCAGCCGGGTGCGACCATGACGGATTCGCAGCCGACCAAATAGGCCCGATGAGCAGAGACTTGCCGTCCGGATTTTGCTAGCGCATCGGCCCGAAAATCGGAATCGATTTTCGTAAAGCACGATGTGTAGACTCAAAGAGTTAGAGCGCCCTTTGTGCGTCCCAAAAGACGCATGGCGCTCTAACGGGTTATCTGAAAGCCACTTCCAGGTGCTGCCGGTCTTGCGCGATCACCCTGCAATTCGTTTCGAATCCTTCGCCTTTGATGGCCAGAATGAATTCCGAAGGAATGCCTGATGAATTGGAGACCGAAATGCCGGCGCTCTCCGATCCAATGGATTTGACGGTGCAGTCGATGGTCGAGCGCCGATCGTTGAACAGGATCGAACCCGCCTTCAGCACCCGCCGTCGAGCGCCAATGGCGTGATCGGCGTGGATCGAGCTCCACGACACGCAACGATTCCGTCCGCCATGCTTGGCCTGATACATCGCCGCATCCGCCTGAGCCAGCAGGGTCTCGATCTCTTTGCTGACGATCGAGAGTGCCGAAGTTCCGAAGCTGGCTGTCACGGTCAGAGCGCCATGATCGCCGCGAATGATCTCAGAGGCGATGGCGGCTCTGAGTTTCTCGGCAACTGCAGCGGCACCTTCCCGATCGACATGCGGCAGGATGACGGCAAATTCCTCGCCGCCAAGACGGCCGAACAGATCGCCGGCTCGAAGGGTCGCCTTGCAGGTCGATGCCACCGCCTTGAGGACCTCGTCTCCGGCCGCATGCCCATGCGTATCGTTCACCTTCTTGAAATGGTCGATATCGAAGACGATGCACGACAGGTGGTGCTTGTGCCGCAAAGCGAGCGAAATAAGCTGATCTGCCTCCTGCTTGAAGGCACGCCGCGTCATCGCCTCGGTGAGGCTGTCGATGGCGGCCGACTGCAAGAGCTCGATGCGGTCCATCGCGGCGCCCGCCAGTTCCTCGAGAATGCCGAGATCTCTGTTGCCGAACGATCTTGGCCTCCGGTCGATCGCGCATACCGTTCCGATCACGTGCCCGGCTTTTGTTCTCAACGGCACACCGGCATAAAAACGAATATTGTCCTCGCCCGTCACCGAAGGATGCTGTGAAAACCGCGAGTCCTTGGTAGCGTCCTGCACGACAACAGGCCTTTCACAGTCCACGACGTAGCGGCAGAACGTGTCTTCGCGCGACACCTCGTCGGCTGAAAGGCCGGAGCAAGCCTTGTACCATTGCCGATGCGCATCGATCAGTGAGACGATGCCGATGTCGATGGAAAAGATCTCCTTTATCAGGCGTACGATCCTCTCGAAGCCCTCGTCCCTCGGAGTGTCGAGGAGATCAAGCTGCTGCAGCGCAGCCAGGCGATCATTTTCACGTTGGATCGCCTCCAATGACGATTTCCCGAATATTCGTGCAGCCACCATGCAGCATTCCTCCTGAAAGGGATTGCATGATGCGTTCCATAAATTCATGAAGAAATTGAATACGATGGCGACCACTATGCCATGGGGTCAACTATTTTTCAGAATCGACAACCCTCGATATTCACGGGGCGACCTCGGAATTCCAGTTCAGATTGAGCGCAGCGTCCAACTGACGATCTCGGAGGCAACCATGGAGAAGGCGCGGTCGAGGCCTTTGACGAAGCCGTCATTGTCGCCGCCGGCCGGCGCCATGGCGCGGAACACCTTCTGAGCGCGCACCGAGCCGTTGCGGTCATTGAGGATCTTGGCAGAGATCTCGACCACCGCCTGGTTGCCCTTAGAAGCATCGATCTCAAAGGAGCGGATATCGGTGACGATCTGGTAGTCGATCGCCAGCCCCTGCCCCGGCATGCCGACGCCGCCGAGCTTGCCCGAGTTCTCGAAAGCTTCCACCAGCTTCGACTGCACTATGCGCGGCAGCTTGTCGCCCCACTGCGCCTTTGAGAGATACTGGATTTCCGAAGGCGAAACGCGGATGACGATCTGTTCGCTGTCAAGCGACCTTAGCGCCGTCGGGCTGGCGATCAGGATCTGGCGGGATTTGGCCGCGGGTCCGCTGCCATCGACAGCGGCGGGCAGGTCATAGGTGTCGTTCTTGGCCGCGGTGCCGCACCCCGAAAGGATCAGCGCCGTCAGCGGCAGCGCGATCACCATTCCCCTGATCCAAGAACGGCGCGACAACAGATGCGATGCGACCATATTAGGCTACCCCTGACTTCCCAGTTAACGCCGCGTCCGGCCGTCATATTGCTTCACCGTGTCCCCGCCGAAGATCAGGCGTTGCGGATTGCGGTCGAAGTTGGTGATCGTATCGTTCAGATTGCTCACGGTTCCGCGCATGTCGTTGACGAGAGTCTGCACGTCGCGCAAGCCGCCGCTCGAGAATTTCTGCAGGTTGTCGGCAATCGGCCCAATGCGCGAATTCAGGTTGTCGGCCACCTTCTTGAAGGATTCCAGCGTATCGCGCGCTTCAGTGAACAGCGATTGCGTATTGTCGGTTCCGAGCAGCGCGTCGACCTTGATGAGAATGCCGTCGATGCGGGTCGAGGCCGAATTCAGCTTGTTGGAAAGCTGCGACACGTCCTGGATCGTCTGGTCGATATCTTTCTGACGCGCCGAAACCGTGTTGGCGACATCGCGGATCGAGGCGACGGCAGCGCGAGCATCCTTGGTCGCTTGCGCGATGTCGTCGACCGAGCCCTTCACCTTCGCCGGGTCGATCTGGGCAACGAGCGTATCGACGCGGTCGAGTGTCGCCTGCGCCTGCTTGCCGAAATCATTGAAGGTGGTGGCCGTCTGGTCGAATTTCTGGATCGCACCCTTGAGGTCGCCGGAGGCATCGGCGACATTGGCGGTAATCTTCTCGGCATTGGAGACGATGTTGTCGATCTTCTGCGCATCGACCGCCTTGACCAGCGACTCGACGGCTTGAAGCGTCGAATCGACACGGCCGGAGACCGCCTTCACCGTATCGGAGAGCTGGCCGACGCTCTGCAGGAAGGCGTCGATATTGCCGGAATTCTTGGCAAGCGCATCCGAGAACGTCTCGGCATTCTTGAAAGTCTCGGTCAGCGGCCCGCGCGAATCTTCGATGAAACCCTGAAGTTCGCCGACTGCGTCGTTGGCGCGATCGAGAATCTTGTCAGCCGTCGCCAGAAGATTGGTGACGCTCGACTGGTCGGCAACGATGACGGCGCGTTTGCCGTTGTCGATCGCATGCTGGAGAATGCTTTCCTCGCCCTTGCGGCCGCCCGAGAGTTCGATATAGGCAGCCCCGGTCAAACCCTGGATTTCAAGGGCGGCCTTGGTGGAGGGATAGATCGGCGCGTCGGTGCGCACCTGGGTGAAGGCCAGCGAATATTGCGGATCGTCGGCATCGATCGACAGCGTTTGCACCGAGCCGATCTGGATGCCGTTGAAGCGCACCGGCGAGCCGACGCTGAGGCCGTTGGCCGAGCCCGGAATACGCACGATCAGTTCCGTCATCGGGCCGCCGCGGCCATATTCGGCCATCCAGTAGACGAAGCCGAAGGCAGCCGCGATCACCAGCACCGTGAAAAAACCGACAATCGTGTAATTGGCTTTGGTTTCCATCTTATCCGGTCACTTTCCGCTGCTGTCGTGCCGCGCGGCAGCATCGTTCTGCGGCACAATCGACCGCGCGCGTTTGCCCTTGAAATAGGCCTGCACCCACGGATCGTCATAGGCCAGCATGTCGTCGATCGTGCCTTCCACCATTACTCGCTTCTTTCCGAGCACGGCAATACGGTCGCAGACCGAAAACAGGCTGTCGAGGTCGTGCGTGACCATATACACGGTCAATCCCAGACTATCGCGCAGGTTGGCGATCAGTTCGTCGAATTCGGCCGCACCGATCGGGTCGAGGCCGGAGGTCGGCTCGTCCAGGAAGACGAGTTCCGGATCGAGTGACAGTGCGCGGGCAAGGGCTGCGCGCTTGATCATGCCGCCGGACAGTTCGGATGGATATTTGTCGGCGGCATCGGCTGCAAGCCCGACCATGCGGATCTTCAGATGCGCCAACTCGTCCATCAGCGAGGTCGGCAGATCGAGATATTCGCGCATCGGCACCTGGATGTTTTCCTTGACCGTCAGCGACGAGAACAGTGCCCCCTGCTGGAACAGCACGCCGAGCCGCATGTCAAGCGCGTTACGCTGCGGTTCGTCGAGCTCATCGAAATCCTGGCCGAGGATCTTGATCGTGCCGGAGCGGCGCGGCAACAGCCGGAGCACAGTGCGCATCAGCACCGATTTACCGGTGCCCGACGCGCCGACGAAGCCCAGAATCTCGCCGCGGTAGATATTGAGGTTCAGATTGTCGAGCACGACCTTGGAACCGAAGCCGACGGTGACGTCGCGCGCCGACAGCACGATGTCCCTTTCGTCCTTGTCTTCCATATCGATCGGTTTCTCGTCCACGCGGTCCGCCATCCTAGAAATCGATCGCTGCATAAAACATCGCAAACAGCCCGTCCATCAAGATGACGACGAAAATCGCCTTCACCACAGCGGCCGTCACGTGCTGGCCGAGGGATTCCGCACTGCCGCCGACCTTCAGCCCCTCGACGGCGGCGACGATGCCGATGACCAGCGCCATGAACGGCGCCTTGATCATGCCTGAGAGCACCGTCGACAGCGTCACCGCTTCGTGCAGACGCGACAGGAAATTGGCGAAGGTAATGCCGGAATAGCCCCAGGCGACGGCGGCAGCCCCTCCCAGCGAGGCGAAATTCGCCAACACCGTCAGAAGCGGCAGCGCGATGGTCAGTGCCACCAGTCGCGGGAAGATCAGCACGCCGATCGGGTTCAGGCCCATCACCTTCAGCGCGTCGATCTCTTCGCGCATCTTCATCGAACCGATTTCGGCGGTGATCGCGCTGCCCGAGCGGCCGGCAATCATGATCGAAGTCAGAAGCACGCCGATTTCGCGCAGTTGCAGGATGCCGACGAGATCGACGACGAAGACCTCAGCGCCGAAGTAGCGCAGCTGGAAGGCGCCCTGCTGAGCGATGATCGCCCCGATCAGAAACGACATCAACAGAATGATCGGAACGGCGCGAACACCCATATGATCGATCTGGTTGACGATCGAGGCCGGCGAAACGCCGCTGCCGCGGCCGAACTTCATCTGCGCGCCGCGCACCGCCGAGCCGAGGATATACATGGCGGCGGCGAAATTGTCCCAGACCTCATAGGTCATCTTGCCGATCGGCGCGAAGATGCGCGCGGCAAGCGAGACTTTCTCCACCTGTTCCGGCTCGGGCTTGGCCGGCTCCTCGGAAAACATCTCCAGCATTTCGTCGATATGCGGATTGGTGCCTTCGAAGCGAACCGCCCGCCCGCCCGCCTCTTCTTGCTTCTTCAGCCGGCACAGCAGCCAAATGCCGGCGGTGTCGATCTCCGAAATCTCCGAGAGGTCTACCGTCAGGTCCCCAGTCTTCTTCTGCAGGAGCTTTTCGAAATCGCGTAGCACCAGATGGATGTAGGCGCTGCGCCAATTTCCCTGAAGACGCACACGCTGTCCCGAGCCATCAGCCTGGTCGTCCACATCAAGGGAGGCGGCGTTGCGATTCTCGGCGTTCAAGATACTTATGTCTTTCAAGGCTTACAGCGACATTGCCGAATCGCGAAGCAGATCGTTCGCCCGGCGCGTCAATATACAGAAGCACCGTGCAATTTCCATGCTTGCAGGAGAGCAATAATGCCGCGCACCCTCGATATCCAGATGAATTCCTTTCCGATTGCCGGGACCTTCACCATCTCACGCGGGGCAAAGACCGAAGCCGAGGTTATCACCTGTACGCTTGTCGAAGAGGGCGCGCAGGGGCGCGGCGAATGCGTGCCTTACCGCCGCTACGGCGAGACCATGGAGAGCGTTTTCGCCCAGATCGAGGCGGCGCGACCGCTGATCGAGGCCGGCATTTCACGCCATGACCTGCTGTCGGCCATGCCGCCGGGCGCGGCCCGCAACGCCGTCGATTGTGCCCTCTGGGACCTCCAGGCAAAGCAGACAGGAGACAGCGTCGCCGCCCGCCTCGGCATTGCCGCTCCGCAGCCGCTCACCACCGCTTACACCATCTCGCTCGGTGAACCGGAGGTGATGGCCGCCCAAGCGCGAGAACATGCCGGCCGCGCCCTGCTGAAGGTCAAGGTCGGCACTGGCGACGATGAAAGCCGCATCCGCGCCGTCCGCGCCGCCGCGCCCGATGCCAAAATCATTCTCGACGCCAATGAGGGCTGGCCGGAGGCCGTGTTGGAGCGTCATCTCCATATCGCCGCGGAAGCAGGCATCGCTCTCGTCGAGCAGCCACTGCCGGCCGGCCGCGATGGGCTGCTCGCCGAAATCCGCCGCCCGCTCCTCGTCTGCGCCGATGAGAGTGTCCACCACACCGGCGATCTCGCAAGCCTTGCCGACCGCTACGACGCGATCAACATCAAGCTCGACAAGACCGGCGGCCTGACGGAGGCGCTGTCGATGAAGGCCGAGGCCGAACGGCTCGGATTCAGTATCATGATCGGCTGCATGGTCGGCACCTCGCTTGCCATGGCGCCCGCCGTTCTGCTCGCCCAGAATGCCGATTTCGTCGATCTCGACGGTCCGCTGCTGCTTGCCCGCGACCGCGAACCCGGCCTGCGCTACGCCGCTTCGCTGGTCTTTCCACCCGGAAGCACCCTTTGGGGCTGAAGATAGTAGGCGAAGATGACGAGGCCGAGGCCGGAAAACGCGACCAGCGCCATGACGTAATAGCTGACGACGCCGAGCCAGGCATAGAGATAACCCGACGCCAGGGTCATCAGCGCCATCGCCATGCCGACATAGAAGAAATAGGCGCCCTGTGCCGAAGATTCCTGCGTCTCCTGCACCGTCGCCATGATCCGTCGCTGCACGCCGGTATGCACGAAGGCATAGGTGAAGCCGTGGAAACATTGCAGCAGGAAGAAACCGGCAAAACCGGTATTCATCGGAAACAGGATCCAGCGGCAGACGCTGATGGCGCAGCCGAAGCGGATCAGCGTCCAGGCATCGAAGCGACGGTTGAGACGCTTCGACAGGAAGAACACCGTCACTTCCGAGGCGACGCCGGCGCTCCAGAGCAGGCCGACCTCAGTGCCGGAGAAGCCGAGCTGATGCCAGTAGATTGAGGAGAAAGCGTTCAGCACCGCATGGCTCGATTGCTGGATGGCGACGCCGATCAGAAGCAGCAGCAGGTGTGGCTCGCGCAGGCCACTGCCGGTAGCGGCTGGAATGTTGATCGGCTGGCCGCGCCGTCGCGTTGGCCCGATGCGCGGACAGAAGATCGCCATGACCACGGTCATGGCAAAGCCGAACACCATGACATCAAGCACCATTCCGCCGCCCCACCGGCTGATCATCTGGCCACCGACAAGCGTCGAGACGATGAAGGCGATGGAGCCCCACACGCGCATCGACCCGTAATCGAGCCCCCAGCGGCGCACGCCCGAAATGACGATCGATTCGACGACGGGCACATAAGGCGCGAAGGTAGCGCCCTGCAGCGCATAGACGATCGTCACCGGCCAGAAGGTCGTCGTCCAGAACAACGCGACCGCCGTCAGCAACGACAGGCCGCCCGACCAGAGCAGCACGTCGGCGCGCTCCTTCAATCGATCGGCGATCATGGCGACGACAGGCGCCACCAGCACGCGAACCACCATGGGTATGGCAAGGATGATGCCGATCTCATGATCGCTGAAGCTATGGGTCGCGAGCCAGACGGGAAAGAACGGCAGGACGATGCCGTTGACGAGCAGCGGCGCACAATAGGAAAGCGCACTGAGAAGCCGGAAGCGCGGCGGCGCTCCCTCACCCGTCGGGGAATTTTGAGCGGGAATCATGGGTGGACCTGAAGGAAACTGGACGTTGTCCTAACACACCACCCTGGAGGCGACTATTGCGAGAAATAGCCGTTCTGAAACGTTTTAGAAAATAAATAGGGCCTGTCGCCTGACGGTAACGGCTAAATTCGATGGAGCGCAGGCGCGGATGCGCCCGCGCCAAAATCAGGCGGCTTGCGGGGCCAGTTCGCCCTCGTCATGCATTTCGATAGCGGCAAGCGCAGGTACGCTGCTGGCGAGCGCCCGCCAGGTGATCAGTTCGAACGTGCCATCCTCATGCTCGGCGACTGCCGTGCAGCTTTCCACCCAATCGCCGGTGTTGATGTAGCGGATACCGTCCATGTCCTGGATGATGGCATGATGGATATGTCCGCAGATCACCCCATCGGCGCCGTTTTTGCGAGCTTCCTCGGCCACGACGCGCTCAAATTCGCCGATGAAGTTGACGGCATGCTTGACCTGCAGCTTCGCCCAGGCCGAGAACGACCAGTAGGGCATGCCAAGTCGGCGGCGCACCGCCGCCAGGATGATATTGATGCGGATTGCCGTGTCATAGGCCCAGTCGCCGAGATAGGCGAGCAGTCGGGCATTGCGGACGACGACGTCGAACTCGTCGCCATGCAGGATCAGATATTTTCTGCCGTCGGCGCCGTCATGCATCATGCGCTCGACGACCTCGATGCCGCCGAAATGCATGCCGGGGAAGGCGCGCAGGAATTCGTCGTGATTGCCGGGAATATAGACGACGCGCGTACCCTTGCGAGCCTTGCGCAACAGCTTCTGGACGACGTCGTTGCAGACCTGCGGCCAGTACCAGCTGCGCTTCAGGCGCCAGCCGTCGACAATGTCGCCAACGAGCACGATCGTATCGGCCTCATGGTGGCGCAGGAAATCCAAGAGGAAGTCGGCCTTCGCGGCCTTCGAGCCGAGATGGACATCGGAAATGAAGAGCGTGCGGAAATGTCTGGGTTCCATCATGTCTTTCACGAGCTACCGCTCATGTCCCATCTTTCATCTAGCCTTCCAAAACCAGACTCGTGTTTCAGGAAGATGACAAGCTGGGGAAAAGCCCTGCAAACCTGTTCATTCCGCGCGGGCAGTATGCCCGTCGCCGCCAGGTCCGGCGACAAGGTTGCCCTGTTCATTCAGGGCGTTCATGATGGCGCCGATTCCATATCCGACAATGCGGGATGGCTGATGCGTCTCTTTCTCGTTCGCCACGGCGAATCCCTCGGCAACATCAACGAACAGGCCTACCGCCAATTCGGCGATCACAACGTGCCGCTGACGCAGTGGGGCCATCGGCAGGCTCTCGAAGCAGGCGGCGTGATCGCGTCCTATCTCAAGGCATTGCCGAGCGCGGGTTTCGGCAAGCTGCATATCTGGTATTCGCCCTTTCTGAGGACCCGGCAGAGCAAAGATGCGCTGCTCGAAGCACTGCCGGAAAGTTTTGTCGGCGATATCAGGGAGGACTATCTGTTGCGCGAGCAGGATTTCGGTCTCTTCACCGAAATCTACGACCACGCCGAACAGAAGCAGAAGTTTCCCGACGAGTTCGAAAAATGGGCGAGGCTGCGCAGTAACAGCGGCAAGTTCTACGCACGGCCGCCGGATGGCGAAAGCCGGGCGGATGTGGCCCAGCGGGTGCGCCTGTTCCTGCAGACCGTCATGCACGACGCCGAAAATGGCGACCACAACGTCGTGATCGTCGGTCATGGCGTCACCAACCGGGCGGTCGAAATGAATTTTCTGCACCGCCCTGTCGAGTGGTTCGAGCGCTCCGACAATCCCGGAAACGCCGATATCACGCTGATCGAGGGGACGCGCACGCAAGGATACGAATCGATCCTGCTGCATCAGGCGGCCGACCGGCAGCTGGGACAGGAAGGCGAACTGCGCGATGCCTATGGCGCCGACGTGACGCTTACGCCGAAGCCGATGGCATAACTCCCTAAATCGAACCGCCGCAAAGGTCTGTGGCGGGTTGCGCAAGGCAACCCGCCAACTCGTCACCTCAGCTCGGCGACGTCACCGGCGCAGCTTCCTGCCCCGCCGGAGCCTCCTCATTCACAGTCTCCGGCCGCTTCGTCCTCAAGAGACGCAGCACGAAGACGAAGAAGACGGGAACGAAGAAGATCGCCAGCACCGTCGCCGAGATCATGCCGCCAAGCACGCCCGTGCCGATGGCATTCTGGCTGGCCGCACTTGGCCCGGTGGCGATCGCCAGCGGCACCACGCCCAAAGTGAAGGCGAGCGAGGTCATGATGATCGGCCGGAAGCGCAGACGGGCGCCTTCGATCGCGGCATCCATCAGCGATTTCCCCTCGGCAAAACCGTCCTTGGCGAATTCGACGATCAGGATGGCGTTCTTCGCCGACAGTCCGATGATCGCGATCAGGCCGACCTTGAAGTAGATGTCGTTGGACATGTCGCGGCTCATCACCGCAAGCACGCAGCCGATGACGCCGAGCGGCACGACCAACATCACCGACAACGGGATGGACCAGCTCTCGTAAAGCCCCGACAGCAGCAGGAAGACGAAAAGAATACTAAGACCGAACAGGAACGGCGCCTGCGATCCCGATCTGAGCTCCTCCAGCGACTGGCCGGTCCATTCGAAGCCGAAGCCGTCGGGAAGTTCCGAGGCCAGCCGCTCCATTTCGCCAATTGCCGCCCCCGACGAATATCCCGGCGCTGGAGCGCCGGAAATACGCACTGAAGGGTAGCCGTTATAACCGACGATCTGCGCCGGCCCTTTCTGCCATTCTGCGACAGCGAAGGAAGACAGCGGCACCATGCCGCCGCTCGCATTGCGGACATTGAGCTTCATAAGGTCTTCCGCCTGAAGTCTGCTCTTGTCCTGCGCCTGCACGATGACGCGCTGCATGCGGCCCGAATTCGGGAAGTCGTTGACATAGCTCGAACCGAGATTCGCGGTGATCGTGCTGTTGATGTCGGCGAAGGCAACGCCGAAGGTATTCGCCTTTTCGCGATCGATGACCAGCACGAGCTGGGCCGAGTCAGGCATGCCTTCCGGCCGGATACCCGCGATAATGGGGTTCTGCGATGCCTTGCCGATCAGCATTCCCGCCGCCTCTGTCAGTGCCGCCTGGCCTTTCGCCCCGCGATCCTGAAGGCGGAAGGTGAAGCCGTTGGTCGTGCCGAACCCTTCGATCGGCGGCGGCGACAGCGCGAAGGATGTGGCGTCCTTCAGCCCAAACAGCTGCATATTGGCGCGGTTGGAGATCTCCTGTACCGAATTGCCGGCGCCGCGTTGGGCCCAGTCCTTGAGCGTGACGAACACCAGGGCGGCGTTCGGTCCCTGCCCCGAGAAGCTGAAGCCTTGGATCGCGACGACGTTGGCAACGGCCGGCTCCTTCTTGAAGATCGCTTCGATGCTTTCGAGCGAGGCCACCGTGCGGTTGCGGCTCGCCTCCGGCGGTCCCTGCACGTCGACGATCAGAAAGCCCTGATCCTCGTCCGGCACGAAGCTGCTCGGCAGGTTGACGAAGAGATAGCCAAGGCCGATGAGCAGCGCGACATAAACGGCCATGACCCGCCAGGAGTGCTTGGCCAGTCCCTCGACGGTGCGGGCATAGCGCCCGGTCAGCCGGTCGAAGTTGCGGTTGAACCAGCCGGCGATGCCCTTCTTCTCGTGATGGCCCTTGATCGGTTTCAGGAAAGTGGCGCAGAGCGCCGGCGTCAGCGACAACGCCAAGAAGGCGGAAAACAGGATGGATACGACCATGGTCAGGCTGAACTGGCGATAGATGATGCCGGTTGAACCCGGGAAGAACGCCATCGGCACGAAGACGCAGGAGAGAACCAGCGTGATCCCGAGGATCGCGCCGGTGATTTGCCGCATCGCCTTTTTGGTCGCTTCCTTCGGCGACAGCCCTTCCACCGCCATCAGCCGCTCGACGTTTTCCACCACCACGATGGCGTCGTCGACGAGAATGCCGATGGCAAGCACCATCGCGAACATCGTCAGCACGTTGATCGAGAAGCCGGCGGCATACATGACGGCAAGCGTCCCGAGCAGCGCGACGGGCACGACGAGCGTCGGAATGATGGTGTAGCGGAAGCTCTGCAGGAAGATGAGCATGACGACGAAGACGAGCGCCACGGCTTCTGCGAGCGTATGCGCCACCTTCTCGATCGATGCCGAAACGAACGGGCTGGTATCATAGGGCACGGAATATTCGACGCCATCAGGGAAGAAGCGTGAAAGCTCCTCCATCTTCGCCTTGACCAGGTTGGACGTATTGACGGCATTGCCCTTCGACGACAGCTGGATGGCGATGGCGGCGCTCGGCTGCCCGTTCAAGCGGGTAGAGAAGCTGTAGCTCTCGCTGCCCTCTTCGATGCGCGCGACGTCGCGCAGCCTGACGTTCGATCCGTCGGCGTTGGCGCGCAGCACGATGTCTCCGAACTCCTTGATGTCGGTCAGCTGCCCCTTCACCAACACGGTCGCCGTCAGGTCCTGCGAGATCGGATTGGGTGCTGCGCCGATCTGGCCAGCTGCGACCTGGGCGTTCTGCGCCGAGATCGCCGCGCTGATGTCGGATGCTGTCAGGTTCAGGCCAACCATCTTGTCGGGATCGATCCAGATGCGCATCGCCCGCTGCGAGGCAAACAGCTGGGCTCGGCCGACGCCCTCGAGACGGCGCAGCTCGCCGATGACGTTTCGGTTGAGATAGTCGCCGAGCGCCACCTCGTCGGTCTTCCCGTCCGTCGAGGTCAGCGAGATGAACATCAGGAAGCCTGAGGACGCCTCCTCGACGGTGATGCCCTGATCCTTGACGGATTGCGGCAGCCGCGGTTCGACACGGCGGATGGCATTCTGAACGTCGACGGAAGCCTGGTCGATATCGGTGCCGGCCGCAAAGGTCGCGGTGATCGTCATTGCGCCCGATGTATCCGACGTCGACTCGAAATAGGAAAGGTGCTCGACCCCGTTCAGCTCTTCCTCGATCTGGCGGGTGACGCCCTGATAGATATCCTGCGGCGATGCGCCGGGATAGCTGGTGGTGATGCTGAGTTGCGGCGGCGCGACCTTGGGGTATTGCGCGACCGGCAGGAACGGCAACGCGATCAGGCCGGCGATGGAGATGAAAATCGCAAAGACCCACGCAAGGATCGGGCGATCGATAAAGAAACGTGCCATCGACTTTACTCCGGCTTCTTGGCGTCACCGGACGCGAGCTGGCCATCCCGCCACTCTTCCGGCGCGACCTTTGCGCCCGGCTGCAGCTTCTGGCCGCCGTCGACGACGACGCGCTCACCTGATGACAGGCCGCTTTCGACCACCCATTCGTTGCCGGCGGATTGACCGAGCTCGACGTCGCGCGATTGCGCCACGTCTCCCTCCTGGACGACATAGACCTGCGCCTTGCCGTCGGCCGTGCGGATGACGGCGCGCTGCGGGATGAGGATCGCCTTCTCCCGCACGGCCTGCTCGATCCGGACGCGGACGTAAAGGCCCGGCAGCAGGTCGCCCTTCGGATTGGGGAATTCACCGCGAAGGGTGACCTGACCCGTCGTCGCATCGACGCTGGCGCTGCTAAAGAGCAGCTTGCCGGCTTCGCCATAGACCGTGCCGTCGTCGAAGACGAGCTTGATGTCGGCCTTGCCCGGTTCGTTCGATGTGAGGCTGCCGTTCTCGACTGCCCGCTTCAGCGCCAGCAGGTCTCCGGAGGATTGCATGAAGTCGGCATAAACGGGGTCGATCTGCTGGATCATCGCCAGCGCGTCGCCGGCGTCGGCCGTCACCAGCGCGCCTTCCGTCACCAGCGCGCCGCCGATGATGCCTGATATCGGCGCGCGAACTTCGGTATAGCCGAGATTGATCTTCGCTTCGTCGAGTGCGGCCTGCGCCAGCGCGACATCGGCATCGGCCTGGGCAAGGGCGACGGCGGCCGCATCGTATTCGATACCGCTTGCAACATCGCGGTCGCGCAGCGACTTCTGCCGGTCCAACTGCTGGCGGGCATTCAGCTGCGTCGCCTTGGCGCGATCGAGGCTTGCCTGGGCACTTGCCACCCGCACCCGGAATAGCGCCGGATCGATCCGGTAAAGCACATCGCCCTGATGAACGAGGCTGCCCTGCTCGAAGATCCGTTCCTCCAGGATGCCGGAAACCCTGGCCCGCACTTCGGAAACGCGCGTCGCCGCAATGCGGCCGGGCAGCTCGCTGACCACGGGAAGCGGGCGGGCGCTAAGCGTCAGGACGCTGACGGCAGCAGGCGGCATCGCGCCGCCTTCCTGAGCGTAAGCCGGCAGGCCGGCGCCGAATATTAGCGCCAGGACAAGCGTGTAACCAAATGATTTCGTTCGAAAAAGCATGTTCATTAGCCTTCCTGCTGGTCCCGCTGGGGTCCAAAAAAGCACAGCCCGCCGAAATGACGTTCGGCGGGCCTCCTCAGCCGACAGATAGTCGATCTTTTTTTGCTTTGCAAGATACCTACCGGTTGGTATGATAGCATTATCATAATCGGAACTCCCATGGCTCGGCGATCCCGGGAGTGATACTGATCCTGTCGCGCGCCTCGGCGCGAAGCTTATCTCGAACACAGGTCATGCATTGGTAGATAGCCCCCGCAACAGAAAGAAACAGCCGGACGTCGTGCGGCAGGCTCTTCTCGATTGCGCCACCAAGCTGGCGCTTGAGCATGGTCTCGCCGCAGTCAGCCTGCAGGCGGTCGCAAGTGCTGCCGGCGTGACCAAGGGAGGGTTGTTTCACCACTTCCCCAATAAGCAGGCGCTTATAGAGGCCGTGTTCGACGGCATGATGGAAAACCTCGACCGCGAGATCGATGAGGAACTGGAAAAGGATAAGGGCGGCCACGGCACATTCACCCGCGCCTATGTCCGCACCCTGTTTGCCGACCGCGCCCTCAACAATAGCCCATGGTCGGCGCAAACGATGACCGTGCTCGCCGACCCCTACTCCAAAAGCCTTTGGCACAGATGGATGAATGACCGGCTGGTCAGGCACGCCGAAACCGACATGGGAATGCGGCTCGAGATCGTTCGCCTGGCGGCGGACGGAGCATGGCTTGCCCATGTTCTGAGGCCTGACGACCATGCCGGTTCGGACGACGCGGCGCTGTTGCACGAATTGATCGAACTCACCGAAAGGTGACAAGCGATTGGCGCCTCATCCCGCGCCCGAGTATATCACCCGAGCGCGGGATGGTCGGGCTAGGCAGCGCGCACAGCCGCCATCGGTTTGACGTTCTGATTCATCCGGAACAGATTGTTCGGATCGTAGCGCCGCTTGATCTCGGCAAGGCGAGCGTAGTTGGCGCCGTAGGCAGTCTCGACGCGGTCGCCTTCGTCTTCGGGCATAAAGTTGATGTAGGCGGTGCCGACCGCATGCGGCTTGGTTGCCTCGAACAGCTCCCGCGCCCAACCAATGCAGCTTCCATCCATCCCGGCTTCCCGCCAGCGCGCATGCACATTCATGACGAAATGCGAGCTGCGCTGCGGAAATGCAGTTGCTTCAGTGGGCACGCGGCCAGCGGCACCACCGACATGGCCGATGAATATCTCGCATTCCGGTCCGGGCAGCTTGCGCACGGCCTTGAGCAGCACGTCGATCGCAGCATCAGAGAGGGAGGCGAAATCCTGGCTCTTCCAATAATTGCGCGCCCCTGGCGTGAGCAACGGGTCGAATGCCTGTTGCCAACCGGTGAACGGCACCGGGCCGACGACGTCGGCAATCGGATTTCCGATCGCGCGCAATCTGGCCGCGGCCTTTTCGCCGGCGGCGATTTCTCCGCAATAGCACATGGCGAGCACCACGATCTCCTTGCCGTGCCATTCGGCAGGAAGGAACGGCAGCGGCGGCGCCTGGCGCATCACCACCCAGCAGGTCAGTTCGTCAGGCGCTGCTTCCAGCGCCTGTCGGTACTCCTTGAGCACCTTTTCCGCATCGGCAAAGGGGTGTACGACCAGCCCGGCCAGAACCTCTGTGTTGAGAGGGTTGAGCTGGAATTCGAAGGAAGTGACAACGCCGAAATTGCCGCCGCCGCCGCGCAACGCCCAGAAGAGGTCCGGCCTTTCCGTCTCACTCGCCTTGACCAGCCCGCCATCGGCCGTCACCACATCAACCGAAAGCAGATTATCGAGCGTCAGCCCGAATTTGCGGGTCAGCCAGCCGAAACCGCCGCCGAGCGTAAGCCCGGCGATGCCGGTGGTGGAATTGATGCCGGTCGGCAGCACCAGCCCGAAGGCCAGCGTTTCCTTGTCGACGTCGGCAAGTGTTGCGCCGGGCTCGATCCTGGCGCGCTTGGTCTGCGGATCCACCCGCACCGATTTCATCGCCGACAGGTCGATGACGATACCGCCCTCGCAGACGGCGTTGCCGGCAATACCGTGCCCACCGCCACGCACCGAAACGAGCAGATTATTGTCGCGTGCAAACCGCACCGCCCGCACGACATCGGCAGCACCGGCGCAACGCGCGATAAGCCCGGGCCGGCGGTCGATCATCGCATTCCAGATCGTCCGCGCTTCGTTGTAATCCATGTCTTTACTGGTTAGGAGACTGCCGCGAAATCCGGCGGCAAAAGCATCGATGGCCACGTCATTGACCATCGTCTGGCCCCTTTGCAGGGTCGTGAGGTTCAAATTGTCCATGATTTCCTCCATGCGACCGGCGCCCCGCACCGTCGCGGCCGGCATCCTGCGCCTGTTGAGGTCGTCAAACAAGTTTTCCAAAAGGATTAGCTAACCGGGGCAACCATATCGACCGCCTGGCATCAAGGCCGAATAGTCGTGCCGTGGGCACCCACCACGAAAACTTCTCCCACCACCCATTTCCATACTGTCCCCCTCACCCGATTGATGTATGGAGAAAGTTCAAAAAAGACGTGCACGGAGGCGGCGATGGATCACCCGGAAAAATCGAAGACGGAAAAGAACCTGACAAGCGGCGATCTCGACGAACAGGCGCTTTTCTTCCACCGCTATCCCCGCCCCGGCAAGCTTGAGATCCAGGCGACCAAGCCGCTCGGCAACCAGCGCGACCTGGCGCTCGCCTATTCGCCCGGCGTTGCCGCCCCTTGCCTTGCCATCCGCGACAATCCCGAAATGGCGGCCGAATATACCTCGCGCGCCAATCTCGTCGCCGTCATTTCCAACGGCACCGCCGTGCTTGGCCTCGGCAATATCGGCCCACTTGCCTCCAAACCGGTCATGGAGGGCAAGGCCGTGCTCTTCAAGAAATTCGCCGGCATCGACGTCTTCGATATCGAGATCGATGCCCCAGGCGTCGACCAGATGGTCTCGACCATCGCCTCGCTGGAGCCGACCTTCGGCGGTATCAACCTCGAAGACATCAAGGCGCCGGAATGTTTCGAGGTCGAGCGGCGCCTGCGCGAGAAGATGAAGATCCCCGTCTTCCACGACGATCAGCACGGCACGGCGATCATCGTCGCCGCCGCGATCCTGAACGGGCTGGAACTTGCCGGCAAGAAGATCGAGGACATCAAGATCGTCGCCTCCGGCGCCGGTGCTGCCGCCCTTGCCTGCCTCAACCTGCTGGTGATCCTGGGTGCCAAGCGCGAAAACATCTGGGTCCACGATCTCGAAGGCCTGGTGTATGAGGGCCGGATCGAGCTGATGGACGAATGGAAATCCATCTATGCCCAGAAGAGCGAAACGCGCACGCTGGCCGAAAATATCGGCGGCGCCGACGTCTTCCTCGGCCTTTCGGCCGCCGGCGTGCTGAAGCCGGAACTGCTGGCGCAGATGGCAAAAAAGCCGCTGATCATGGCACTTGCCAATCCGACGCCGGAGATCATGCCGGATCTCGCCCGCGCCGCCCGGCCCGACGCGATGATCTGCACCGGCCGCTCGGATTTCGCCAACCAGGTCAACAACGTCCTCTGCTTTCCCTATATCTTCCGCGGCGCGCTCGATTGCGGCGCCGAGACGATCAATGAGGAAATGAAGATGGCCGCCGTGCGTGCCATCGCCGCCCTTGCTCGCGAAGAACCGTCCGACGTCGCCGCCCGCGCCTATTCCGGCGAGACCCCGGTCTTCGGCCCCGATTATCTGATCCCCTCGCCCTTCGATCCGCGCCTGATCCTGCGCATCGCGCCTGCTGTCGCCAGGGCTGCCGAACAGAGCGGCGTCGCCCGCCGCCCGATCCAGGATTTCGACGCCTATCTCGACCAGTTGAACCGCTTCGTCTTCCGCTCCGGCTTCGTCATGAAGCCGATCTTCACCGCCGCCAAGGCCGCCGAGCGCAAGCGCGTCATCTTTTCCGAGGGCGAGGACGAGCGCGTGCTGCGTGCCGCCCAAGTGCTGCTCGAGGAAGGCCTTGCCGAACCGATCCTGATCGGCCGCCCGCAAGTCATCGAGACGCGCCTCAAGCGCTACGGCCTGCGCATCCGGCCGCTGCAGGATTTCGAGGTCATCAACCCGGAAGACGATCCGCGCTTCCGCGAATATGTCGATCTCTATTTCTCCCTCGTCGGCCGCCGCGGCGTCATCCCGGAAGCTGCCCGCACCATCGTTCGCACCAACACGACAGTCATCGGCGCACTGGCGCTGAGGCGCGGCGAGGCCGATGCGCTGATCTGCGGCCTCGAAGGCCGCTATGAGAAGCATCTGCGCGATGTCCGCCTGATCATCGGCAAGCGCAAGGATGTCCGTGATTTCTCGGCCCTCAGCCTGATGATCTCGCAGCGCGGCGCCACCTTCTTCACCGACACCTACGTCACCTTCAATCCGACTGCCGAGGAAGTCGCCGAGGCGACGGTTCTGGCCGCCGAGGAAATCCGCCGTTTCGGCCTCACCCCGCGCGCCGCCCTGGTCTCGCATTCCAATTTCGGCTCGCGTGAATCCGAAAGCGCCACGAAGATGCGCAACGCCCTGCAGCTCGTGCGCGAAGCCGCGCCCGATCTCGAGGTCGATGGCGAGATGCACGGCGAAAGCGCCATCACCGAGGCACTGCGCAAGCGCGTCATGCCGGACACGACGCTGCACGACGAGGCGAACCTCCTAGTCTTCCCGAACCTCGATGCCGCCAACATCACGCTCGGTGTGGTGAAGTCGATGACGGACGGCCTGCATGTCGGCCCGATCCTGCTCGGCACCGCCCTGCCCGCCCACATCCTCGCCCCCTCGGTTACCTCCCGCGGCGTCGTCAACATGGCAGCACTCGCCGTCGTCGAGGCATCGCAGCCGGCGTGAGCCGGTTGCTCCACGCATCAAAGAGTGAATAGTAGCTCATCGGTCCAACCGGGGAGCTATTATGGATTTCATGCGGCTGCTGAAGTCGTTCGAGGAGTTTCTGTATGAGATTGCCTCGTGGATCGTGTTCTATCCGATAACGATGTGGCGAACGCTACGCCACCCCTCTCAGATGATGCGCTATGCGGATGCCGAATTGCTCGATAATGAGGCCGATCAATACACCGACACGCTGAGCCCTCCGCTCTTTCTGCTGGTGACCCTGTTGATCGCGCACGGCATCGAGTTGAGCTTTTCGCGCCAGGACTCATCCGTCGCTCTGTCCTTTCTCTCCACCGATGCCAACCTGCTGATGTTTCGCGCCATCTCATACAGCATCTTTCCCTTGCTCATGGCTTTGAAATTGTTGCGTAAATCCAAGACCCCAATAGATAGAAAAACGCTTCGGCCGCCATTCTACAGCCAGTGCTATCTGGCGGCACCCTTCGCGCTCGGAATCGGTATCGCGACGATCCTGATACGAACAGGCACGGACATTCCGAGGCTGGCGGGACTTGCGGTTCTCCTGTTGGCGCTCGCCTGGTACCTGACGATAGAGACGCGGTGGTTTCGCGCTGACCTCGGCATCTCGACAATAAGGGCCGCTTTGGCAGTGGTCGTGACCGTCTGCGAAGCAACGGCCGTTGTCATCCTCTGCGGGGTGTTCGTCGTCTACGGTATGCCCGGCAAGACTGGTTAGTTGCCGTCGCGATAGCGCGCGCACATATCAAGTGTTCAATATCGACAGCCGTCCTCTATCCGCAAGCTCATCCGCGCGTTCATTGCCGGCAATGCCGGAATGGCCCTTGCACCAGGCAACTGATATCAGCCGGTTCTGCGAGAGCTGAAGATCGACCGCTTTCCAGAGTTCCGCATTGGCGATCGTTCGGCTTCGGCCATTCCCGTTCGGGCTGCGTTTCTTCCAGCCGTTGTTCTTCCAGATATGTCGCCTGATGTTGCAGCCTGTGACGGCGTAGATGGAATCGGACCAGATGACCGCATGTTCGCCAGCGGCCTCGCTGTTGATCCAGATTGCCGCCCTGAGGACGGCGGTCAATTCCATCGAATTATTAGCGGAATCTTCGACCCCACCGAAGCCGGACGCGATTTCCGCGGCATCGCGATAGACGACGAATGCCCAGCCTCCGTGCCCAGAACCGGGTTCATAACAACCGTCCACGAAGACGTGGAAGCCGTGTTGGGTTTCCGGCAGCCCGACTGTCGTTGCGGGGGAGCTGAGTTCGTTGGCAATACCTGTCATTTTCGACGTCCGGATATGAGTACGTTCCCCAAGCGACTGAGGAGATTGGAGTGGAGCACTTAGCCTCGTTGATTATCACCGGCAGCATCTTCATAGTCGAATACTGGGTCTCTGGCTGTCCGCTGGATAAAATCGCGAAAATACGCTAAGTATTTATTCCAGCTTATTAAGAGAAATACCCTAAGAGAAACCCGCGGCGATCAACGCCGCAATCGACCGATCGATTCTTTGCTCATTCCGGGACGACGCCGTGAAACGCCGAAACCTGTCTCTTGCCCTTCTCCTTGCCCTTGCGGCGCCTGCCGCCGCGCAAAGCAGCGCCGTCTGTGAGGACCTGCGCGGCCGCCTTGCCGACCTGCCGCGATCGATCGGCAATGGCAACGGCCCGGTGGCGCGCCAATATTCCAGCGCCATGGCCGAACAGAACCTTGAGCTGCGCAAGGTTCGCAACGAGCTGCGCAGCAATGACTGCACCTCGGGTAGCATGGTCGTGATCGGCGGCGAGAATGCCGATTATTGCGCCGAACTCTCGCAGTCCGAAGCCCGCATGATCGACAATATCCGCTATCTCCAGGACCGCCGCAACGAACTGGCCGGCCAGAACGGCGCCGATGACGGCGCACGCCGCGAACTGGTCGCGGCTCTCGACCGCAATGGCTGCAGCAGCGAAAACTTCTATGCCCCGAGCGATCGCAGCGCCAACGAACCGGCTCCGAGCGTCGAAGAACAGGCGATGCGCACCGATACCTTCATTCCGCTCGGCGGCGGTGAAGAGGTCGATCCGCGCTACGGCGTGCCGCGGGCCGAGATGCTCTCACCGGTCAGCACCATGTGCGTGCGCAGCTGCGACGGCGGCTTCTTCCCGATCAGCTCGAACGCCACGTCGGTCGATTTCGGCCGCGACGCCCAGACCTGCGCCAAGATGTGCCCGGGCATCGAGACCGAACTGTTCTATCGTGACGTGACGAGCACCGAAGCCTCGAACATGATCTCGGTTGCAACGGGTACGCCCTACAGCGCCATGAAAAATGCCTTTGCCTACAAGAACCGCACGCCCGGGGAAAAGTCCACCTGCGCCTGCAATCTCACCGCCTACTACGAGGAGATGCGCGGCAAGCAGGCGGTAAGCGAACCGCCGCAACTGGGCTCGATCACCACCATCCGCACCAATCCCCCGAAAGATGCCGCAGCCGCCGCGCCGCAACCATCCGTTCCCGAGCGCCCCTACGATCCGACGCAGAACCGCGTCCGTCAGGTCGGCCCGCAGTTTCTGGCCGGCGATCAGGGCTCGATCGACCTCGCCAATCCGGCAACGTCAGGTCCGCAGCCGCAACAGCAGCAGTGATCGAACAGCTGGCACGGCGGTGGCCGAGCCATAGCGGCGTCCTCCCAGGGTGGATGAGATGACGGCGATGTCACGTGAACGTGCGGCGGGATGTGAATGCGGATCGCTTGAGCATGGTCAGTAGGTCGTACGACCGCCGCTCAGGTCGAACGCCGATGCGGTCGTGAAGGAGTTCTCCTCGGAGAGCAGCCAGACGACCATCGAAGCGATCTCATGAAGTTCAACAAAACGGTCACGCGGAATGCGGACGCGCATATATTCGATAAACTCGGATGTCAGCCCGTCCAATATAGGTGTCTTTGCTGTGGTCGGCGTTACCGCGTTCACCGCGATTCCCGTCTTTGCGAGTTCCTTGCCAAGCGACTTGGTGAAGCCCAGCACACCAGCTTTCGCTGCGCTGTAGGCGGCGATGTTCGGATTTCCTTCCTTGCCCGCAACCGAGGAGATGTTCACGATCCGCCCGTAGTCGCGCTTTAACATGACCGGAACGACGTGCCGGCAACAATTGAAGGTTCCGGTGAGGCAGACATCGACGACGTCTTTCCACTCACCGAAGTCGTATTCGATCGTGGGCTTTACCGGGCCGGTAATCCCGGCGGAATTGACGAGGCCGTCGATACGGCCAAAAATCTCCTCGGTCGTCGCCGCCGCGTTTTTCACTGATACAGGATCTGCGACGTTGACGCTGAAAGCGACCGTGCCAGATCCGAGAGCGGAAGCGCTGTCCTTCGCCATGTTTTCGTTCAGGTCCCAGATGGCCACCTTGCCACCAGACTGGATGACGCGCTCTGCGATGGCGTAGCCGATGCCGCGCGCACCGCCTGTGATCACGATGATCCGTTCCTTCAAGTCGATCATGTTCATTGGGCCGTTATCCTCCGATTGAGCCGCCGATAGCCGAATATCTATTGGAAATTCCGGGATTTCTCCTTCAGCGTATCGATGTGAAGGTCAGGAATTTATCCCGAGTCCGAAACTATGCCGAGCCCATTCCCTAAAGCCCGAGATTTCCGGTAATCAAGGATTTAAAAGCTCGGCGTAATTTGAACGCTTTGGAAGACCGGGTATGGCCCGAAGCGAAAATCTTTGTCTGCATCCGTTACTCCGAAAGGCATTCTGCAGCCCCTTGTGTATAGACATTGCCGCACGCCATTAGCGAACGAACAGTAGGAGATGCTATGAACAGCAATCTTAAAGAGCTATCGTTTCAACAGGTTGATGTTTTTTCCTCGGAGCGAATGGGTGGAAATCCACTTGCGGTGGTAGTGGATGCGGACGATCTTGATACATCAACGATGGCCAAGTTTGCCAACTGGACCAATCTAAGCGAGACGACCTTCCTCCTAAAGCCGACGGTCCCGGATGCTGATTATCGCGTCAGAATTTTCACGCCACATCAGGAGCTACCCTTTGCCGGACACCCGACTTTGGGTAGCTGCCACGCATGGCTGACCTTGGGCGGAAAGCCAAAGCAGCCAGTTGTCATCCAGGAATGTGAGGCGGGTTTGATCCGGATCAGAAGAGACGACGATATCCTCTCATTTCTGGCTCCAGATTTGATCAAGACTGGACATATCGATAACGATCTAATGAAACGAGTTATGAGCGGTCTAAGTCTGTCACCTGAGATGATAGTCGATGCGAGTTGGGTAGACAACGGTCCCGGTTGGATGGCCTTGCTCCTGAAAAGCAGAGACGATGTCCTACGTGTCCGTCCGAACTACAAGAGTATTTCCGGACTAAGGGTAGGCCTGATTGCACCATGTTTGGGGGACGTCGATGGCGTGGATTTCGAGGTCCGCGCCTTCACCGCCGCTGGTTACGAAGACCCAGTCACTGGTAGCCTAAATGCGGGTTTGGCAAAATGGCTCATTTCCGCAAATCTCGCTCCGCCTTCATACATCGCTGCGCAAGGGACGGTCTTGGGCAGGTCAGGGCGGGTACATGTCCGGCTCGAATCCGAAGATGTTTGGGTTGGCGGCAATGTCGTTACCTGCATAAACGGAAAAGCTATCCTCTAAGACAGTCATCGGCCTGAGGCCGATGACTGCAATTGGCGCTTTCCTGCCTACTGAAAGTTCCTCGATAATTGGTGGGCTCGGCATAGTTTCGGACTCGGGATAAATCCCTTATGCCGAGTTCGGCATAAGGGAACAAAGATATCTCGGCCTCGCACGGCGTCGACGATACCGACATCGGTTTGCTCACCTTGACTGTCAATGGCGTGACTGTGCGATTGAGGCCATGCTCAACCGCACTGCCCTAGGTGTTCAGTCCCCATCCATCATGAAAGACGAGTTCATCGAGCGGCAGCCGCTGCCGCCAACCTTTGACGGAGAGTTCCGGCTCGTCATAGAGCCGGTCGACGAAACCGGCACAGAGCCAGGCGACCACCTCGATATGCTGGGGTATGCCGAGAATGCTCTTCAGGTCGCCTTCATGAAAGATGCTGACCCAGCCGATGCCGACCCCTTCCGCCCGCGCCGCAAGCCAGAGATTCTGGATGGCGCAGACAGTGGAATAGCTATCCATCCTGGGATTGTGCGTGCGCCCCAGTACCACGCTGCCGCTGCGAGTAGGATCGCAGGTCACGCATATGCCGAGCGGCGCCTCGACGATGCCTTCGAGCTTGAGCGAGCGGTAGGCCCGCCGCCGTTCGCCTTCGAACATCAGCGCCGCCTCCTCGTTGGCCCTCGCAAAAGCATCCCGGACGCGCGCCCGCACGGTTGCGCTTTTCACCAGAATGAAATTCCACGGCTGCATGAAGCCCACGGAGGGTGCATGATGGGCCGCCGTCAGCAGCCGCCGCACAAGGTCATCCGGCAAGGGATCGGGCAGGAACTGGCTGCGAACGTCGCGCCGCGTCATGATCGCGTGATAGACGGCCTCGCGTTCGGCCAAGGAAAAACCGGACGCCGCCGAAAGGGCATCCTCATCAAAGGGTCGCATCGTCAAATCCCCAACAACGCAACCGCCCCGCCGTCCGCGCGGATCGGTCTATCTAGCCAGGCCGGTCTTCTGACTCGGCGTCATCCGTCTGCCGCAGCCTTCCCGGCAAGAAGCCAGTGGCGTGATGAAGCGGCAAGCGTCGGCCTTACAGCGTTGGGCACGTTCCGGCCTTGCACCGGATTCCCGATTCTCCCGCCTGGACGGCGGGCACCTGACGGCGCATCTATTTCAGGAAAGCGCGGCGGCGGCAAGCCGGCCCTCATGCCGCCGACACGCTGCATGCGACATCGATTTCATGGACAGAGGCGCATCGCTGCCTTAGAAACAAACCGATCCTGACCGACGCCCATGGCGCCGCACTTTTCTCTTTGCATTTTGGTTGCCCGTGCCCCGCCTCACGCCCATGATCCTTGCGGTCGCCCTGTTCATGGAACAGATGGATTCGACCGTGATCGCCACCAGCCTGCCGGCGATCGCCGCCGATATCGGCACCTCGCCGATCGCGCTGAAGCTCGCCGTCACCAGCTATCTCGTGGCGCTGGCGATCTTCATTCCGATCAGCGGCTGGATGTCCGATCGGTTCGGCGCGCGTAACATTTTCCGCATGGCGATCGTCGTTTTCATGATCGGCTCGATCGCCTGCGCCTTTTCCAACTCGATCACGGCCTTCGTCATCTCACGCCTGATCCAGGGCGCTGGCGGCTCGATGATGACGCCGGTCAGCCGCTTGCTGCTGGTCCGGGGAACGCCGCGTCACGAACTCGTCGATGCCATGGCCTGGCTTACCATTCCAGCTTTGATCGGTCCGATCATGGGTCCGCCGATCGGCGGCTTCCTCACCACCTACCTCACCTGGCACTGGATCTTCTGGATCAACGTCCCGATCGGCGTGCTCGGTATCATCCTCGTCACCCGTTTCCTGCCGGCGGTCGAGCCGCGCAGCCCGCGGCCGATGGATTTCCCCGGCTTCTTCCTTTGCGGCATCGGCTTCTCCGGCTTCGTCTTCGGCCTGTCGGTGATCAGCCTGCCGGCCGTGCCCGTTATCTACGGTTATGTCACGGTTACGATCGGCGTCCTTGCCGGCCTCCTCTACCTCCTGCATGCCCGCCGCGTGCCCTATCCGCTTCTCGATCCGAAGATGTTCCGTTACCCGATGTTCCGGGCGGCAATCCTCGGCGCCTCGAATTTCCGCATGGGACTTGGCGCCCTGCCTTTCCTGATGCCGCTGATGCTCCAGCTCGGCTTCGGCCTGACGCCGCTGCAATCGGGCTCGGTCACCTTCGTCAGCGCGCTCGGCTCCATGGGCTCGAAATTCGCCGCCTCGCGCACATTCAATGCTTTCGGCTTCCGCACGGTGATCTCGCTCACCACCTTGCTGGCGG